>JBEKPA010000153.1:0-16880 GCA_049521195.1 Occallatibacter sp.
TGAGCATCCGCGGGCATGCCCGGTTTTAATTCGCGATTGGGGTTATCGATATCGATCTTGATTCTATAGACAAGAGTTACCCGCTCCGTATAAGTCTGCACGCTCTTCGGCGTAAACTCAGCGCTAGATGAGATGAACGAGATGCGCCCATGATATTGCTTGCCGGGATAGGTATCGGTGGTGACCGTCGCCTCCTGGCCCCAGTGGATACTGCCCAGATCCGTCTCGGCGATATAGGCGCGCAGCCAGATATGGTCGAGGTCGGCGAGCGTAACCACTGGAGAGCCCGGCGCGACCACTTCTCCCAACTCAGCCTGGCGCACCGTGATGACGCCGGCGTAAGGCGCATGCAGAACCGCATAATCCAGGTTCACTCTCGACAAGCCAAGGTTCGCATTGGCTTGGTTCAGATTGGCGCGCGCAATCTCTATATCTTCCTTGCGGCTGCCTTCGACAGCCTCGTTGTAACGCTGTTCCGCGGCCTTGAAGATCGCCCCTGCGCGCTTCAGCGCGGTTGCCGCCTGGTCGCGGTCCTGCGCGGAGATCTCATCCTTGGCGAAGAGCTGCCGCGCACGATCGTTGTCCAGCTTTTTCTGCTCGAGATCGGCCCGCGCATCGATCATCGACTGCTGCGCCGCCCTCACCTCCTGCTCGCGGGTTCCGGCCAGCGTGAGCGCAAGGTCGGACTCGCGCACGCGCACGCCCGCCTCGTCAATCCGCACCTTTTGCCTGGAGTCGGCGTCCTCCAAGCGCGCCAGTAGAGCGCCTGGCTCAACCTGCTGGCCCTCCTCGACCGGCAACTCGACGATGCGCCCCGGCACCTTGAAGCTCACCAGGCTCTCATGCGCTTCAATGTTGCCGGAGAGCGTAAGTCGATTCGCGGGCGCCGGCTTCCTGGTCAGACGCGGGTAGAAGTAGACGCCGGCGGCAATCGCCGCGGCCAGCAGAATCAAGACAGGAATAACTCTCTTCATAGCATTGAACCTCGCGAACAGTAACATCGAGCGCAGCGCGGCCGGCAAATCCGCTTATGGATTCCCAGCAAACTGCACAATATTCTTCTCCGTATCTCCCATGGCGCGGGCGAGCGCAAACTTAGCATCCACATGGCTGGAAACCGCAAGGATATAGTTCTCCTCGGCGCGGGCCAGTTCGTCCTGAGCGGTCACAACCTCCACATTGTTGGCCGTTCCCGACTGAAAACGATCCTGCGCGAGTTCCAGTTCCCGTTGCGCCAGATCCCGGCCTTCCCTGGCGACAGTCACCTGCTCGGCCGCTGAATCCAGATTGAGCAGCGCCTCGCGGATATCCTCATCGATGCCTCGCCGCAGATCCGCAATCTGATCGTCGATGCGCTTGACGCGGCCGGCCAGTTCCTGCGCCTCGCCGTTGCGGTCGCGATCGAAGACCGTGAAATCGATCTGGCCTTGAATCAGGCCTGTGGGTTGCACGCCGCCAATGCTGCGTCCAATCGCTCCAAAGTTGCCATTGATGCTGAGCCTTGGATAGAAACGGGCCTGGCTGGCTCGCTGCTGCTCCAGCAGGCTTTGGCGCTGGCTGGCAAGCGAAAGGTAGTCGGCGCGCGCGAGCAGCGCCGTGGGTACAAGAGTCTCGGAGTCTGGTTGACTCAGCGCCTGGTAACGGAGCGGCTCGGCGAGCTCCAATGGCGTGCCTGGGCTCATGCCCATGTTCCGCGCCAGAGTTAGCAGCGACTGCTTCAGTTGGTTCTCGGCCACCAGCTTTGCCTGCCTGTCGTTGGCCAACTGCACCTCGGCGCGCAGCACGTCCACGCCCGTCGCCGTCCCCGCGTCGTGCTTGTCTTTTGCCAGCTTGAACAGAGTGTTCGAATCCGTCACCCGCGATTGCGCGGCTTCAACGCGCGCCGAGGCGGACTGCGCATTCAAATAGAGGCCCGCAATCGAGCGAACGATCAGGTCGCGCGCATCCTGCAAATCCATCCTGCCCGCATCGAGCGCCCGTTCGCTTGCCTTCAACCCGCGATAGCTCTCCAGATCGACAATATTCTGTTGCGCGTAAACCCGGAAATCGTAGTTCGAAAACGGTCCCACCACGCTGGGGATTGGGATGCCCGGCAGCGAAAGCCCAAAGGCGCGCAGGTCGCGGTTCTGCACATTGGCGTAGGTTTGCGCATTGACCCGCGGCAGCAGCGCGGCCGACAAGCGGCGCTCATGCGTGCCTTCGGCCTCATCCACACGAGTACCGGCGACAAGCACGCTGAGGTTGGCCTGCAGCCCCTTCTGAATCGCATCCTGCAACGTCAGGCGATACGGCGGCGGTTGCTGAGCCGCGCAGATCACGCCCGGGGTCGAGCCGCCGATCAAGCTCGCCAACCACAAAAGAAAAACAATGCGGAATTCGGTTCTCATGGTTCCTGCTCTCGACCGGAGTTGGCAATCGCCCTCCACAAATGTTGAAAGCTGTTCTCGATCCACTGTCGCAGCGCAGGTTTCCCATGCAGCGACCACAGCAGCACCGTTCCCATGCACGTTTGCAGAAGCTGGATCGCTACCACTTCCTTCTTCAGTCCAGGATCGATCTCCCCGCGCCTCTGGCCCGCGGCCACAATCTCGGCAATCATCCCGCGGCCCTCTTGCATATTGCGCTCAATCAGCTTGCGAACGCTCTCGCTGGCTAGAAAGGAGGAGATGAAGGCGCGCGCCAGGCTGGGGCTGCGTCCGGGTTCCTCTGCCAGGCGCAGCGCCAGACGGTGCAGCACGGAATGGATCCGCTGCTGGCCCAGTTCGGCGAGTGAAGCGGCCTCTCGCACTTTGCCAAGCTGAATCTCGGCCATCACTCCCAGCACGTGATCCTTGCTCTCGAAATAGTTGAAGAAGGTTCCCTTGCCCACGTCAGCGGCCTCGGTAATCTGCTCCACTGTGACGTTCGTGAAGCCGCGCTCCGCAATCAGTCGAAGAGCGCACCGGAACAGGCTTAGCCGCGTCTCCGCGCCGCGGCGTTCCCGGCGGCCTATGCCTGCCCGCTGGGGCACACTCCCGGCAGCCAGAGCATCGGGGAGAGTGGCCGGAGGCGATATGTGACCATTATTCATAGTTGAGGACGAGCCGTTTCTGACTACTAGTCATATAATTGCGCGGCTTTCCGCATCTGTCAAGAGGAATATCTTCCCGTCTCAAGGCAAGCATGGCGAATTCTCCGTGGCGCGCGCTCAACCGGTCTGTGCGCATGCACGCCCGAACGCCGCCTCCCATCAATGCCGATGCCGCCGGTGGTTTCCTTCCTCAGCGGAAAGAAGCGCCCGGCGGCATAGGATGATGCGAATTTTGCAGCGCGAATACTAGACAGTGTACGTCGTAGACGAAACCCGGCCTCCGTGGCCGGTCCAATTGGTGTGGAAGAATTCGCCGCGCGGCTTGTCGGTGCGCTCATAGGTGTGCGCGCCGAAGTAGTCGCGCTGCGCCTGCAGGAGATTGGCGGGCAGTCGCGCGGTCCGGTAGCCGTCGAAGAACGCCAGCGCGGTGGAGAATGCTGGGGTGGGCACGCCCATTTGGACTGCATGAACCAGAGCCTTGCGCCACGAAGCCTGATACTGGTTGAGCGCCCCGTAAAAGAAGCTGTCGAGGAGAAGGTTCTCGATCCCCTTGTCCTTGTCGAAGGCCTCTTTGATCTTGCCCAGAAAGCGGCTGCGAATGATGCATCCGCCGCGCCACATCAGCGCGATGCCGCCCATGTTCAGGTTCCAGCCATTCTCTTTGGCCGCGGCCCTGAGCAGCATGTAACCCTGCGCATAAGAGACGATCTTGGAGCAGTAAAGCGCGCGGCGCACATTCTCGATGAATTCGGCGCGGTCGCCGCCGGCGATCCTGGCCGCCGGCCCTTCAAGGATCTTCGATGCCTCGACGCGCTCCGCCTTCAGCGCCGACAGGCAGCGCGCGAAGACCGACTCGCCGATCAGAGTTACCGGCTGCCCGAGGTCGAGCGCGCTGAACACCGTCCATTTGCCGGTGCCCTTCTGGCCCGCAGTGTCCAGAATCCTATCGACGAGCGGCTGGCCGTCTTCATCTTTCTTGGCAAAGATATGGCTGGATATCTCGATCAGGTAACTGTCCAGCTCGCCCTTGTTCCACTCTACGAAGACCTCGTGCAATTCATCGGCGGTGAGACCGAGGCCGCGCTGCAGCAGATCGTAGGCCTCGCAGATCAGTTGCATATCGCCATACTCGATGCCGTTGTGAACCATCTTCACGTAGTGGCCGGCGCCGTCTTCGCCCACCCAGTCGCAGCAGGGAGTTCCATCTTCGACCTTGGCGGCGATGGCCTGGAAGATGTCCTTCACGTGCGGCCACGCGGCCGGATTGCCTCCGGGCATGATCGAGGGGCCGAAGCGCGCGCCTTCTTCGCCGCCTGAGACGCCCGTGCCGATGAACAGAATGCCCTTGCCGGCGAGGTACTTGGTGCGCCGGGTGGAGTCGGTGAACAGCGAGTTGCCGCCGTCGATGACGATGTCGCCCGCTTCCAGGTACGGCAGCACATGGTCGATCATCTGGTCCACGGTGTCGCCCGCCTTGACCATCAGCATGATGCGGCGGGGCCGCTTGAGCAGCGCGGCCAGCTCCTCCACCGAGTGGGCCCCGACGACCGCGGTCCCCTTCGCTTCGTTGGCCAGAAAGTCGTCCACCTTGGAGACGGTGCGGTTGAATACGGCGACCTTAAAGCCGTGGTCGTTCATGTTGAGGACTAGATTCTGTCCCATGACTGCAAGGCCGATCAGGCCAATATCGCACGTTGCTTCTGACATACATTCTCCATTTCGAAAGAATCTGACTAGGTCTCTGACCGCTTGTTGTTATACCAAAACTGGGTGCCCTACCCTCGTTGCGTTCTTGTTCTTGCGGCCAGGGTGAGATACCGCGGCACCCAATCGCCGGGTACCCAACCACACGGCCAGAGACCTTATGTGCGGCCATAACTCAACTCCGCGCCTATACGCCGCTGAAGGCGGAAAAACCGCCGTCGACCGGGATCACCACGCCGGTGACGAACTCTGAAGCAGGCGAGAGCAGCCACAGCACGCAACCGAAGAGATCCTGGGATTCGCCAAGCCGCCCCATCGGCGTGTGCCCAATGATCGTCTTGCCGCGCGGGGTCCAGTCGCCGGTCTCCTTGTCGAGCATCAAAAAGCGGTTCTGATTGGTGAGGAAGAAGCCGGGCGCAATAGCGTTCACGCGAATCTTCGGCGTGTATTCCTGAGCCATGTGCACGGCCAGCCACTGAGTGAAGTTGCTGACCGCGGCCTTGGCCGCCGAGTAGGCGGGGATGCGGGTCAGCGGGCGGAATGAGTTCATCGACGAGATGTTCAAAATTACTCCATAGCCCTGCTCCGCCATGACCTTGCCGAATGCCTGGGAGGGCAGAATCGTGCCCAGCACATTCAGGTCGAAGACCCAGCGCACGGCGTCGGTGGGAAGGTCGAAGAACTTCAAGTCGGCGCTGGTTGTGGCTTGGGGCTTATTGCCCCCGGCGCCGTTGATCAGGCAATCGAGCTTGCCGAAATGGCTGACTACCTCCTGAGCTGTTTGGCCGATGCTCTCGCGATTGAGCACATCGCACTTGAAGAACGTGAGCTGCTTGCCGCGCTCTCCCAGTCTCTCGATGAGCGCCTTGCCCGCCTCCGCATTCAGGTCCAGGATGGCGACCGTTGCGCCGCATCCGGCCAGTGCGCCGGCAATTTCGCTGCCCAGAACTCCCGCGCCGCCGGTAATGGCCACGGTCTTCCCGGTGAAGTCGTACATCTTCGTCAGTATCGCCAGATCGAAGCAGACTGGCTGCGCATTCTCCGGCTTCTGTCCACTTGCAACGGCTGTCGTCTTATCCAAGCTGCACCCCTTTTCGAGTTACGTCAGTTGATCCAGTTCACACTTACAGCCGGCTGCGATGCGCCCACAGCCCCAACCCGGGATTGGCGATGAAGAAAATATCCTCGCCCGCGACCCGGTTGTAACCGTGGCTTAACTTCTCAGGATCGTAGCGAGTCAGCATCGCGTTCAAATCGCCATAATTGAAGCCCACGCCCTCCACCTCTTCCCGCGTTAGGTGACCGGGGCACCAGGTAATCCTAAAGCGCCCCTCCGATGAGCCGTGGATAAGATGGGCCGCGGCACTCAGATCGTTGGCCAAGTCCGGATGGGCATTGACCGCTGCGAGCGTGGCCGGGGTTCCGCGATAGCCGTACTTGCGGATCAGGCTGTCGATGGTCTTGTCCTCGCCGAATTCTTTTACGCCCGGAGCCAGCACGATCAACTCCGCATCGTCGGCCAGCGCCATGCGCGTGCGATAGATGGCCTTGTTGCCCAGCCAGGTGGAGTGAAACTCCTGCGGGTCGAGGTAGACCACAGCCTTCCCGATCTGCTCGTCGAGCATCTCGAAGTTCACCTTGAGACTAAGGCCGGCGGCCAGGTTGAAGCACTCGATGTCGTCGCCGATATAAAGGCCGCGCACGGCCAGCCCGCCGTCCGCGCGCCGCCCTACCACGGTTAGCACATAGACGATGGGCAGATGGCGCAGAAAATGGTCCGACGCATAACTCAGCACGTTGCGCACAGGATTCGCGGCGCGGCCCATGATGCGCTCCATGCCGTAGACGGCACCCAGGTAGTGGCTGCGATTGATGCCTTCGCGGCCTCCCGTGCCCACCAGAATGTTCTTGGTATAATTGGCCATGCCGATCACTTCATGGGGCACGACCTGGCCAATGGAGAGGATAAGATCGAAGCCTCCCTGCGAGATCAACTGGTTGACCTGCGCCGGCCACGCATAACTCAGCTTCCCTTCCGACTGTTCGCGAATGAACTCGGCGGGAACCTCGCCCAGGGTTTCAATGTCGGTGCGCCAGTTATGGACGCTAAAGATATCCTGGGGCATATCGCCGAACATGTGCGCGATCTGGTCCGGGCGCATGGCGGTGTGGGTCCCAAGCGCGGGCAGGACCGCCTTGAGGCGGTCGCCGTAGTGCTGCCACACATAACGGGTCAGTTCGCCGGCGCGGGAGTGCTCGCGCGTCTGATCGGGCGGCACGGCCAGCACCTTGTTGCGCGGACCCAGCTTGGCAAGAACCTCCACCAGCAGATCGTTCAACTGCCGGGGAGTCAGATCGGTATCGGCGCTTCCAATTGCGCAATAGAGGCTCATGCGAGAGACCCCACCTTCTTCAGTCCGGGAGCGAACAGGACCAGGATGAACATGGAAATGAGATAAATGCTGGCGGAAAAGTCGAAGAGGGAGGCATAGCTGCCAGTCAATTGCACAATATCGCCCGCGTAGACCATCATCAGCGCACCTCCTACCGCTCCGGCCATGCCGCCGATGCCGGTAACAGAACCCACGGCGCTGCGCGGGAACATATCCGACGCCGTGGTGAAGAGGTTGCACGACCAACCCTGGTGCGCGGCAGCGGCCAAGCCAAGCAGCCCGATTGCGACCCATTCGGAGTTAGTGTAGTTGATCAAAAAAACGGGGACTACAAGGCAGGCGCAGAGAAGCATGGCCACCAGCCGCGCGCGCTCAGCCGTAAGCTTCAAACGGATGAAGAAGGCAGGCAGATAGCCTCCGCCGACGCTGCCAACAGTCGAAGCGCTGTAGATGACAATCAGAGGCATTCCCAGATGTGCAATGTCCAGTCTAAAGTGGTCGCTGAAGTAAGAGGGCAGCCAGAGGAGATAGAACCACCAGACGGGGTCGGTAAGAAATTTGGGAATGGCAAACGCCCACGTCTGGCGGATTCCCCACAAGTCGGCCCACGGTGTCGGCGGTTCCGCCTTCTCGGCTGTCCCCTGGTTGATGTAGGCCAATTCGGCGCGGGAGAGCGTGGGATGCTCGGCGGGCTTGCGGTATGTGAAGAACCACAACACGATCCACGTCATGCTGAACAAGCCGGTGAACAGAAAAGCATAGTGCCAGCCGCAGTGAATTATTACCCAGGGCACGATGGCCGGGGCCAGGATCGCACCCATGTTGGCGCCGGAGTTGAAGATGCCGAACGAGAACGAGCGATCTTTCTGCGGAAACCATTCGGCATTGGTCTTGTTGGCCGCGGGGAAGTTGCCGGATTCGCCTATCCCAAGGCAGATGCGCGCGATGCCCAGCTGAAGCACGGAGTTGACCAGAGCGTGGCTTATGGCAGAGAGGCTCCAGAGGGCCATGATGATTATGTAGCCGATGCGCGTGCCGACTTTATCGACAAAGCGCCCGGCGCCAAGCAGGCCGAGCGCATACGCGACCATAAAGGCGGCGGTGACGTAGCCGTAGCCCTTGTCGGTCATGCCGATTCCGTGATTGGCAACGCTCTGCATAAGCGTTGGCTTGACGTAGCCGATGACAGAGCGATCCGATCGTGGTAGCGGCGAAGAGCATGGCGCAGATGGTCCAGCGCACATTCCCGATTCGCGCGCCGGTGGATGAGCCGCTAACGTCCAAAGTCTCGAGACTCGCACTTCCCGCCACGTTCCGCTCCTTATAGCCGGTACGCCTTTTTCACCAATCCATAGGTAAGCTCATGCGCCACGTCGAAGGCCTCGTCCTCGTCCAGCCGGTGTTCGGCGACTAGCCGGGCTAGAAATGCGCAGTCGACGCGCCGCGCCACGTCGTGCCGGGCCGGAATGGAAAGGAAGGCGCGGGTGTCGTCGTTGAAGCCGGCGGTATTATAGAAGCCCGCCGTCTCGGTCGCTTGCTCGCGGAAACGCATCATTCCCTCCGGGCTGTCGTGAAACCACCACGGGGGGCCAAGGCGCAAGCAAGGATAGTGGCCGGCCAGCGGAGCCAGTTCGCGGCTGTATGTGGATTCGTCCAGCGTGAAAAGAATGATGGTCAGGTTGCGCTCATTGCCGAACCGGTCGAGCAGGGGGCGAAGCGCGTCGACGTAATTGATCGCCCTGGGAATGTCGGCGCCCATGTTACGGCCATAGCACTCATAGATCTTGCGGTTGTGGTTGCGCACGGACCCAGGGTGGATCTGCATCACCAGCCCGTCTTCCAGGCTCATCCGCGCCATCTCCGTGAGCATCTGCGCGCGGAAGAGTTCCTGTTGCGCCGGATCGGCATTGCCGCCGAGCACTCGGCGGTAAAGCTCCGCGGCCTCGGCTGAGGGAAGGTCGGCCGTTTGCGCGGTAATATGTCCATGGTCGGTCGCCTTGCAGCCCAATTCGCGGAAGCGGGCGCGCGCCTTGCGCAGCGCGTTCAGGTAGCCCGGCCACGTACAGATGTCTTCGCCGGTCTGCTCGCCCAAGAGGGCAATGCTTTCAGCGAATCCCTCGAACTCCGCATCCACCACTGGGTCGGGACGGAAGCTGGGTATGATCCTCGCCTTCCAGCCCGATTCGCGAACGGTTTTGAGATCGGCCAGGGAGTCGGTGGGAGAATCGGTTGTCGCCAGCACCTCGATATTGAAGCGCTCGAAAAGTGTCCGAGGCAGGAACTCCGGCGTCCGCAGCTTCTCGGCGATCGTGTCGAAGTAGAAGTCGGCGGTCTTCGTCGACAGCCGCTCCTCCAGTCCAAAAAGCTCCTGAAAGGCAAAGTCCAGCCACATGCGCGTGGGGGTTCCGCGAAACAGATAGTAATGGCTGGCAAAGAGGCGCCAGACCTTGCGCGGATCCTTCATCTCCGGCTCGCCGATCTCGAGTTCCTCGATGGGGATGCCCTGGCTCAAGAGCATGCGAAAGACGTAGTGATCGGGCTGCACGAGGAGCTTCGCGGGATCGGGGAAAGGCTCGTTGTTCGCGAACCAGGCCGCATTCGTATGCCCGTGCGGGCTGACGATGGGCAATCCCTTCACATGCGCATAGAGGGCCCGGGCAATCCTTCGCGTATCGGGTTCGGCCGGAAATAAACGGTCTTCATGGATCAACATGGCTTGGACACTGACCTTTCGCTCAGAGGCGCCGTGGTCTAATCGCGAGAGAGGTCAGACCACCAGTATACACTCCTGAACGGGGCTGCCAGGACGGAAAACAGCCCGTTCGCCTCAGGATTGCTCCTCTATCTTAACCTCCCGCGCTCCCCCGGATATCGGCACAATGCGCGCTCCGCGCGCGCCGACGCGACCATGTAAGATGGCCGGTCACCCCGTCTTGACTAGTTGGGTGCGCCGGTGGTTTCCGCGGCGGCGAACGCGCATTCGCGGCACTGGCAGACGCGGCGGAGGTATTCCCAGGAGTAGATGCCGCTGGAGTGGCCGTCGAGCCAGTTGAACTGCATGGCATAACGGCCCACGGCGTGGGCGCTCGCAGGCTTGGGCGGCGGCGCGTACATGGGCAGGACAGCGGCCGGCCTCGGTTTGGGCTGCCCGGGCTTGCGGCCTTCCTGGGTGCGCTCCTCGACGCAGGTGGCGCAGGGGCAGGCCTCGCGCAGCCAGGCAAAGCTCCAGGCGCTCTTGTGGCCGTCGACCCAATCGATCTCCAGGCCCTTGCCCTCGGTAAGCAGCACGCGGACCTTTTCCGGGGTGACGGCGATGCGGGGCAGCGGGCGGCTTTCTTCCGGCTCGCGAGCTTCCCCGTCCCTGGCGGCAAAGCGGATGCCTTCGTGGCTCATGGCTGTATTTTACAGGGGACGAAGTTTGGGGATCAGGGATTCTTCCAGAAGAACCAGGCGGCCATGGAGAGGCCGATGAAGACGACGATGCCGCGGAGCACCGGTTGCGGAACCCGGCGGGCAAAGCGGGCCGAGGTGTAGCCGCCGACGGCGCAGACGGCCATGGCCAGCAGGCAATAGCGCCAGACCACCTGGCCGTCGACCACAAAAATCACGAAGGCGACGCCGTTGGCCAGGGTTGTGGAGACCACCTTCAGGGCGTTGATCTCATGCAAGTCCCGGTAGCCGAAGAGCGAGAGCAGTGTGATGAGCAGAAAGCCGGCGCCGGCGCCAAAGTAACCGATGTAAAAGCAGACTGCAACGGTAGAAAAGAAGACGGGAAGCCGGCGTGGCGGACGAGGGGCGGGGGCGATAACACCCTTGCTGCGGTCCCGTTTGAACCGTTCCAGCCAGCGGGAGACCGGGTCGCAGAGAGCAAAGATCGACGCCGCTCCGAGCAGCAGCCAGGGCACCAGGTGCAGGAAGGTCATCTGCGGAGTGTTCAGCAGGACCACCGCGCCGGCAGTGCCGCCGAGCAGGCCGGCAAGACCCATGGGCAAGACGAGACGGAGGTTCTTGCGAATGTCGTCGCGATAAGCGGCAATCGAGGTAAGCTGGCCGGGCCACAGGGCCACAGTATTGGTGGCATTAGCCTGAACAGGCAGCATCCTCATGCTCAGCAAGGCCGGAAAGGAGAGAAACGAGCCGCCCCCGGCCACGGCATTGAGCACCCCGGCCAGGAAGGCAGCCACGGTGAGCCAAAGCCAATGCCAGTCTAGGAAGGAATGCAGGCCGGAGAAGTGGGGCATCTCAACCTGATTGTAGAAGAACGCCAGAGCCGGGGAGGATGCCAGCCAAGGCTTTTCCGCGTGGTGGCTGGCAGAAGCGAGTTTGCCCGGCTGCAGCGACGCTCCGGATCGGCGGTTCTCCTGCTGTACGAGAGCCCACGTGCTGCGCTAACACAGCCGTACCAGAGGCTGGAAGCTGCTTTCACAACTGCATATACTGGAGACCATGCCCGCCGCGCCCAATCCTGAGTTCTTGCGCCGCGCCATTCAGTTGGCCACTCACAACGTGGTCACCGGCGCGGGCGGCCCGTTTGCCGCTCTCGTTGTGCGCGACGGACAAATCGTGGCCGAGGCGGCGAACACGGTGACCGCGACCAACGACCCCACCGCGCACGGCGAAGTGAATGCCATCCGCGCCGCCGCCAAGGCTTTGGGCACATTTACCCTGGCCGGCTGCGAACTCTACACCAGTTGCCAGCCCTGCCCCATGTGCCTCGCAGCGGCCTACTGGGCGCGAATCGAGGCCATTTACTACGCCGCCAGCGCCGCAGAAGCGGCCCGCGCCGGCTTCGGCGACGCATTCCTCTACGATGAGTTTCGCAAGGAGCCGGCCGCTCGCGCGCTGCCCGCCACGCAACTGCTGGGTGAGGAGGCCTGGGAGAGCTTCGCGGCGTGGATCGCTTCGACCGACAAGATCGAATACTGAGTTCGAGTTCGGTCGTGGTATCTGCCGGGACAATCCCATTAAGAATTCAATTCAGTAACCGCAACGCGGAGATCGGGTCGTGGTTGCAGTTGCACCAACCGGAAGTTGCGTTCCGCATGACCGAATCGCCGCAGCCGATCAACCTCAATGCGTGGCGCCACCGCTGTGGCTCTGCTCCTCAAGCATAAAAATCAGATACTTCTGGTACTCCGGATGGTCAGTCTGCGCAAGATGGAGGGCAGTGGCAAGGGTCTGCTGCCCTTCCGCGCCGCGGCCGGAGGCCAACAGCGCCCAGCCCAGCGCGGCGTTGGCCTGAGCGCTATTGGGCGCCAGTCGGACGGCGGATTGCGCCGCGGCCAGGGCTTCGGGCATGCGATGCATACGCATCAAACTGACGGCATTGCCGGCATCGCTCAGCGCGGCAAGCTGGGTAACATCGAAGTCGCCGCGATAGACCAGGATGACGTTGCCGATCTCCGCGTCCGGCCGGCGATCGACGATGCTTCTATACGGATTGAGCGAGTCCGGCCCCCACATCAGTCCCGATGCTTCCACGGCGCTGATGTAAACCGTGCCGCTGATCGTGGTTGGCACCGAAGCCCGGTTCAGGCCGAAGAGCAATCCCATGGCGGAGGGCAGCGGCTTGCAGTGAATGCCGTAGTAGGCCGGGTCGACCATGGGGTCGGAGTAGTCGAACCAGCAGTCTCCGTCGGGATGCTTATCCATATAGGTCTTGGTCCACTTCAACCCCTGGCCCCAGTCGTCGTTGGAGTCGGTCACCACGCGCCAGGTGTTGGCCGGCCCGCCGAAAGCCTCGTTGGAATAGGCCAGAAAGTCGGGAAATGAGTGCAGCGAGGAAACGACAGTGAAGGTCAGGAGAGCGCAGACCGCGACCCTCCCTGCCATGGACCGGGTAGCCAGCACGGCAGCCGCCGCACCGGCAAGAACCAGGCAGAACGGGTAGACGGGAAGAATGTGGCGAACGCCCAAACTGAGCATCGACCCGATGGAGACGGCCATGAAGAAAGCGACGGGTATGGTGAAGAAGAGGAACTCGCGCCGCCGGCCAAAGACCCCGGCGAATGGCACCAGCGCGACGAGAATCATCAGCGCAAGCGTACTTTTGACGACGAAGACGCCGGGAAAGAAGAACCACTGTCCCGCGGGGTAGAGGTGGCCGAAGATGAAAGTGGGGCGGGTTCCGGATATCTGCAGAATATCGGTCCAGCCGTAGAGGTAAGCCTCCGGAAAGAGATGGTGACGAGCGAAGAACATGATTACGCCATGCTTCGCTGGGCTGAGTTGCGTTGTGTAGTCGGCCAGCGCCGGAGTCAATACCAGTTGACCGGGCCGGGCCGCGTAGCGAAAGCCGTACACTGTCCATAGAAACGCATAGCTCACGATCCCGATAGCCGCCAGCGCGCCGGCCAGTTGCAACAGGTTCAGGGTGCGGAGGCGGTTGCCCTCTTCAGGCAGAAGGCCGAAGGTAATCCGGTGCGCGAGGTAGTCGGCCAGGCCCAGCAGCACCAGCGTGGGCAGCACCAGCGCTCCGGAGTGCTTGGCAGCCATCGTCAGAGCCGCGGCCGCCGCGCACAGCGCCAGACGCAAGACCGTCGGCTTCTTGAGAAAGCGATAGAAGCCATAAGTGGCAGCAAAGAAGAGACAGGCCAGCGGCATATCGGTAGTGACAAGCGCGCCGTTGGAGAGCATTACCGGCTCAAAGACGAACAAGCCCAGCGCCAGCAGCCCGGCCAGCGGACCGAAGACTTCGCCAGCGGCCAGATAAACGAGCACCGCCAGGGCAAGGCTGAACAAAGCCACCACAGCGCGGCCACGCATCAGAAGGCCGTCGGCATCGCCGCCGCCATATAGGAATTGGGTCCCGTTGATGAAGTCTTCTATCTTGAAGTACGGCGCCGGGAAGTGCGGCGGCTCCTTGAGACCCATGGAAAGCAGAGGCATGGTCGCCAGCATCTTCACCAGCGGCGGATGCTCGGGATTGGTGCCGAAGTCGGCGTGCTTCCAGTACTCGTAACCCGCGTACAGGTGGTCGGATTCGTCGAAGACCTGGGACTCCTGACGCGTGGAAGTAAAAAGAAGCGCCGCCAGCAGCGCCAGCAGCGCGGTCGCGATGAGCCGGCTGGTAAGCGGCGAGATGCCGGCTCCGCGCGGATTCGTCAAGACAGCGGGCGCAACGGGAGCAACAGACGGGAGTGAGCGCAAGGAATAGCCTCCATGGCGTTTGGGGCCCGGTTGGAGAGGGACGGCGGTCGCTCGGGGGATTGGCGCGGCGTCCTATGAATATGGACAGCTGATTCGAAGGCCGAGGAGGCCCTCGAAAGGAGTATACACGCCGCACTCGATCCGAGCTTGCCCAGCAAAAAACTGCGCACCCGAAGACTCATCGGCCGGGCCAGTGGCAACGCGCGGGTGGATTTGCCGCGTCCCGTGCATCGAATGAACAGGCTCCAAATCGGTCCCGCTCAAGATCGGAGCGGTGCAGCAACAAGCGATCGGAGACCTGGTGTGCGCCGATTTAGCAGATCGGGCCCTGAACCGAATCGGCTTGAGGCAGCGGTCCGGCCCTGGGCTTCTCAGCGTCTAAGACGATCCGGCCCTTTGTGAGCGCCGGCGCGGTGAAAAACCCCGCGCGCGGCCAGATCATTGAGCGCGGCCCGCAAGTGCACCACGGCCGAGGCATGCACCTGGGAGACTCGCGACTCCACCACTCCCAGCGCCAGGCCGATCTCGCGCATGGTCATCTCCTCGTAGTAGTAAAGGGTCATAACCAGCCGTTCCCTATCGGGCAGATGCGCGATGCCGTCGGTCAGCCGGCCTTCAAGCTCGCCCCGAAGGCAGCAGAAGAGCGGGTCGTCCTCGACGCGGCTGGGCACATAGGCCAGTTCCTCTTCGCCAGAATCCGCGTTCCGCTCCATGTGCAGGGTACCGATCTCGAGCCCTTTGAGATCGCCTAGCAACTGCTGGTACTCTGTCAGGCCCAGCCCCATCTCCGCGGCCACCTCGGGCTCCCCCGGCGCGTGGCTCAGCCTGGCCGTCAGCAGGCGAATGGCCTCCTCGACCGCGCGGCCCTTGCGGCGCAGTTCTCTCGGACTCCAATCCAGAGTCCTCAGGCTGTCCAGAATCGCCCCCCGGATGCGAAACTGCGCATAGCTGCGGAACTGCACCTTCTTGGCAGGGTCGAACTTGGAGAAGGCGTCCATCAGCCCCACTACGCCGGCTGAAACCAGGTCCTCGATGTCCACATGCTGGGGCAGCCGTTCGTGAATGCGCCGGGCTAGAAAGCGCACCATCGGCAAATGCTCAAGCAGCACCCGCTCCTGCTCGCCGGTGAGCATGGGAGCCGCGGGCGGGGGGGGCCGACACCGGACCCCCGCCGCGCCCCGGCGCATGGCGCCCTCGTTCCCGGCCGCGGCCGCTGATTCCATCCCCATTGCCGTCCCCTTCAATCAATCGCCGACCCTTTCCCCTAGCCCCTGGTCCCTGTTCTTCGAGGCCCTTGGCGCACAGTTCCCACCGCGCGCAAACGGATCTCGGGAGGAATCTCATCGGCGGCGATGACCGCAAGACGAGGCAACACCGCTTCCAACCAGCGCCTGACGTGGTGACACGCCGGACATGGAACTACAAGCACGGGAATAGCCGCGCAAAGGCAGCGCCGATAAGCCGCCTCACAGAATCGGCAAGACGCCGGACCAGGAGGGTTCCCGGGGTTACTTGAGCGACCGGCAGGCCCCGGCCGGCCTCCAGGGCAGCTTGCCCGCCGCCGCCGGCCGTGGTTGGGAGAGGGCCATGCGCTCATAAAGCAAGCTGAAAGATGACCGGATGCGGTACAGAAGCATTGGAAAGGACTCAGAACTGCGCCGGTCGCGCCTGCTTCCCGGTGAAACCTGCCAAGTCCATCGCTGCTACACTGAAAGGGAGAGTCAAGCGTGGATTTGCCGGCTCAAGACGAGCCCGGATGCCGTCCCGAATCGAGGTCCAAGACTATGCCGGAAGAGAAGGAAAACAAGAGCTTTACAGGAACCAGCCTGCGCCTCAAGGTGGGCCTGGCCGAGATGCTCAAGGGCGGCGTCATCATGGATGTGATGAGCGTCGAGCAGGCCCTTATCGCCGAGCAGGCCGGCGCCACCTCGGTCATGGCTCTGGAGCGCGTGCCGGCCATGATCCGCGCCGAGGGCGGCGTAGCCCGCATGGCCCGCCCCAGCCTCATCAAGCAGATCATCCGGGCGGTCTCCATCCCGGTCATGGCCAAGGCCCGCATCGGCCACTTCGCCGAGGCCCAGATCCTGCAGGAACTGGGCGTGGACTTCATCGACGAGAGCGAGGTTCTCACCCCCGCCGACGAGGCCCACCACATCGACAAGCACGCCTTTACCACGCCCTTCGTCTGCGGCGCGCGCAACCTGGGCGAGGCTCTCCGGCGCATTGCCGAAGGCGCGGCCATGATCCGCACCAAGGGCGAGGCGGGTACCGGCGACGTGGTCCACGCCGTCCGCCACATGCGCCAGATTACGCGCGAGATGCGCGCCCTCACCGTCCTCAGCGAGCAGGAGCTTTACGCCGCCGCCAAGGACCATCAGGCACCCTACGAACTCGTCCGCATGGTCGCCCGCTCCGGAAAGCTGCCGGTGCCCAACTTCTCCGCCGGCGGCATCGCCACCCCCGCCGACGCCGCGCTGATGATGCAACTCGGCGCGGAGGCCGTCTTTGTCGGCTCGGGAATCTTCATGAAGGAGCGCGCCACACCGCTCGAAGTCGAGAATTGG
>JBEKPA010000154.1:0-8464 GCA_049521195.1 Occallatibacter sp.
GCTTCCCGATACCTGTGCCCAACGTGATTCTCTTCCAGTACAACCCGGAGACGATGACCCACACCTGGACGCCGGCCAAGACAGGCGGGGTGAGCGCGCCGGGCGAGAGCCCCAGCAATCCGCTGGCGATTACCGGGCCGCCGGAGGAGTCGTTCTCCTTCAATCTGGCCATGGACGCGGACGATACGATTGCGGACGGCAGCCCGGTGACGGCGGGGCTGGCGACGGTCAGCGGCGTCTACCCGCGCATTGCGGCGCTGGAGATGCTGCTGTTTCCCACCGCGCCGCCGGTCGGCGGACTGATTGGGTCGGTCTCGTCGGCGCTGGGCCTGAGCGGCAGTGCGCCGCCGGCGACCTCGGTGCCGGCCTCGCAGTTGCCCACCGTGCTGTTTATCTGGGGGCCGGGCAGGATTGCTCCGGTGCGGGTGACAGCGCTGACCATCACGGAGAAAATCTACGACGGAACGCTGCTGATTCCCACCCACGCCGAGGCGGAGATTTCGCTGAAGGTGCTTACTCCGCCGGAGCTGCAATACGTGGATGGGCCGCTGGGCACGCTGGCCAATGCGGCGGCAAGCTATACGGCGGGCGTGCGCGAGGCGCTGGCCATCGCCAACCTGGCCAACAGCGCGGAGTCGATCATCGGAATGCTGCCGGTGTAGTTGAAAGGAATGGGAATGCGGAGGAGAACCGATGTTTGCCGCCAATAGCCGTTACGCGAATCTGACGCCGTATACCGTCACCATGCCGGATGGCTCCATGGTAACCGCGACGCGCTTGTGGCAGTCACCGGCGCAGTTGCCTCTGGCCGGCTATCACACCCGCGCGCTGGGCGACCGGCTGGACCTGCTGGCGGCGCGCTACTTGCAGGATCCGACGCTGTTCTGGAAGTTGTGCGACGCCAACGGCACGCCCGTTGCCGCCGCTCTTGAGGCCCGGCCGCTAATCGGCATTCCGCTGGGGGGGCAGTAATGTCGAGCAGCTTCACAATTCTGATTGGCGGGCAGGCGGCGAGCGATCTGGCCGCGGCCATGGTCGAGCTGGAAGTGGAGGAGAACGCGGATATGCCGTGCGCCTTTTCGCTCACCTTGCCGATCAACCGCACCACGTCGGGCGACTACGACCTGCCCAACGATACGCGCCTGGCGCCGCTCGCCAATCTCTGCATTACCGTCGACCCCGGCGATGGCAGCACGCAATGCCTGTTCGACGGCTATGTGCTTTCGCAGACGGCGCATCTCGACACCGGCACGGCGGCCAGCACGCTCAAGGTCTGGGGCCAGGATGCGAGCTGGCTGATGAACACCACCGAGCAGGTGAAGGAGTGGGTGGATGTGACCGACGGCGAAGTGGCCAATACCATCTTCGCCAACTATGGATTCACGCCGGACGACGCGAATCTGACCGATGACTCGCCGGCCCACACCTCCGATGGCCACAGCCTGATGCAGCGGGCCACCGATGCGCAGTTTCTGCGCCGGCTGGCGCGCCGCAACGGCAAGCTCTTCCGGGTCTATTGCACAGACACGCCGGGGCAGCGGACCGGCTCCTTTGCCAAGCCATCGCTGGACGGCGATCCGCTGGTGACCCTGACGCTGAACGACGCGACGGCGGCCACGGTGGATGCGGTGGATATTACTTGGGATGTGATGCGGCCTTCGGCGACGGTGGCCTACCAGGAGTTGTTTACGGACAGCGATCCGGACGGCGCCGGGGGCACGACCAGCGACTCCGGCCTGAGCCCGATGGAGGCGCGCGGCCTGGCGGATTTTGCCGGAACGGCAGTCACGTCGGTGCTGACAACGACCGTAGACGATGGGCAGGAGCTGACGGAGCGGGCGCAATCGGTGCTGATCGAGGCGGGCTGGTTTGTGCGCTGCCGGGGAACGGCGGATGTGAACCGGCTGAAAGCGATCTTGCGCGCCGGAACCGTGGTGCAACTGGCCGCCGCCGGTTCGCTCCACTCCGGCAATTACTTTGTGTGGAGCGTGCGCCACAAGATTACGGCGGAGAAGCACACCATGGAGTTTGTGCTGGTGCGCAACGCGGTGGGCGCTGCGCCCAGCGCGGGACTGCTGCCGGGAGGGCCGGGCTCATGAGCGATCCGCTGTTGCAGGACTTGATGGATTTGGTGCGCAGCCGCTTCTACGGCAAGTATCGCGGCGTGGTGACCGATGTGGATGAAACGACCATGCGTATCAAGGCCTCAGTGCCGTCGGTGCTGCCCGCCACCGGCACCGGCTGGTGCATGCCCTGCGTTCCCTATGCCGGGCCGCAGGTGGGGGTGTTGATGCTGCCGGAGGTAGGCAGCGGAGTTTGGATCGAGTTCGAGGGCGGAGATGTTTCTTATCCCATCTGGGTGGGGATGTACTGGCACTCCGGCGAAGTTCCCTCGCAGGCCAGCGCCACGGTAAAGAGCATCGTTACCGCCGCTGGTTCAATCGCCATGGATAACGCCGGCAGCATTACGCTGACCGACGCGCAGCAGAATACCGTGGTGCTGGATTCCAGCGGAGTAACGAGCAGTTCCGGAGGCAGCTCCGTGGCGATTGGGGCCAGCGGCGTGAACGTAAACAACGGCGCATTCGAGGTGAGCTGATGCCGGCATTGCTGACTGCTGCAAGCACGATGATGTGTCCGCATGGCGGCACGGTAATGGCCGTGCCCGGACAGACACAGGTCATTGCGGGCGCGCCCGTGCTGTGCATTTCGGACATGTGCACGATTGCCGGTTGCGCCTTCAATATCTCCGGAGTGCCCAGCCCGTGCGTGACCGTGCAGTGGGTGCAGGCCGCCACGCGCGTGCAGGCGGGGGGCGATTTTGTGCTGAACGAGGCCAGCGTGGGGCTGTGCCTGGCGGCCACCCAGGCGCCGCAGGGGATGGTGCTGATAGCGGCTACGCAGCCCGCCGCGGCGGGGCTGTGAGGAGGATGGAATGACGCGCCGGGATATACGGTTTCCGTTTGCGATCGATGCCGCGTCGGGGCAGGCGGCGCAGACCGACTACGCCAGCCACGTGGATCAGATGATCCGCCAGGTGCTGCTTACCAGTCCCGGCGAGCGGGTCTGTCTGCCCACCTTCGGCGCGGGACTGCGGCGGCTGCTCTTTGCGCCCATGAATGCCTCGCTGGGAGCGACCACCAAGCTGATCGTCACCCAGTCGTTGAACCAATGGCTGGGCAATCAGATCACCGTGCAGGACGTGACCGTGCAAACGGCGGACAGCTCGACGGGAGGCGCCGCCTCCGGACCGCCGCTGCCGGACAGCGCCATTCTGATTCAAGTGACGTATGTGCTCATCGAGACGCAAGCGGTGGCCCAGACCCAGGTACAGGTGATTTGAGATGACGCAGCCCCTCACAGAACCGCGCAATCGCCTGGTGAAGGTGATCGACTCGCAGACGGTCAATGGCATCGATTTTGTCGAGTTGAAGACCGTGGATGCGACCACGCTGTACGTTCATTTCTTGAATGCCGTCACCGTGCAGCCTGCCTCGCCGGCGGTTGTCATTGCCACCGTTACCGGCGGCGATCGCATTCAGGGCATCCAGGTCCAGCCGGTCGATCCCGCGACCGATTGGTCCGTCGATGCCGCCGGCCGCCCGCTGCTGACGCTCTACGTCAATGAGGCGGGAGATTTTTCCACCTACACGCTTGCGTTGGCCACTGGCACAACCAGCCAGCCGAAGCCGCTGCCCACGCTGGACCCGATGTACACCAGCGCGAACTTCTCCTTCAAGGTTCTCTGTCCTTCGGATTTCGATTGCGCTCCGCATAGCACCTGCTGCCAACCCCAGGAGCCGCCGCTGCCGGCCATCGATTACCTGGCCAAGGACTTCCAGAGCTTCCAGCTCGCACTCACCGATTTTTCCGCGCAGCGCTATCCCTCCTGGCAGGAGCGCTCCGAGGCCGACTTCGGCATGATGTTCATGGAAGTCCTCTGCTCCGTGGCCGACGAACTGAGCTATCTGCAGGACCGTGTGGCCACGGAGGCGACGCTGCTGAACGCCACCCAGCGGCGCTCGCTGGTGAGCATGGCGCGGCTGGTGGACTACGAACCCGCGCCCGCGCTCTCGGCCAGCACCACCGTTCAGTGCAACGTCACCGGCGATACGGTTCCCGCCGGCGCGCTGATCGGCGCCACCACGCCCGACGGCGCTTTCGTGCCCTTCGAGATCGGCGCCGGGCTGGCAGACACCAGGAATTACGCCGTCTCGCCCAAGTGGAACGACGGAAAACTCCAGCCTTACTGGTTCGACGACAGCCAGCAGTGCCTTCCCTGCGGCGCAACTTCGATGTGGATACGGGGCCACGGGTTCAAGTTTCAACAGCATATCGCCGCGGAAGGCGTCGCGCTGCTGATCCAGACCGATCTTCCCGGCGAGAGCATCCGCGAGGTGGTGCATCTTACCGCGGCCACTGAGATGCGGGACCCGATTTACCTGACCGGCGGCAAGGATACCCGCGTGACCTATATTGCCTGGGGCGCGGCCGACGCTCTTACCCGCGACCATGACCTGACTCAGACGCATCTGGCCGGCAATCTGCTTCCCGCCACCCAGGGCCAGCGCTTTTCCGAGTCCTTTGCCGTGGGAAGCGCGCCCGCCGGGGCTTTGGCCATGCCTGTCGCCATCGCGCGCCAGGGTCCGAACGGCACCCAGTCGCAACCCAACTGGATCATCCGCTACCCGCTCTCGCGCTCGAATCCGGCTCAAGGCTGGCTGGCATGGCTGCCCACAGCCATCGGCGGCGACTCGCCGGTGGTGGCCGATCTGGTCGATCCCGACGTGGCCGAGCCGGTTCCGGAGTTGATTGTCCAGCGCACGTATCCCGAGCCGGCGGACTTCCAGTTCTCTACCAGCCTGCTGGACGCCACGGCGACCGAGACGGCCTGCACCGTCGATCCGGCGGCGTGGCGCGTGGTGGCCACCGACGACCAGGGCGCACCGGCGCAATGGGAGTACGACGGCGATCAGGGCGATACGCTGCGCTTCGGCGACGGGAACTTCGGCGCGCAGCCGAACGATGGCGATGTCTTCACGGTCCAGTACCGGATCGGATTGGGTTCGGCCGGCAACGTCGCGGCGGGCGCGATTAAGAATGTCGATCCCAGCGCCACGGCCTATCTGACCAGCGTCAGCAATCCCTTTGTTGTGAGCAACGGCGCGGATGCCGAAACGCCCCAGCATATTCAGCGCATGGCCCCGCAGGCCTTTCGCGCGGTGCAGTACCGGGCGGTGCGACCGGAGGACTATGAGGCGGCGGCCGAGACGCTGCCCTGGGTGCTCAAGGCGGGCACGTCCTTCCGCTGGACGGGAAGCTGGCTGACGGTATTTACCGTCGCCGATCCGGCCGCCGGCAACACCAGTGGCGCCAGTGTAACGCTCAGCGAGCAGGAGGGCTTGATCGAACTGCTCAACCGCCGCCGTCTGGCCGGGTATGAGTCCTATGCGCCGCCGCCCTGGCTGATCTCGATCGATCTCCGGATCGCGGTTTGCGTCCAGAGCGGCTGGCTGTCCAGCGACGTGGAGGCTGGAGTGCTGGCGCGCCTGGCCGATGCCAGGCAGCCGGATGGAAGCGAGGGCTTCTTCTATGCCGACAGCTTCACCTTCGGAACCCCGCTCTATCGCAGCAATCTGGAGGCGGCCATCCAGGGCGTGGCGGGGGTAAGCGGCGTCCTCGATGTGGAGTATCGCCAGCGCGGCGCGAGCAATCTCTTTCAGCCGCTGCCGGAGGTGCTTCAGTTTGGCGCCGGTCAGATTCTCCGCGTCGCCAATGACCCCAACTATCCGGAACGCGGCACGATTCGCGTCTTTGCGGAGGGCGGACGATGAGCACCACACCGGTTTGCCCATGCGATGCGGCCGGCACGCAGGCCATCACGAATCTTCCCGGACTCGCGCAGATCGCCTTCCGGGCCGGCGACTTCAACGACTTTCGCCGGGCGCTGCTCACGCCGCTGACTGCCGCGCCAGGCCAGCCACCGCTGGAGCAATCGCTCAACGCCTGGCAGGCCGGCGCGGACTCCGATCCATCGGTCGCCGATCTTGCGGTGATGATGGTGGAGTGGTGGGCTTACCTGGCCGACATTCTCACCTTCTACAACGAGCGGATTGCCAATGAGGACTATCTGCGCACCGCCGCTTTGCCGGAGACGCCGGCGGAGCTGATTCAACTGCTGGGCTACTGGCCGCGTCCCGCGATCGGCGCGGCGGGAACGCTGGCGGCGCTGGTTGCGCCCAGCGTCTTGCCGGGTCAGACGGTGACCCTGCCGCGGGGCTTGCAGTTCCAGAGCAAGCCGGGCCCCGGCGGCGCGCCGCAGACCTTTGAACTCTCGGCCGCGACCGCCATCGGCCTTCCAGACCAGGTGAATGCGCTGCCGCAGCCCAACCTGGTCGCCAACCTAGGCGGCAGCCTTTTGTCCATTCTGGGCGGCGAAGAATTCGAATTGGCGCGAGGCAGCGCCATGAAAGCCTACGTTAAGGCCCTTGCCTCGCCGCAAATCGTTTACCATCCTCCGACGGTGCAACAGTACGGGCTGCTGCTCAGCGGCAGCGTGACCTCGGTGAGCAACGGAACGATGCTGCTACTGGGCGCCCGCGACGACACCGCCGAACCCAGCCTGATTACGCTCGCCGCGCCGCCCGCCGTGCAGACCGTGGCCGGCGGAGGCAAGCAGACTCTGCTGGTTTTCACCACCGCCAGCGCTCCTGGTCCGATGCAAGCGGCCAACGCCCGCCTGTTGAAGGCCAACCAGAGCGCCCCGGTCTGGACGGTCAATTCCGGTTTCGTGGATAGCAACGGAAATGTGCATCTGGCCGGGGTTGCCCGCCAGATTCAGCCCAACGATTGGGTGGTCTTTACGGCGCCCGCGCTGCCTTACGCGCAGTTGGCGCAGGTGACGAATGTGCAGGATGTCTTTGGCGACGCCACCTCGGCGGGCTCGCCGACCTCGATCCCCACCTCCGATGCGCATCCGATTCCCGTTTTGCATACGCAGTTGACGCTGAGCGGCGGTCTGGACCAGACGCTGCAAAACGCGGGCGCCTCCGCGATCAGCATGCTCTACGGCTGGGTGGAGGCCGGAACGCTGGTGGATCAGCCGCCCCAGCCCTGGACGGGCAGCGCCCAACTGCTGGCCGTTGAGCCGGCGCAGTTCCCTTCCAACGGCCCCACTCCGATTCTGATGCAGGACAGCAACGGCAACGGCGCCGCGGCCACTGGCACGGGCGATGGCGACGGCCTGAGCGTCAGTTGGCCGGCCGCCACGCCCATTCCTCTGTCGCCGGCGCTTCAGCCGCCCCTCGGCGTCTTCTTCAATCTGCTTCCCGTCACCTGCGGCAAGACCGTCGCCGGCGAGATACTGGGCAGCGGCGACGCCACGCAGGCCGGGCAGAGCTTCATGCTGTCGAAGTCTCCCGTGACGTACTTGGCCGCCGGCTCCGGCTATGCCAGCACCGTCTCGATTGCCGTGAACGGCCTGCCCTGGACCGAGGTGGCCAGCTTCTATGGGCAGCCCGCCAACGCGCAGGTCTTTGTCACCCGCCAGGACTCCAGCCAGAACACCTGGGTGGACTTCGGGGACGGGGTGAACGGGGCGCGGCTGACAACCGGAACCAACAACGTCGTGGCCAGCTACCGGATCGGCGGAGGCGCTGCTTCGCCGCCCGCCGGCAAGCTGACGGTGATTGCGCAGAGCTATCCGGGCCTGCAATCGGTGGTCAATCCGGTGGCTGTCACCGGGGGCAGCGATCCCGACCCCGCCGCGCTGCTCAAGCAGTATGCGCCGCGCTCGGTGCTGACCTTTGGCCGCGCGGTTTCGATCTTCGATTATCAGGCTCTGGCGGCGCAGGCTCCGGGCGTCTCGATGGCGACGGCGGTCTGGTCGTGGGATGCAAGCAACCAGCGCGCGGGCGTGATCGTTTACGTCGCTGGAGAGCCGAATGTCGCCAGCTCCGTGCAAACACTGCTCTCCGCGGCCGGCGATCCCAACCGTCCGGTGCTGGCGCTGCCCGCCACCGAGCGGCCGGTGACCCTGACCATGGCCTTCATCGTGGCTGCGGGCATGGACCCCACGGCGATTACAGCGGCAATTCAAACCGCGCTCTGCGATCCCGTCGCCGGACTGTTTTCTCCTCCTCAAATCGGCATCGGCCAGCAGCTCTTCGACAGCATGATCGAGGCCGCGTGTCTCGCCGTGACCGGCGTGGTAGCTATCAAGTCCAGCCAGTTCGCCATCAACGGCGCAATCGACGCCGGACCGTTGCACAATCCCGGCGAGGGAGCCTATTTTTCGCTTGATCCCAGCGGCTTCTTCCCCAGCACGGAGGTGGCCGGCAATGATTAGCGACGGATACGCGCAGTGGTACGCCGACCGCCTGTGGCAACTGATTCCGGCGGTCTATCGCACCTTGGACGTTGGTCCCACGCCCGGCGCGGCGGGGCCGCTTCAGGAGCTGGTGAA
>JBEKPA010000155.1:0-8429 GCA_049521195.1 Occallatibacter sp.
CGCACGCCAAACCCGCGGTCGCTGTACACCGCCGCCATATTCGGCCCGCGGACGCCGTCGTGCTTGAAGCGCTTGTAAATCGGCTTCACGCCCATGGCGCGCACCCGCTCGGCGATCAGGTCGCCGATGGGATAGTCCGACATCGCGGAGGCGATCGCCGTCCTCATCCCAAAACAATCGGAAAGGTTGGCCGCCACATTGAACTCGCCGCCGCTGACGTGAATCTGGCACTCCGTCGCCTTGCGGAAGGGAACAATCCCCGGATCGAGCCGGTGCACCAGCGCGCCCAGCGAAAGAAAATCCAACTCTGCGTCCTTGCGGATATTCAATCCATGACTCATCGGTCGTTCACTCCTTGTCCTATAGAAGGTCTCTCTCTGGAAATCTGACAATCTCTGAATTATAAACCCGTGGTCTGACCACAATGCCGCATGGTCAAACGGGGCGTTAGCCCCTGACGGAATGCCGGCCTCCCGGCAAGGACTTCTTCAGAGTCTCCCTCGCGAACCATGCGGGCCGGAGGGCCAAACAAGGCGCTTACCATAGTCTCTGTATGCGCCTCTTTGTTGGGATACCCTTGGCGGCCGCGGTCATTGGCGAACTCTTGGCGACCGTCGCGCGGCTTCAATCGGATGGGGACGGGTTCCGCTGGGCGGCTCCCGAATCCTGGCACGTCACTCTGCAGTTTCTGGGCAATGCCGGCCGGGAAGAATACGACTGCGCTGTCGCGCGATTGCGCGAGTTGCGCCTGCCGTCCGTCCCCATACAGCTTGAGGGGCTGGGTCTCTTCGGCCGGGCTGGGATACTCATCGTAGCCGTCAAGGTCACGCCCGAGTTGCTCTTGCTCCAAAAGCGTGTCACCGCGGCGACCCGGCTTTGCGGGTTTGTTCCCGAGACTCGTCCCTACCAACCTCATATCACTCTCGCCCGCGGCAAGGGCCAGGGCCAGCGGCGGGGAATCCTCGAACTCAAGACCGCAATCGGCCGTCAGCGAAACTTCACCGGGTTTGTCGCCGGCGAGTTCCTTCTGTACGAAAGCTTCCTCGGTCCCGCCGGTTCCCGCTACGAAATCCGCGAGCGCTTTCCTCTCGGCGGCCGGTAAACGCCGCCGAACAAGCGCCGGACCTAACGTCTGTATGTGCCCATCCATTCCGTCTGTGACAACAGGTGCGGCTTCATCGCCAGTTCCAGTTCGTTCCTGCCGGCGCCTGCCTTCACGTCGAGCCTTGCATCCAGAGCGTACATCTTGAAGAAGTAGCGATGGGGCTTGCCCGCGGGCGGGCACGGGCCGCCATAACCAATGCGCTTGAAGTCGTTTCTGCCTTGGCGCGCGCCATTGTCGAGTACTTCCACCTTGGGCACACCCTCCGGCAACAGCGTAGCTTTGGCCGGGATGTTCCAGACGATCCAATGTGTCCACGTACCCACGGGCGCATCGGGATCGTCCGCTATGAGCGCCAGCGATTGCGCCCCGGCCGGCAGATCGTCCCAGCTCAATGCGGGCGAGAGGTCGGCGCCATCGCACGTGTACCTCCTGGGAATCTCGCCGCCGTTCGCAAATGCCGTCGACTTCAATGCAAAGGACATCGCGCGGCCTCCTTGTATTTCGTCGTGACCGGATTTCACCTCAGAGTGTGCGCTGACCGGGCAGAAAGAGTCCGGGCGAATGCAACTGAAGGGAATCAGAAGCGCGGCGCCAGTAAGAACCAGAAATGTAAGTCGGTGCCTGCGCATGGTGCAACTCCCGCGCACAAAAGTCTACCACCCCGGTTCAGGATGGCGAAAGCGTATGTCTCAACCATGGCGCGGCAGGCGGCGAGCCGGCTGGGTCTCTGACCGCGTGAATTCGTGCGTGGCGATTGAGTGCCGCGGCATCCCACCCTAGCCGCAAAGACAAGATCGCGGCGAGGGTGGGGCACCCAGCTTTGGTACAACAACACGCGGTCAGAGACTTAGCTCTTGACCTTCTTCAGCAGCCACGCCATGTTTTGCCCCAGCGTCTTCATGGTCTGAATGCCCTCCTCGTCCCGCTCCACATCGCCCGGCTCAAGGCCGATGCCGATGTTCCAATACGACGAGCCGGGCACGATCATTTCACTGATCAGGAAGAAATGGTTCAGCGCATCGAAGGCGTGGATCGCTCCCGCGCGGCGCACTGCCACAACGGCCGCGCCGACCTTGCGGCGGAAGATGCCGCCGTTCGACTTGGAAACCAGGCAGGCGCGGTCCATCAAGGCTTTGATCTCGGGAGAGATGTCGGCGACATAAGTTGGAGAGCCGAGAAGGATGCCGTCCGCCTGCTCCATCTTTTCGATCAGGGCATTGCCCACATCTCCCTTCTGCGCGCATCTGCGGTCCTTGTTCATGGAACATTTGCGGCATGCCAGACAACCGTGAATCCTCGCCCCGCTCAACTCAATAAGTTCAGTTTCGATTCCTTCCTTTTCAAGTTCTTTCAGAACATATCCGAGCAGGATGGCCGTGTTTCCGCCTTTTCTGGCGCTGCCGTTGAATGCCACCACCTTGGTCTGAGTCCCGTCCATGAATGAGTCTCCCTTTTCCTTGCCCGCCCGCCGGCCTTTCGGCAGGGCGGCAGTGATTCCAAACCTTCCAGCATTCAAGCCCGCTTACATGAACTTGCGAATGACCGCCCCGAAGCGCGTGTAGAGGAAATTGACGGCGACCAGCGCCGTCCCCAGCACAGCGAAGGTGATCCAGCGTTGCGAAAGCGGCAGTTCCCACACGTCCATGAGAAGGATCTTGGCCACGCACACCAGCAGCAGTCCCAGTCCTGCCAGCCGGTAGCTGCGCTCTCCCACCGCCAGGGCGAAGAGAAAGACTCCCAGGCCGAGCAGGCTCCAGCCGATGGTGATTTGGCCGAAGCTGAGCTTCACCGCCAGCGCGACCACCTCCAGCGCGAAAGCGGCGAAGAAGAACCACTGTTCGGGGCTGCGGAGAATCAATCCCAGGTCCGGGGGCAGTGAGATTGTCGGGTTGGTAAAGCTCCCCTCACCGCGCAGCCGGAAGGCAAACGGCAGCGCGGCCAGCAGGACGATCGCCGCCACTCCCAGGTGGAACAGCGGCCCGTGCCAGAAGCCTGCGGGGCTATCGGCGAAGAGGTCGAGAGAGAAACCGCGCGCAACAACAGCCACAACCAGAGACATCGACTGAACCAGGAAGGCTCTACGCCGCACCAGCCAGGCCAGCGCCAGCAGCACCGTTGCCATCCCCGCCCAGATCGGTGTGACCCAGGCCGCGCCGCCGGGCACGGGAACCCAGTTGGACGGGAACCGATAGGCAAACCACAGCGCGACGGACAGCGTACCCAGCCCATCGGCTAGCAGACCGGCGATGTGTTCCGCGCGGGTGCAGCGCTCGCGATTCCGAGTCCGCTCCAAGAGCCAGTAGCCGATCGCCGCCAGGATCAGAACCTCAAGAAGCAGCGAGTTGACCAGGCTGAAGTGATAGGGCAGCAGCCTTCCATCCGCGGTCAGCGCAATCGACGCAAAAGGCCCTCCAAAGGTCATGGGAAGATCGATTGCAAAGTAGCGTCCAAATGCAGCGGCCACAAGAAAGTAAGCCTGCCAGCGCAGGTAGCCTTTCCTTGCCCAGCGTCCAATCTCAAAGAGCGCCAGTCCCAGCGCCACCCACGCGAGACCAAGAACCTCGTCGGAAGCGAGCACCGTGGCCACGTAGGCCATGAGCAAAGTAGCCGCCCAGGAGTATGCCGGCGCCACATAGTTGCTGGAACCCGCGGGCACCGTCTTGCGGCGCATGCCCCCATAGAGCAGAGCGACCGAGGCAATCAGCGGCGCCCGGTGGTCCCACCATCCTTGCGTCCCAAGGTTCCAGACGAAGAGTCCGGGGAAAGCCGCCACGGCCAGCAAATCGGCTTGCAATGCAAGGGTTTGCGCCCTGACCTCATCCGCCGCCAGCCCCAGCGCCACCACCAGCGCCAGCCAGCCCACTGCCACCCACGACGCGGGCAGCGCTACCCACAGGGCCGCAGCAGCGACCGCTACGCCCAACCAACTGCTGACGGGCAGCGCGAAGGCCTGCCAGGCGTTCATATCGAAATCCGGCGACGGGCTGGATTCGAACCGGCGCAGGACGCGGGGATAACCCTCCGAGCGGACCCAATAGGCCACGGCCGCCAGGGTAAGCACGGCAGTCTCCGCCCCGTGGTGGCTGGGGTCAGGGTAGGCAAGCCGGAACAGCGCCAGAGGAAGAACATGGTGGAAGACGAGGACGGCTCCCGCGCCCAGGGCCAAGGCATCGGCTTCAACCGCCATGACAATCCCACCGAACCGTTGGGCTGCAAGCCCCAGCAACAGAACAAGCGCCAGCCAGCCAGCCGGAACCCAGAGATCGGGCAGCGCTGCCCACAGCGCCGCGGCGGCCGCCGCCAGGCCGAGCCAGCTTGTGGAGGGCAGCGCCAGATCCTGCCAAAGTTTTGTATCGAAATCGAAAGAGGGGCCTGGGAGGAGCCGCGGCAGGGCGCGCGGATAGACCTCGGAGCGCAACCAATAGGCCGCAGCCGCCAGTGCTAGAACGGCAGTCTCCGCCGCGTGGCGGCTGGGATCGGGGTAGTCCAGCCTGAACAGGGCAAGGGGTAGAACGTGGTGGAAGATCAGCACGGCTGCCGAGGCCAGGGTGAGAACATCGGCTTCAAGCGCCAGCAGCGCGGCGCCGAACCGGTGCGCAGCCAGGCCCAGCAGCAGCATGAGCGCCAGCCAGCCAACCGGAACCCACTGATAGGGCAGCGCCACCCACAACGCCGTTGCGGCGGCGGCCACGCCCAGCCAACTGGTGATGCGCAGCGCGAAGGCTTCGCCTTTGTCTGCGGCAATCCGCGGCCAGCGGCGCGGGTAGACCTCGGCATGAATCCAAAAGAGAACGGCCGCCAGCGCCAGAGCCGCCGTTAGCGACAGATGGCGCGCGGGATCGGGGTAATCGAGCCGGAAGAGCAGCAGCGGCATCACATCGTGAAAGGCCAGCACGCCGCCGGTGACCACGCCGGTCAGCAATCCCAGCCTGCGGAAGACCGGTTCGCCCAGGCGCAGCCCGCAGACCGCCAGCACCTGCGCCTCCACCAGCCAAAGCACCGGCCAGCTTACCCCATGAAACTTGAATGGAACCGCGGAGATCAGCAGCACGGTGGCGATGGTCGAGAGCACCACAAAGGCCTGCCGCCGCCGCGACCGCACCCGGAACGCTAGTCCCATTTCCACCGCGCCCAACGCCGCTTCCGCCCAGAAAGCCCACTCCGGATGGACAGACTGATACTTGAGCAATCCCAGCACGCCGACGGAGTTCAAGACCGCCGAAAGGCTGGAAATGTTCTCCTCCTTCTGGTCGCGTGGCGTGCGCAGCACGTAGGCCAGGCGGAAGATAAGCCAGTAAAGCAGGATAAGCGCCGCCGAAGGCCAGAACTCGGCGAAGGCCGCGTGGTTCTCAGGCAGCGCCTTCGTCAGCCAGACCAGGTGGCTGAGGTAGACGGCAATCAGGCCGGCAAGTTCCAGCCAGGCCCAGTGGCGCACCGTGGTTACCACCACCAGCGCCAGGGCCAGCACCACGCTGGCCGTCAGGCTGAATACGACGTTCCCGTCTGTCCCCTCCAGATGGCTGGTGAGCAGCGTGACAAATCCCAACAGAAACGCCAGTCCCGTGACCGTCTGCGACCGGTAGCGCAGCGAATGGGCCACCATCCCCGCGGCCACCGCCATCATCAGCACCAGGTCGGCGGCCAGCGAGGAGAGCACATGCGCGGCGGACACATGGTACATGGCATAGCTTGTAAAGAAGGCCAGCGCCCAGCCGCCCCCGATGCCGCCACGGGCAAAGACGCGATAGGTGGGCTTGCGCTCCAGCCACATGCCGCCGGCCAGCAATACAAAGCTCACCGCATAACCGCAGAGCACCTTGCCGCCCGGTCCCCAGGTCTGCAGCTTGTAGGCAAGAAAATAGCCAATCCCGATCACGACGATGGCAATGCCAATCTTGTTCAGCCAGTTGGCGCCCAGCCGCTCTTCGAGCGAAAACAACTTGCCGTCCGCGACTGCCTGCGCATCGGCCTCGGCCGGCTTGGGCGCTTCAACAGGCTTAGGTGCATCGGCGGCGGGCTTGGGCACAGCCGGTCTCAGAACCGGCGGCCTCGCCTGATCCATCGGCGAAGGAGCGGGAGGAGCCGGCGCCTTTGCCGGAGGAGCGAAGATCGGTGGCTGACCCCTTGGCGCCGGAGTGAAGACCGGAGTTTGCACCCTTACCGGGGAAGTGGAGATCGAAGCCTGCACCCCCACAGGCGGAGTGGAGATCGGAGCCTGTACGGGCGTCTTGAATGCGGCAATCGCCCGCTGCGGAGCGTGCTGCGCGGCTGCCGGCTGCGCCGGTTCCGGCCGCGGAATGGACAGGGGCGCAACTACGGGCGGCTTCGCTGCCGGTTCCTTTGCCGCGGGAACCGGCTCATTCGCCGGGCTGGCCGTTCGCAGTTTGAACAGCGCGGCCAACTGCGACCGCAGGAAATCGATCTCGCGCTCCAGGCGCGCAACCTCGCCGCGCAACTGCTCGAGTGCGTCCTGGTTGCCCCGCCAGATCGCAAAAACAACGATCGCCAGCAATACGATGAGAACGATTTCCATAAGGATGATTTGCCGGAATTATACTCGGTTCCCCACCACAGTTCCGCAATTCCTTTAACCCCAGGCCATCGCACTAACGGCTTCTGTTGCGGCCGCTGGCCCCATTCGCTTCCTGAACGGCCAAGGGACCGCGGTTCCTCCTGTAGGAAGTGCAAGAATAGCCCAGGGCGAAACCCTGGGAATGCATTGAAGTTGAAATCGACTGCCCTGTAGGGGCGGTACGAACCCCGATCGAGCTATTCATGCAATCGCCCCGGAGGCCCTGCGAGGGCCTCGCGGGACTGCTGAAGGTGTGCTAAAATATGACTATAGTCGGCGACTATGGGAGGAATTGCGATGCAAGCCACGATTGCTGCTGGGGAGTTCAAGGCCAAGTGCTTGAAATTGCTGGACCAGGTAGCCGAAGAGCGCAAGACCCTGGTCATCACCAAGCACGGCAAGCCGGTGGCGCAGGTGACAGCAATCCCGGCACAGGAGAATATCGTCGGATCGATGAAGGGTAGCGTGCTGTGGATGGGCGACATTATCTCTCCGATTGATGTTGAATGGGATGCGATGAAATGACAGCTTCGGAGAGGGCAAGGCCGCCCCTTCTGCTTGTTGACACGCACACGCTCATTTGGATGGTGGAGGAGGCTCCCCGGCTGGGGGCACAGACTGCCGAGGTGCTGAACAGAGCTGGACGGGAAAACCGGATCGCGGTGAGCGCCATCACTCCCTGGGAGATCGCGCTGCTGGTAAGAAAAGGCCGGCTGCAGCTTGGCGCGGACGTGATGCAGTGGATTCGTGAGGCACTAGCCAAACCGGGTGTGCGACTGGCGCCGCTGGAGCCGGAGATAGCCGTCGCCAGCACGCGCCTGCCGTTTGAGATGCACGCCGATCCGGCCGACCGCATTCTCGTTGCGACGGCGCGCCACCTGGGCGCAACTCTGGTTACCGCGGATGGGGCATTGCTGGAGATGGCAAGGAGTGGGCATTTCGCGGGGATGGACGCGACGGATTGAGAACCTACTCTTCTTGCGTCTATAGCTCCAATGTTGTTAAGTCCGACCGCTCCTCCGGGAGACGTTTTGCGCCGAAGAAGGGGTGCTTCTTGTTGAGCCACAGCTGAAAGAGATAGATAAGCCACCAGACAATTAGGGTGGAGAGAATCCAAACCGGGAGCACGACGTATTTCGGCCACTGATATTCGGGGTAGCCGCATAAGTATGCGGGAAGACCAACGTAAATGATTACCCACAGGAAAAGCGTCGATGGCGGTGCGGCAAAGCTGAGCATCAGGTAGCGACGAAAGGGCCTGAAGATGAGCGCGGCGACAAGAAGCAATACTCCGAAAAGGACTGTTCCGATGAGAAGGACGGCCAAATACTCCCAGATGGGGAACTCAATATCCAACGCCAATCTCCTGTGCGGAGAATAGCAGAGAACAGGAGCTAGACATCGGGATGCCCGCCCCTTTTCTCGGTTTACTTGTCCGTCAGCGCCTCCACGCCGGGTAGCTTCTTACCCTCCAGAAACTCAAGGCTCGCGCCGCCGCCGGTGGAGACATGAGTAATCTGGTCGGCTACCCCGGCCTGGTTGATGGCCGAAACCGAGTCGCCGCCGCCGATGATGGAGATGGCCGCCTTGTTGGCCGCAACCGCCCTGGCGATGGCGTTTGTGCCCACCGCGAAGCGCGGGAACTCGAAGACGCCGGCCGGGCCGTTCCACACGATGGTGCGGGCGGTCGAGACCACCTCTTCGATGGCGGCGATGGACTTGGGACCGATGTCCAGCCCCTGCCAGTCGGCG
>JBEKPA010000156.1:0-8425 GCA_049521195.1 Occallatibacter sp.
CAAGTGCTGCGCTCGGTCAACCTCCCGGTCATGACCGTGGGACCCGAGGCTCATCTCCTGGTGGAAGACGGCGATCGCGAACGCGTGGTGCTGCATGCCACCACACTAAGAGAGACCTCTCGCCCGAGCGCGGCACTTGCCTGCAGAATTGCGGCCAGTCAGGCAGCCAGGCTGGTGCTGCTGCATGTGCTGCCCTCCATCGAGGAGATGGAGCGGAAGGGCCTGCCGACGGGCCTCGATTCGGCGGCCATGCACGAGTTGCGCATCCTGGCGGAGGAGACCGGCGCGGGCTGCGCGAGAGCCGTCGAGGCGCGCGTGGCCCACGGCAATCCGGCCATCGAGATTCTGGCCGAGGCGGCCGAGTGTCAGGCGCAACTGATCGTTCTGGGCGCAACCCAGCGTTCGGCCTTCGAAAATCTCACCCGCGACCGCGCCATTTACCGGGTTCTGGCCCACGCGCGCTGCCCGGTGCTCACCCTGCTCGAACCGGTGGCGAACCCGGCCGCGGCCGGGGCCGAAGCGCTGGCGACCCACCGTTGAGATTGGGCGATCATGGGTGGTCCAGCCATCTCCGAACCGCCGGGTAGCGCCTCTCCGAGTATTCGTGGTCCGGCTAGGCGTGCGTTGTGGCCTGTGTCTCCTCGCGCGGTTCCGCCATGCTCCCAAACTGCTCGATCTCGACCTCGCCCTCGGGAAATATGGCTTTGACCTGGAGTTGCCCGCCCATGGCCTGAATGTAGCTTCGCAGCGTCGAAACATACATGTCCGTGCGCTTCTCCATTCTCGACACGGCGCCCTGGTTGACCTCCAGAACCTTTGCCAGGTTGACCTGGGTGAGGCTGCGGGCTTCGCGGAGCTGGTAGAGGGTCATCACCCCGGCGGCATCCTTCACTTGCTGCTCAATCATCGCCTCCACTGCAGGCGAATGCGTCTTCCGAATATCTCTCCATTTGGTGGCCATCGTATTCACTCTCCAATCTCTTCGAGGTGTCGACTGTATATCGCCTCTGCCCGCCGGATTGCTTCGACATACCAGTGGGCATCTCCGGTCTTGTCGCCACCGAGGATCAGGTAGGCATTGCGGCGCGGGTCGAAGGCAAAAAGAATGCGATAGGGCCGCCCGAAATGTTGGACCCGCAGCTCCTTCAGGTTGGCGTGCTTGGAACCTTTGAGAGTATCCACATAAGGACGTCCGAGAGCGGGACCGTACTCCGCAAGCATGTCGACCGAAGCGTCCACGCTCACTCCCTCCTCCTCACTCAGGGAGTCGTACCACTCGATAAACTCGTCGCTGACTTCCACTTCCCAAGTCATGACGCAAGTATACCCTCCAGGTGATATGCCGTCAAGGGTATACTTCAAGACGGTCGCACAGCACCGCGCGGATCCGCGCTGTGAACTGGGAGCTTTCAAGAAAAGTTCTTAGAGAGGAATGTTATGCGGTCAGCCGCTCGAGCTGGTCGGGCTTGACGATGGTCAGGCTGGCGCCCTTGATGGTGATCCACTGATCGCGGCGAAACTGGTTCAGCAGCCGCGTTACCGTCTCGCGCGAGGTGCCGGCCATATTGGCTATTTCTTCGTGCGTCAGGGCCATGGTAAAGCGGATCTCCGGCTTGCCGTTGGCGGAGGTGCGTCCCCAGTCCAGCAGCAGGCGAGCCAGCCGCCCGGCCGCCGAGCCGGAAAGCGCCAGGCGCTTGGCATCGTGAAAGACAGTCAGGTACTCGCCGGAGAGAGACTGCGCCGCGTGCATGCTGGCGATGCCGTGGCGGCCCAGAAAGTCCACAAACTCCTGCTTGCGCACCGTTTTCACCTGGCAGGGCTCAATGGCCTCCGCGGTCACTTCATGAGGAACGTTGGCCAGAACGGCGCTCAGGCCCATCACGTCGCCGGGGCCGGCGATCTTTAGAATCATGGTCTTGCCGTCGCGGGAGGTGGAGGAGATCTTAACCTGGCCAAAGCAGATGACAAATACGTTGCGCGCCGGGTCGCCTTCGGTAAAAAGCTTCGCGCCCCGGGCATGGCTCATCATGATGCCGATCCCGTCATAGTCACGCAATGCCTCGGGTGTGAGATTGCAGAACATTCGCAGATGGCGATGCTCACAATTTACGCAATCTTCCGGAGGGTGATGCGAGTGGAACGATGCCATGGGAATCCCGTCGGTCAAATTGCAGTATAACGCACATTCCCATGCGCAAAGCAGGGATTCATTATCAATTCCCGCCGCGGCTGAGGTAAGCCCCGGCACGGGAACTTATCGATGCAAGACTTCTGGCCTACGCCAGCGCCTCCGCGGAGCTTCGCCGGTGTGCCCTCGGCGTACGGTTCATGCAGCAGACGATATAAGCGCGAGAGACCTCGCGGGCCAATTCCTCCAACAACTGCATGCGCAGTTGCGGACAATCCTGAAAAGCCAGATTCAGAGCCTCCGTAGGCAGCAAGAGCACCGATCCGGGAGTTTGCGCGCTCAGCGAATAGGTGTGCCGGCCGTCCCCCAGCACAGCCGCCAGCTCGACCAGATCCCCGGCGCGCGCCGGTCCCAGCGTCAGCCGCATCTCCAGCCGCTCGGTCTTGCGCAGGAACTGACCGGAAACCACCACGTAAAGCCCCCGGCAGAGCCCGTGTTGACGAAAGACAGTCTCCCCTGAATCGAAGTCGAGGCACTGGGCCGAGCCGTTCAGCAGATTGCCGGTCGCCGCAGGGCAGGCCAGCAACTCCGCCAGCGGATGCGGCTGGACGGCCTCGATTCGCCTGGACATTTCCTCCGGCTTGATGGCCACATCTCTCCTTGTCTCATTCTGGCGTCCGGCTCTGCGGTGAGTGGCGTCTCCATTCCACCTGCCGGCCGTTGCCTGGCGGGGGCGTTTTGTACCGCGGATTTGCGATGAACCGGACTTCATGGTCCACGCTCCCCATCCTGCAAATCACTCCCAATGCACCGATTCCAGAAGAATGCATTCCTGGGATGGTGCGTCTGGATTGCTCCTTCCGCCCGCCCATCCTGCATCAACAGCGAAGGTTCAGCTCCCGCGCTCCCCGCGCTAGAGGGTCTGGCCCACGGCACAAGCCTCCCGCTCCCGACTCCAGTTCAAGTCGGCTGGGGCCGGTTCCGGCGGAACGCAAAGCACCGGCACGCGCGAGCGGGCAAGCATGGCAAAAGCAGTCCCATGCGGCCCCGGCGTACCGCTGGCGCGCTTCACCCCAGCCACCAGGATGCAGGGGTGGTACTGCGCGATCGCTTCCACGATTGCATCTGCCGGGTTGCCGTCCTTGACCAGGCAGCGCACCGGGAAGCTTCCGCTCGGCTTCACGCCCAGCTCCTCCAGCGTGGTGGCGCCGGGGTTGAGAAAGGCCGAGGCCGCGGCCGGCGGGCGCGCGTGCAGCACCAGAAGCGTGCGATGAAACGTCTCCGCAAGAGAATGGGCCATAGCCACCGCGGCCGCCATAGCCTCATTGCGCTCCATGGCCAGCAGCACCGGCCCGCCGGGCACAGGGCGATTTGCGCCTGCATTCCAGTCCGCGGCCACCGCCAGCACCGGGCACGGCGACAGGCGCACCAACTGTTCGGCAACGGCGCCCACGATCACCGGTCCCGCGCCCTCGATCCCCTTGGTGCCAATCACGATCAAGCCCGCTTGGTACTGCCGGGCCACATCCACCAGCATCTGCGCCACGGCGCCCTGCCGGATCTCCGAATGGCTGTGTATGCCTTCCCGCAGCAGATCGCCCGCCAGAGTCTCCAGCGCGGCGCGCGCCTCTTCGCTCAACTCTTTCAGCACCCCGTTGGGAACGGCATCCACATCCGCATAATCCACCGGGTCAATGCCGTGCGCCAGCACGATGCGCGCTCCATACCCTCGGGCCAGTTTGCTGGCGTACTCCAGAGCCGCCTCCGACTGGCCGTTCAAGTCCGTGGCCACGACGATGGTCTTCATGCCGGCTGCAAAGCTCATGGATGCCTCCTGCCGCATAACGGCGCCTCGGGATTATCCCTATAGAACTCCGAGTCTGCGCTTCCCGTGGAAGCACAAGCAGTGACCCCATTCACCCCCCGCTGTGATTCCGGTCACACTGGCGAACGAGCAGGCTTACAGACTATCCGGCCCGCGCCGGCCAACGCCGGCCGCAATGACGCGCGCGGGTATACATAAACGGGGCAAATGCTATAGCCTTTTTCGAGCCATGAGAAACGCAAAACAATCCCTTCTTCGATCGACTTCGCCCTTGACCCGCGCCTTTTTGCTGCCGATCCTGCTCGGATGCGCTTTGACTTCCGCCGTTCAGGCCTCGGCACAGGCTCCCGCGCCGGACTCGCCCGCTATCGAGGCCCAGGCCCATGCCATGCTGGCCAAGCTTACCCTGGAACAGAAGATCGACCTGCTGGGCGGCGTGAATGAAATGTTTACCAATCCCGTGCCCGCCATAGGTCTGCCCCGCTTCAAAATGTCCGACGCTTCGCTGGGTGTACGCACCTGGGGGCCGACCACCGCCTACGCCGGCGGCGTTGCGCTGGCCGCCACATGGGACCGGGAATTCGCCCGCAAGCTGGGCGAGAGCCTGGGCAAGGATGCGCGCACCCGCGGCGTCAACTTCCTGCTCGGCCCGGGCGTCAACATCGCCCGATCGCCCATCGCCGGGCGCAACTTCGAATACCTCTCCGAGGATCCTTTCCTGAACTCCGCCCTTGTGGTTCCGTTCATCGAGGGCGTTCAATCCCAGGGCGTCATCGCCACCGTCAAGCATTATGCCTTGAACGACCAGGAGTTCAACCGGCACAACGTCAGCTCAGACGTGGACGAGCGAACCATGCGCGAGATCTACCTGCCGTCCTTCGAGGCCGCCGTCACCAAAGGCCACGTGGACGCGGTCATGAACTCCTACAACCTGGTCAACGGCGTCCACGCCACCCAGAACGACTTCCTCAACCTGAAGGTGCTCAAGGGCGAGTGGGGTTTCCAGGGCATTCTGATGTCCGATTGGGACTCCACCTACGACTCGGTGGGCGCGGCCAACAACGGCCTCGATCTGGAGATGCCCAGCCCGCGCTTCATGAACGCCAAGGGCCTGCTGGCCGCGGTCACGGACGGCACGGTCAAGGAGTCCATGATCGACGACAAGGTGCTGCGCCTGTTGCGCGCCGTGCTGCGCTACGGCTTTCTCGACCGCCCGCAATTCGATCCCGCCGACTCCACCTACTCGGTCACCGGTCGGGCCGTCGCCCTCGAAGGCGCGCTGGAAAGCATTACGCTGCTCAAGAACGACGGCGCGCTGCTGCCGCTCGACCCAGCCAGGATCAAGACCATCGCCGTCATCGGCCCCAACGCCTGGCCGGCGGTCACCGGCGGCGGCGGCTCCTCCGAGGCTCAGCCCTTCGAGCCGGTCAGCATCCTCACCGGGATCGCCAACCTGGCCGGGCCCAAGGTGCAAGTTCTCTATAGCCGCGGCCTGCCCGAGATGAACGACCTCTTTCGCGACACCGGCTGGGACGGTCCGATCAAAGTGGCCACCTACCCCAGCAGGGATTTCACTGGCACGCCGGAAATTGCGACGAAGCCCTCGATCGACAACTTCACGCGGGAGAGGCACGGGCCCAGGGACGGAACCGCGCGCAGCGTCCGTTACACAGCCAGCTACACGGCAGTCAAGGGCGGCAAGTATTTGATCCTTGCGGCTTCTCAGTCCGGGCACAGCGATGGATTCAAGATGTTGGTGGACGGCAAGCAGATCCCGACCCCGCCCCATGCCGAAGATCAGGCCCCGCAATCGGCCACGCTCGACCTCACCGCTGGCCAGAGAATCAACGTGGTCGTCGATTATTTGCCTCACGAGACCCCTCCGCGCCTCGGCCTTGGCATCGCCTATGAGCCGGACCTGATCTCAGCCGACGCGCGGATCTTCGCAGCCGATGCGGACGTGGTGGTGGTGGCCGCGGGCTTCAATTCCATCATGGAGGGCGAGGGCCACGATCGCACCTTTGCTCTGCCCTGGGGCCAGGATGCGCTGATCGAAGCCGTGGCCGCGGTCAATCCGCGCACCATCGTAACCCTCACCGGCGGCGGCGGCATGGATACCCGGCGCTGGCTGGCCAAGGTCCCCGCGCTGCTCCACGCATACTATCCCGGCCAGGAGGGCGGCACGGCCGTAGCCCAGGTACTCTTCGGCAGGCACAATCCCGAGGGCAAGCTGCCGGTCAGCTTCGACAACAATTGGGAGGAGAGCCCGTCGGCCCCCTGGTACTACCCAGTCAAGGGCGCCGACACTTCGCTGCACGTGACCGAACCCGGCCGCGAGCCCGTCGATTACGTCATTCCCCACGTGAATTATGGAGATGGCCTGCTGGTTGGCTATCGCTACTGGACCACCGCCGGCAAGCACCCGCTCTATCCCTTCGGCTTCGGGCTCAGCTACACAACCTTCGGCTTCTCCAAGCTCGAAGTTCCCGCCTCGGCCACCGCCAGCTCAACCGTTTCGGTCAGCTTCAACGTGACCAATACCGGCAGCGTGGCGGGGGCCGAAGTGGCCCAGCTCTACGTCTCCGACCCCTCCGCCAAGGCCGCCCGCCCGGAGCGCGAACTCAAGGGCTTTGAAAAGGTGCGGCTGGCTCCCGGCGAAACCAGGCGCGTAACCATCGGCCTCGACGCCCGCGCCTTCAGCTACTGGGACGAGACGGCTCATAAATGGACCATCGACCCCGGCAAGTTCGTGATCCATGTGGGCGACTCCAGCGAGAACACGCCGCTCAGCGCGGAGTTGACGCTGAAGTAACCGACCTTGCCGCAAGCGTCTACGGCCTGCCGCTTTCAACCGGCAGGCCGTTTGATCTTCTCGCAGTCACCCGCCCTCGCGGTCCAAAGCAGCGAAGCACGTTTCGCGCTACAATCCGATCATGGAGATCACCGTCGAGATTCCCGACCAGTTTGTCCCCTACCTCGTGCCCGAAGGCAAGGATGCGGCACGGCGGCTGCTTGAGGACTCTGTAGCCGCTTCGTACCGCGAGCGCCGGCTCACCATGGAGCAGGTGCGCCAGCTTCTCGGCTTTTCCACCCGCATGGAGGTCGATCCATTTCTCCAGAAGTACGAAATTTACGACTACACGGTTGAAGATCTGGAAGCGGATATGGCTGGATTGGATGAGTTGCTGGGCTCACTGCCCAAGCGCAAGACCGCATGATCGTCGTTGCCGATACCAGCCCGCTGAACTACCTCATTCGCTCCGGTTATGCATGGATACTTCCCGAACTTTTTGGCAAAGTCCTTGTGCCCAAGGCAGTGCTAACGGAGATGCTGCATCCGCAAGCGCCCGGCGAGGTGCGCGCATTCGCAAGCTCACCGCCCCCTTGGCTGGAATGCGTGGAGGTAAGTCGCATTGCTTTCGGGCTTGACCCCTTCCTGGGAGAGGGAGAGCGCGAAGCGATCAGTCTGGCGCTGGAGACTCATGCCGACGCATTGCTCATCGACGATTTGGCCGGTCGCAGAGAAGCACAGTCGCGCCATATCGCAGCCAGAGGAACGCTTGCCGTTCTGCTACAGGCATCCTTGCGTGGTTACCTTCACTTTCCAACTGCCTTCGACCAACTGCGACAGATGGGCTTTCGAGCCTCCCGCGCGCTTCAGGAAGCGATGATTGACGCGTATAGCAAAAGCCAGCTTGGCTGAGTCTCCGATACTGAATTCAGCCAAGCTCTCAATCCCCTACCGCACGCTCTTCAGCGCCGGATACAGCTTGCGCCACTTCGCATAGCCGGCCTTGTATGCAACCAGGTCAGCGGCATCAGGCTCGATGCGCTGGGCGACTTCGATGGCTTGGCCGCAGGCTTCGTCCAGGTTGGCCCAGTGTCCCGCGCCCACTCCAGCCATCAGCGCCGAACCGAACGCTCCGCCCTCCTCGGCGGTGAGCACCTCGACCGCGTGGCCATAGATGCCGGCCTGAATCTTGCGCCACAGCGGGCCGCGCGCGCCGCCGCCGCCCAGGCGAATCCCGCTGACCGGTATGCCCAGCTCGGCGAAGAGCGTGAACGTATCCTGGAGCGAGTAAGCCACGCCTTCCAGCACCGCGCGCACAAAATGCGCTGCCGTATGCACGGTGGAGATGCCGGCAAAGGCCGCCCTCACCTCGGGGTCCAGGTGCGGCGTGCGCTCGCCCAGCAGATAAGGCGCCCACTCCAGTCCCTCGCTGCCGGCGGGAATCTGGGCCGCTGCAGCCGTCATGCCGTCATAATCCCGGCCGGGAAAGAAGGTCTCCTTCAGCCAGCGCAAGCTCAGCCCAGCCGACTGCGTTACGCCCATTACGTGCCATAACCCTGGAACCGCGTGGCAGAAGGTATGCAGCCGTCCTTTGGGATCCTTGGTAGGGGCGGCAGTGGCGGCGAAGACTACCCCTGAGGTGCCGATGGTGGCCGATACCGAACCCGGCTGCAAGATGCCC
>JBEKPA010000157.1:0-8418 GCA_049521195.1 Occallatibacter sp.
GAAGAGATCACGGCCAAGGCTCATGCGTTGGGCTTCGAGGGCATCGAGTGGTGCGGCGGCGTCTACTCCCACGAGTGGGGATTCGCCAAGCTGCTCCACTGGCTGCGCCACAACCCCGAAAAGCGCTCCAGCTTTGTCACCGCTCTCGAGCATTGCGACATGGTGGCGGCCACGCTGTGCGGCATCAGGACTGTCGCCGAGCTCAAGCGCAGCGTATGCGCCATGGGCCACAAGTGGATGTGGAATCCCAAGTGGGGCGGGCTGCCGCCGGAGGAGTTTCTGGTCGCCGTGGATCCGGTCCTTGCCGGCGTGCGCGCCAAGCTGGGCGGCGAATACCTGACCAGCGACCGCCTGGCCGGGCATCTCTCGGTGGAGTGGGCTGAAAAGCTCGGCCTGCGCGCCGGCATTCCCATCCCCGTAGGCGCATTCGACGCCCACTGGGACGCCATCGGCTCCAACATCCGCGAGGGTGACGTGGTGAACGTGGTGGGCACCTCCACCTGCATCATCGCCATGGCCCGCGAGGCGCAACTGGTTCCCGGTGTCTGCGGCGTGGTGCCGGGCAGCGTCCATCCCGGTTACACCGGCATCGAGGCTGGCCTCTCCGCCGTGGGAGACATCTTCGATGGGATCGCCCGCCGCGCGCAGACCACGGTGGCCGCGCTCTCCGAGGGCCTGGAAAGTTACAGGCCCGGGCAGACCGGCCTGCTGCGCCTGAGCTGGGATAACGGCGACCGCACGGTGCTGGTGAACCCCGAACTGGGCGGCGTCACGCTGGGCTGGAACCTGGTGCACACCGCGCAGGATGAGCTCTTCGCCGCCATCGAGGGTACCGCCTTCCACACCCGTATCATTCTGGAGCGCATGGCGGAATACGGCGTCCGCGTGGATCGGGTCATCAATGCCGGCGGCATTCCGCAGAAGAGCGAGGTGCTCAACCAGGTCTACGCCAACGTGCTTCAGAAGCCGGTGCTGGTGCCAGCGGGCATTCCCACCAGCCTGGGCTCGGGAATCTTTGCGCTGCTGGCCGCCGGAGCCTATAAGACCATTGAGGAGGCGCAGGCCGCGGTCTGCCTGCCGCTGCGCACGGTCGAGCCCGACCCCAAGTCCGCCGCGGTCTACGAGCAGCTCTACCGGCTTTATCGCGATGTGTACTTCACATTAGGCAGGCGCGACGCGGAGCCGCACCCAAAGGGTACCCGGCTGGGACGGGTGCTGCCGGAACTGCGCGGGATTGCGGCCGAAGTGCGGAAGGCTGGGTGAGATTGATGGTTCCCAGGTCTCAAAGGCGAGACCTGGGGCAACCGGCACCCGGCAAGTGGAGGAGGGTACTATGCAATTGCAAAGCTTGAAAACGGTTGCGATAATGGCGGCTCTCTCAACAGCAATGCTGCTGTTTTCTATGAAAATTGAAGCTCAAGCTGTGAAGCTTGATCCTCAAGCAAGAGTTAAGCAAGAGGTTGACCTAACAGTGACCCTGGTGCAAATAGGTCAGTCCTCCAATGAGAGGTACTTCGCGGCCATGCTTCTTTGCGTTATAACGAATGGAGACGAATCAAAGCTAGTGGACGACGAGTCGCTTCGCTCAATCATAACGCTTTTAGATATGAACGATGATGCTGTTCGTTACTGGGTTGCCCTGTGCTTGGGCAATTTCGGACCCCGTGCAAAGCCAGCGGTGCCAAAACTGTTAAAGATTCTGGATGAAATGGATTGTGTTAAAGCGGCACTAACCTCGGCTGACGCTGCACGAGTCGCGCTTAAAAAGATCGGGGCTGACGTACCTCCCTCCAATTGTGAATGGCGCCGTAAAGTTCAGTAGCAGACTGCGGGTGGCGCAGGTGCCGGGGGAGCAAAGTGAGTTCTCCCACCATGAGAGGGTGGCCCAGGTGCCTCGCATTTGGGCACCTGGGAGAGCACAGACATTGGCAGGCCGGTTCTGCTCTTTCTCGACATCTGTTGTGATTGGATGTACGCTTTCCATCATCGACGCCGCGCGGACTCATCCGATACGAACACACGGGGAGCTTTCACTTCCTCACCTTCAGTTGCTATCACCGCTTTCAACATCTGGGAGCGGCGGAGGCGCGCGATCTTTTCGAGGAGGCGCTGGAGCGGGTGCGGCGGCGTTACCGCTTCGTGGTGGCCGGTTATGTCGTCATGCCGGAGCACGTTCATCTTCTGATCGGAGAGCCGGTCAAGGGCGTGGTTTCCGGCGTGATCCACGCGCTCAAGCTCTCGGTGGCGATGCGGCGCGCGGAGCGGCCTTTCTGGCAAGCTCGCTACTACGACTTTCTCGTGCACAACGAAGAGAAGCGGGTCGAGAAACTGCGCTACATGCACCGCAACCCGGTGGTGCGCGGGCTGGTTGCCAAGCCCGAAGACTGGGCGTGGTCCAGCTTCCGGCATTACGCAACGGGGGAAGTTGGCGCGGTCGAAATCGAGTCGGAGTGGACGGCGATGCGGCGGGGCAACCAGTTGCCGGAATATCTGCGTTACCGCGAAAAGGCCGGTTGAGATCCGAGGTTTCCCAGGTGCCCAAAAGCGAGGCACCTGGGGCACCCATCGTGGTCTGTGAGCCAGCGGAAGAGCGCCCCACATCTCGAATTTGGGTAGTGGTGCCGTTCGATTTGCACAGGTTCAGTGTTTGGCGCTTGTCTTGCTACTGTCATGTTTCCTGCTGGGTTGTTTCAATGAAGGCAGGGGTGCGGTTCGTATATCGCCAACGAAAATCTGGATAGGCTCGATGTCGATGGTTATCCCCAAGACCCCGACCATTGGGCTGATTCCTGCTTTCATTAGTCTGCCTGCGATTTCACCGGTGAGATGTGTATATTTCAGGGGAGAAGACGCTCCCATCCCCTCCGGAACCGGCTCTTGGATTAATCTGAGTTCTGCCTTTTCAAATCCGGCGGATATAAGGCTATTCCAAACTTGGATGGCTAGTCCAGGCTCCCAAGAAGAACCTGTAACAACTATGCGTACACTCGGATCGGCCAATGGCTTCAATGAATCCCGGAGGTCGTCCATATCTTTCTGTGTAAGCGAACGCGGTGTTAGAAACTCGTGGAGTTGCTCGGTCTTCTTGGATACTGCATCCAGGTTCCTGCCAGCGGCATCGAGGCGCTTGTCTAGTCCATCAGCCGTCTTTTCAAAAGCAGCGAGGCGCTCATTGGCGAGTTGCAACTGCGTCGCTGCATCAGTGGCGGATTGCTTGGCATCTCCAGCTTCTTTCGATAGCGTTGCTGTCTCTCGATCCTCCACAATGAACGTTCGTGTTTCAAATACCAGTTCTCCGGCAATACCAACGACTACCAGAATTGCGCCTATCGAGTGGGCCACGAGTTTTTTCAATACGCACCGCTCGAATGCCGTGCTGCGAAAAACAATCAACTTGGCGGCCAACAGTCCTATCTGCTTTAGCTTTGGCCACTCTTCAATGACCGCTCCGAGGATTAGGATTATCGTTGACAATGCTGAGGCGATTTCAAGAAAGCCCGCGTTGTTCCAGATGTCCGAGAGAGACCACCGCATTGCGAGACTGGCCGCGACCATCAAGATCTACCTCCTTCCGAATTTGAAATGTGAGAGACGAGGAACCTCAACTGTCCGTTTCTGGGCTTCCCGAAGGGGGCAATGGGCTTCAGCTTCAGCCTCTCTTCGACAGCAGGCAATGCGCTCCCCGCGTCGCAAGCGCCTTGTCGAATGTAACCAGCACACCGCCTGCCGCTTCTGCGACGGCCAGCAGCCAGGCATCCGCCCACACCTGGGGCGATGCTGTTGAGCCAACCGCCATTTCGCGGAACCTCCGCTCCACATCCGCCGGCTCGGAGCAGAATGTGACCCGGTCGTCGTCATAAAACCGGTCGTAGATGCGCCAGGCTTCATCGATGCTCAACGGCTTTCCGTCCATGGCTGCCGCTGTTGTGATCAGGCGCAGGAATCCAAGTTGTGACGGACGAACAAATGCGATCAATCCTTCGTGCTGGCGCCACCAGCGCCGGGCAGCTCGATGGTGGGGATGCTCGGGCGCCGAGAGAGCCAGCCAGACGTTGATGTCCGGAACGGCAAGTCCGGCGGGGACGGGATCGACAAGCTGCTTATGGGAACTCGATGAGCTCATAGATCTCTTCATTGGTCATGTCAAGCTTGCGGCCTGCGGGCGGAATCAGCGGCTCGTCAAGGCTGAGCCTCCGCTTTGGCCGGGTGGGCCTGGTCTCATCCACGGCCCGTTCGATGCCGGCCAGAATCAGCTTGCGCGCCGAGCAGCCCTTGCGCGCGGCTGCCTCGTGCAACCTGCGGTGCAGATCCCGCGGAAGGTCGATGGATGTGCGGATGGCGGTTTGCTCCATGCGTCATTGTGTTCCAAGCGACTTAAATAAGTCAAATCGCCGAATTTCCAATGCCGAATGCCCCAGCTCTCACTTTGGGACTTGGGAAATCTTCGCCCGTTAAACTTAAACTGTGACCGAAATCCAGGATTTCATTCGCCGCCTGCCCAAGGCCGAGCTGCACCTGCACCTCGAGGGCGCCATCCTGCCCGCCACGCTGGTCGAGCTGAGCGCCCGCCATGACGAGCGGCCCCTGACGCTGCCCCAGGCCGAGGCTCTCTACCGGTTCACGAACTTCACCGGCTTTCTGGACGCCTTCAAGGCCGTCTGCCAACTGCTTATCGACCCCGAGGACTACGAGCTGGCCGCCTGGCGCATGATCGAGAGCCTTGCCGCGCAGGGCGTGGTCCACGCCGAGGTCTTCGTCTCCGTCGGCGTCATCTACAGGACGCGCAACCACAACCCGGCGGCCTTCGAACCCATCTTTGCCGGCCTGGAACGCGCCCGCGAACGCGGCCAGCGCGAACTGGGCCTCTCGCTCTACTGGATCTTCGACGCCGTCCGCCACTTCACCGTCGAAGAGGCCGAGCGCGTCTTCCTTAAGGCCGCCGAAATGCGCCTGCGCTACCCCTCCATCGTCGCCATCGGCCTGGGCGGAGACGAGCGCCGTACCCGCTCCGAGCCTTTTCGCGCGCTCTTTGCCCAGGCGGCCCAGGCGGGCCTCCGCCTCACCAACCACGCCGGTGAAACCACCGGGCCGGAGGCCATCCGCGAGGCGCTCTCCATCGGCTCCGAGCGCATCGGCCACGCCCTCTCGGCCGTCAAGGACTTCTACCTGATTGAGGAGTTGAAGGCGCGCGCCACGCCCATCGAACTGAACCCCACCTCGAACGTCCGCACCGGCGTCTGCGCCTCCTTTGCCGCCCACCCGCTGCGCCGCTACTTCGACGCCGGCCTCCTGGTCACGCTCAACTCCGACGACCCGGCCTTCTTCGGTTCCGACCTGGCCAATGAGTACCTGCTGGCTCACACCCAGCAGGGCTTTAACCGCGACGAATTGCGCCAGTTGGCGGCCAACTCCATCCGCGCCAGCTTTCTTGCCCCGGCAGAAAAAGCCCTTTGGCTCTCCCGAATCGACACGGTGAAGTAAGCAGGAAGTCCGGCTCTTTCCCACCCAAAGCTATCCCACGAACCTCTTCTCTCGCAGAAGTCGTTCATGCGATTGCCCTGCCAGCGCGATGGGAACGGGCCGCGGCGCCACAGCTCTCTTAACTGAGCAGCGTGGACCAGCCGCCCTTCGTCCACGGCCTTGTCGAACCCTCAGGGATTTGCCGCCCGCCGTTTCTTGACCGAAGTGCAACGCAAGACGGATGGTTCCCGTCTAACAGACATACAGCCCTGATGTAGAATCGAACCTGAGAATGGAAACGTTCCTCAATCTCGCCTGGGGTCTGCTGGCCGCGCTGATGGTCTGCCTGTGGCCGCGCTTTGCCCCGCGCACTGGCCCGGACGGGCGCATGAAGGACTGGCGCATGCAGTTTGTCGCCCTGGCGGTGCTGCTGCTGATTCTGTTGCCGGTCATCTCGGTGACCGATGACCTGCAGGCGATTCAAAATCCGGCCGAGACCGACTCCAGCCTGCGCAAGGACCATATCGCCGTCAGCCCGCACTCCATCCTCCCCGCGGTTGCCGCGCTGCCACTGGGTATTTTCGCCGGGCTTCTCTCCGGCCTTCCGCGCTTTACCGGGACTCGCAATCTCCCCGTCCCGGCGATCGATTATCCCGCTCTGGCCTCCATCCAGAACCGGCCCCCGCCGGCGGCCTGATCTTTCGCCCTCGTCAATTCTTCATCTTTGGCCTCTATACTTTCCTGTGGCAGCCGTGCAAATTACGGCGCAAAAGGCTGTGTATGAAGCAATTCTTCCCTTTCGTATCCGCTTCGGCAGCGGCGGCGCTGCTTGCGCTGGCGCCGGCCCTGGCTTCAGCGCAGACAAGCCTTACCTGGGAGCAGGCGAAGGCCAAGTTTGAAGCTGCCAATCCCGCGCTCAAGGCCGATGCGCTGGGCGTGGATGAGATGAGGGCGGCGGAGATCACGGCATTTCTGCGCCCCAATCCCGGCATCGGTTTGTCCAGCGATGGATTGCAAATCGCTCCACACACGCTCCCAGGCTTGGGCACCCACTGGCTGCCGCTTACCGGCAATCAGCTCGTCCCCAGCATCAACTACCTGCATGAGCGCGAGCACAAGCGCGAACTGCGCCTGGAGAGCGCCAAGGAAGGCACGCAGATCGCCGGTTCACAGCACGAGGACCTGGAGCGCAACCTCCTCTTCGACCTGCGCTCGCAGTTCGTCCAGACGCTGGAGGCGAAGGCCGTTCTCGAACTGGCCAAGGCCGACCTGGCCTACTACGACAACATCATCAAGATCAGCCGCGACCGCTTCCACGACGGCGACCTGGCGCAGATCGATCTCGACCGCATCGAGCTTTTGCGAGTGCAATACGAAGCGGAGATTCAGGCGGCCATCGTCGACCTGCGCACATCGAAGATTCAACTCCTGCAACTGCTCGACGACCGCACGCCGGTGGAGCAGTTCGACGTGATCGGCCCTTTCGACTTCTCCAACGAGTTGAAGCCGCTCGATGACTTCCGCCAGATCGCCCTGGATGCCCGGCCCGACCTACGCGCCGCTCTGGAATCCATCCAGCAGGCCCAAACCAACCACAAGCTGGCCATCGCCAACGGTTCCGCCGATCCTACCTTCGCCACCTGGTACTCCTACAATCCCGCGTTCAACAACAACTTTGGCCGCTACACGCTCGGTGCCAGCGTCAACGTTCCGCTGCGCGTCTTCGACCGCAACCAGGGCGAGAAGCAGCGCACCGAGATCGACATCGGCCGCGACAAGGAGTTGACTGAAGCCGCGCGGGAACAGGTCTTCAGCGATGTGGACTCAGCCTACGCGCAGGTAGAAAGCAGCCTGGCCCTGCTCAAGCCCTACAAGGCGCAGTACAACGAGCAGGCGCTCAGGGTCCGCGATACCGTGACTTATTCCTATCAGCACGGCGGCGCATCGCTCATGGACTTTCTGAACGCGCAGAGCGACTTCCGGGCCGTGCAACTGGCCTACGCGCAACTGATCGGCTCCTATCTGACCGCTGCCGGACAACTGAATCTTGCCGTGGGACGCGAGGTAATCCAATGATTTCGTGTTTCTTTCTGAGAGGATTCCCAAAAGCTTCAAGGAAGCTTGCCCTGGCCGCTGCGACGATTGCATTGCTAGGCCTCGCCGTCTCCGGCTGCAAAGGCAAGGACCAGGGCGACGGCGGGCCTGCCAATCCGGCGGTGATTCAGGTTGCCGACATGAACCTGATTACCATCGACCCCGGCGACGTGGCCAAGTTCCCGCTCGCCGCGGCCGGCCAGATCGAATCGGCAAGTGAGTTGACGGCCACCGGCTCCGTCTTTCCCGACGTCTCGCGCGAGGTTCCGGTCATCTCGCTGGCCAACGGCCGCGTGGTAGACATCAAAGCCCGTCTGGACGACAACGTGAAGAAGGGCCAACTGCTCTTGAAGGTGCAAAGTCCCGACATCACCAGCGCCTTCGACGCCTATCTCAAGGCGGCCAACGACGAGCACATGGCCAACATGGCTTACATGCGGTCCGACGATCTCTTCAAGCACGGCGCCATTTCGCAGGCCATGCTGGAGCAGGCGGAAGACACGGAGAAGGACGCCAAGGCCGACCTCACCGCCGCCGAAGAGCAGTTGAAGACCCTGGGCGTGGACAAGGACCACCCCAGCAGCATCGTCAACGTTCACGCACCCATCTCCGGCGTCATCGTGGCCCAGAACGTGACAAACGCATCGGCCGCGGGCGTCAACCTCTCCGGCTCGGCGACGGCCTTCACCATCGCCGATCTCTCCGTGGTGTGGATCGTCTGCGACGTTTACGAGAACAATATTCCCAAGCTGCAATTGGGCCAGGAGGCGAAGATCAAGCTGAATGCCTGGCCGGATCGCACGATTACCGGCCGCATCAGCGACATCGGACCCATCCTCGATCCCTCGCTGCGCACCGCCAAGG
>JBEKPA010000158.1:0-8366 GCA_049521195.1 Occallatibacter sp.
GGCCCCCGTTTAAGCCGAGGTCCCGTACCGCACGGACCGTTGAGGTTTAGGCCGGAATGTCGATTTTTACTTCGACATTGAGTGTCGATCCAACGCGGACAACGGCGATCTTCAGGTCTTGCTGTTTGATCCCGTCTAGAACTTCCCAAACGAGTGGCAGTTGCTCCGGACCCCGAACGCCGTCCTCCCGCTTCGGAAGCGAAGAACGGTCGAAAGTGGTATTCCCGATTCTCAGACTGAAGTCCCAGAGGTCCATCGCTCGGCCGAGGGTCTTGTGCCGGGGAACCGAAGACCCGTTCAAGTAGTTGTGGAACGCCTGCCGTGTTACGCGGAGATCGCGCGCGGCTCCGGTCACACTCAATTTGCGGTCTTCCATTATCCGCATGAATTCTGCCGCTATGGCCTCGCTGAGGGTCGACATCCTGTTTGCTTCCTATTGTTTGGTCAATTCTCACTTTACGTGTGGAGTGTAAAGTTTTACTTGACGTCAAGTAGAACTTTACTACATAATAGTAGATTATGGTAGGGGAAAGTGTATTCTTCGACTGGAGGCACGCGCAGATGCAGTCAAGTTCTGAATATCTGACGCTGGCTCTCGACGTCCGCGAGGTCACGGACTTGCTGATTGAGCTGGTTGAGCAGGGCGCTCCAAACGATCGGCTCGATGGCTCTATCCGACAGGTCATGTTATCGCTCCAAGGCACCGGCCAAGCCACTGTGAAGTCCCTGCGGGACCGAGGCTTTTTAGGACGGTACGTGGGTGTCCGTACCTTGAACGAGGTTTTCTCAGACGAGCAGCGCGAGGAGTTTGCCGGAACCTTAAAAGGGGTGATCGAGCCCCAGTCCCCCGAACAGCGGACGGAGAGCGCACTGGCAGCCATTCCGTTCTTTGATGCCTTGGAGCGCAGAGCGCTGTACGACGACAACCGAGCGAAAACAGCTAGGCGCTACACTCCGTCCCGGTGACCATCTGGCCTGAAGTCGTCCGTCAAGAGGTCTCTGAACTCCATCGGTTCATTGAGCCGCTAGAGAGGTTTTGTACCGAGATTCGGGCTGACTATCCCGTTTACGGCGAGACGTCCCGAGAATTCTTCAAACATATTGGCGAGTTGGGACAGAAATCTCTGTCGTACTTGGAATCGCTCCCCGAACAGATTCTGCGGGCCAAGTACCCACAGATTGCCGCCTCAAAACGACAGAAGCTCTTTCAGCTGAAGTCGGACTGGGAGCGTCTGCATGAGTACATCCGTCCGGCGCTGGATGCTGACACCCTGCACCTTCCCATGCCTTTGATTTCCGCTTTGAACGATCGACTCCGCGAGACGCCGGATTGGCGCTCATTCCGATTTACACTGTTTCATGCGGCCGAGGTAAATTACTTTGAAGTTCCATCGAGCATTGTGCGGAGAGCTGCTGACGGCATCGCGTCCCAAATCGGAGGAAAGCCATTTCCTAAGACTTTGGGCCTCATAGGCATTCCTTATTCTCAAGCCGACGGCATCTTTCTGAATTGTTCGCTTGCCCATGAAATGGGGCATTTCATTTTCCAAGAGAAAGTGCTTGCTTTAGCGCAAGGCAAGATCGACGATGCACTGGAGCGCATGGTAAGCGATATAGGGAAGCCGCTCGCTTATGAAGAGCTTACGCTTTGCCAAGAACGTATTGGCAGTTGGACAGAAGAGACATTCTGCGATCTGTTCGCTATCTGCCTGATTGGCCCTGCGTTCTCTTTCGCGTTCTCTCAACTCATGACCGCGTCTATACTCATCGAAAGCGCCGCCGGCCAGCCGGAAGTTTTCTACCTCTATGGGCAGTACCATCCGGCGAGTGTTGCCCGCTTCCGTGCCCATCAGCGCCTGCTTGAAAAGCTTGGATGGTGGAAGGAAATTCAAGGTTGGGCCTCTGCACCAGTCGAGGTTTTGCGATTGTGTGCTGGCGCGGCATCGCAGTTCAAGGTGCAGGCTGACCTCCCGCGCGAAGACCTTGAAGCAAGGCTCTTGAGTTGCTATGACGAATTGTGTTCTTGGCTGATAGACTTTGTGCCGTCAAGGGTGAAAGGACACGTCAACGACGTAGCTGATTTCCATGATCAGTCACCAATCATTGCTGAGTATCTGCGGCGGGCTATCGTGCCTTCGACGATCATTGTTCAGGGAAAGATCGTGCATCCCAGGCCTGTTGTCCTAATCAATGCAGGCTATCAGTTCCTGTTGGAGAAGTTCTCACTTTTACTGGAGAATATCGAAGGAGAGAAGCCAAATTCGATAGAATCCCGCAGCCGGCTTTCTGCAAGACTTGAGCTCTGGCTCTTGAAGGCTCTGGAAGATCATCAATTATTGACGAAGGGCGTATCGAACCATGGGAGTATTACCTAACAAGGAAATCAAGAGGCGCCTGGAGCTTGAGGTCACTGAGCCAGAGTCGCTGGTCATCACTCCTCTGCTTGAGCGAAGAAAGATGCTCGGTAGGTTGTCTGACGCCGACTCGATTGATCTTCGTTTAGGTACCTTCTTTCTACTTCCGCAAGTTCCCCCGGTTCCATTCACATATCCCTGCAAGAATTCCGCGAGGCAGTCCTATGTTCGGGTCCATGTGCCGTTGGGTAGTTATTTGGTTGTACCGGCACACGAGACTGTTCTCGGCTCAACGTTGGAGTTCATCAAATTGCCGAGCGATCTATCGGGCGAGATTCTAACGAAATCGTCCGTCGCCAGGACATTCACAGTCATCGAAACTGCCCCGTGGATTCATCCTTCCTACCGCGGGTGTCTGACGCTGGAGATCGCCAACGCTTCCAACACGCCGCTTATCCTATATCCCGGAAGATTGATCGCTCAATTAATCTTGATGGAGCTCTTGAAAACGAAGGCCCGAGAATCGAAACTCGATGGGACCTATCTTGCGCCCGTTTATCCAGAGGCACCCATATTCAGAGACCCAGTTGATGACCTTGGAAGAATTGGCGTTCCAAAAAGCCAATTCAGGTCTCCTTATAATCGTCCAAAATAATCGCCGAACAGCCCAAGTCCGGATCTTCGGGCCTCGGATAGCACGAACCAACCTCCGCCGGCAAACGTTCCTTCAGATGGGAAGTGAGGCGGTTGGAGATCATGTATGCAATTACGGATCTCTACTCCATAAATGCAACGTTAGGGCGACCTTGGAGTTTACCGTAGACCGTCAAGCAATGCTGGAACCATGCCGAGCACCCCACCTGCGGAGTCTCGAACCCCGTATGGCGCGAACCTGCACCCCGCCGCCCTCCCTGCATCCCTTGCCGAAATTTACCTCGCGGCAGCGCACAATCATCGTATGGGATGCCTCCACGCGCGCGAACCCGCTGCCCCATACCTGCCTATCCAGGCTTCCCAAAAGCCGACCCCCCACCCCCCTATACCCCCAGGGGGTATGTTTTCAGCCTCCCGCAATCTGGCCGACTGTTCAGAATCAACGACTTACGGAACAATCTCGTCGTTCCAACAAGCAAAAGAGAGCCGCTTTTCGGTCGATTTTCGGTCCAAATCGAGGGTATTTCGCGCCGTTCTTGGCATTTTTTGCGGGGTTGCGGAGGTCCGTTCGCAGCGGAACAACGCCATCGCGGAGCATGATCTTCGCTCGACGCCAAGGAGAAAGGCAATGAGGTTCGGGATTGAATTACCCCAGCTGGCTGACCTTCACCTGCAACGCTGCGAAGTCCACAGTTCCCAGGCCGCGGGCGGCGGCCATCTCCAGGTAGGGCATCTGTGCGGGGTCGAGGTTCCAATACGCCTTGGCCACGTAGGCGTCGACAGCCACCGGATCGGTTCCGGCGACCAGCGTCTTCTTGAGAGCCACGTCTTCGAGGTTGCCGCCCGTTGGCCCGTTGCGCAGCAGGATGCGGTAGCAGTCCAGGAGCGTGACCGTGGGCAGCATGAAGGCGGCCAGGTCGGCCAGGCTCTGGTGAATCTGCTGGTGCAGCCGGTTGCGCTGGCCGCCCAGGATGCCGTACCAGTTCTTCATGCCCAGCGTTGCGCCGGTGAGCACGTGGTGCTTGGCGATGGGCAGGTTGAAGATCTTGTCGGCCTCCAGGAAGGGCGTGAAGACGGGCCAGCTCTTGAGCACCACGCCGCCGATGTTCACTTCGCGGAAGAGGTCGGGGTCGGGCAGAATGACCTCAGCGCCCTCGGCGCGGGCGGCGGCCTGAATGCCGGAGCGCTGAAAGCAGCGGCGCGGCTCGTTGCAACTGACGTCGGTGACGATGACCCGCTTGGCGCCCGCCTGCCAGCACTGCCGCACGACCTCGGCCACCAGGTCGGGATTGGTGTTGGCGGCCTGGTCCGGGGTGCGGTCCCAGGCGATGTTGGGCTTGAGGACGACCACATCCTGGCGGCTGACGAAGCGCCGGATGCCGCCCAGGTCTTCTAGCGCCCGCTGCACCAGGGCGCGCGGCTCTCCGCCTTGAACGACTGTCAGGTGCGGGAACTGGGGATCGGCAGTCCGCCGCGGCGGACGATGGTCGCGGCGGGCCTGCTCGGCCTGCGTCGCGACGGGGCGGAAGCTGTGCTCGCTGAGCCAGACGCCCGCGGCCGCCGCGCCCGCGGCCACGCCGCCCACGCGAAGCAGTTGCAGCAGAGCCTCGCGGCGCGTGAGGCCCGGCGCGTCCGCTTGCTTTTCCTCCGGTTTCCGATCGTTTTCCGCGGCCATGGCCAGCCTCCCGGTCAAATCTCCATCAGGTGCATCCGTTGCGGATCGTTGGTTCCCAGCCGGTGATCGGCATCGGCGGCGGTTGCGATGTACAGAGGCCGGCGGCCGGCAGCTTCCAGCGTTGGCACGCCCGCCTCGGCGCGCTTGCGCTCGATCATCTGCCACGCGGTGTGATCCACGGCCACCCGATCCTCGCCCACGATCAGCGCATTGGGGTACCAGAGGCGCTCGGGATTGAAGCGCGGCCCTCCGTCGTAAACCGAACTCATCGCATCGCCGATGGTGAAACGCACCTTCTCGCGGATGGCGGGGATGCAATTCAGATCGGCGATGGCGGGATTGCATCCGCCTGCGTGAAGATCCTGCGGGCGCTCGACCACGCCGTACATATTCTTCATCGCAAAGGTGACGCCGCACCCCAAGCTATGGTCCTTGAGGATGGGCAAGCCGATCACCATCGCACACTCGCGGGTGAGGATCTTGGCCAGCTTGACACTGACCGAGCCAAACGCCACCGGCTGATCCTCGTAGCCGCCCACATCGTTGCCGTAGCAGCGGACGCGGCTGCGGTCCGTGCTGACGGTCAGTCCGCAGGCTTCGAGGCTGTGGGCGTCGCGCTCCCAGACCACAATGTTGCCTGGCTTGACGCCGGCCTGCTGCAGGCGCTCACAGATAGCCAGCACCAGCGCCGCGTGGGTCGAGATTCCCTTGCCGCCGAGGCCGTTGACCTTGAGGCCGATGACCTTATCGACCGGCACGATGCGCTTCCAGGCCTCGACCGGGCGATCGCGTCCGGTGTAGGCGGCGATGGCGCTGTCTAGCAGAGTCTGCACGCGCTTCTCGTCGAGCTGCCCGCCTGCTCCATGCAGTGCCGCATCCCGGGCGATAACGACCTTGGACTTGGCTGTCTCAGCGCGCTGGGCGTTCTGGTCGAGCACTCCGGCCAGCCCCAGCTTTTCCGCCGCGGCGGACGAGCCCACGATCAGAGCTCCCGCGGCTGTAGTTTTGATGAATTCCCGGCGGCTTTTCATGGCATTCTTTTCCTTTTCAACGCGGCCGGCGCTCCGGCCAGAGCGGTTTACAGTTTTGCTTCCACGCCTTGCGCCAGGGCCAGCAGAGCTTGCGGCGTATCGGGCGTGGACTCATAGGCGACGATGCGAACCAGATAAGGGCCTTTGCGGAAGATCGCGCTCTGCGCGTAGGCCACTCCGGCATCGCCCAGTTGGACGGTCTTGGCGTCCTTTGTTTGTCCGGCTTCGAGAATCTTGCGCGCGCCCGCCGCGTCATTCATGGTGTGCACGTCAACCGTCGCTTCCAACTGGCCCCGGTACTTGTAATCGGAGGTCGAAGTGGAGACCACGCCGGCAGCAATGTACTGGTCGGCGTCGCCGTCGATGTACTGCCAAAGATCTTTGGCCGCAAAGACGCGCGTGTCGCTTGCCTTTTCCCAGCCGGCAATGGCGCCCGACGCAGGGAATGGATCAGACAGTTTTTTCTTGCATCCCGTGCCCGCGCCTGCGAGCACGATTGCCATAGCAGCGGCGGCCAACATCCATCCTCTTGAGCGAAACATCAACGGGGTCTCCTTCACTTTCGGTTGAGCAGAATCTGGCTGCTGGGCGAACGGCTTTCGCCTATGCTAGTGACGTAGACGGCGGGGCGCTCCTGGAGCGGGCAGGCAAACTCGCAGGCGCCGCAGCCCACGCAGCGGCTGGGATCGACGCGCGGCTGCTTGAGGGTCTTGGTGTTGCCGGCTGCATCGATGACCTGGGCCTCCTGGACATAGATGGCTTTGGGCGAGACCGGGCACCACTCCTCGCAGACGATGCAATCGGTGGCCATGGCCCAGGGCAGGCAGCGGCCGCGGTCGTAAAACGCTGTGCCCAGGCGAACGGGCTGGTCCGCCGCGGCGGACGTGCCGACGCCGACGACCCAGCCCTTTTCTCTGGGCGTGATCTGCCAGATGGCGCCGGTGGGGCATACCTCGCCGCAGAGCACGCAACTGGGCTCGCAGTAGCCGATGCGTGGAACCAGCGTGGGCGTCCACAGCCCTTCGATCCCCGCTTCCTCGAACGTGGGATGGATCGCATTGTTGGGGCAAACCTTCATGCACTCGCCGCAGCGGATGCAGCGGGAGAGAAAATCGCGTTCATCGAGCGCGCCGGGAGGACGCAGCAGCCGTTCGTGGCGGCTTTTGCCCAGGCCGGTATTGGCGCGCATGATGGGAACCAGCGCCGCGCCTGCCGCGAGACCGGTGAGCGTTCTGCGCCGCCCCAGATCCGGCGAGGCGACCTCCTTCTCTTTGCGGAAGAAGCGGAATTGAAGGCCATCGTGAGGGCAACTGCCGATGCAGTTCATGCACATCAGGCACTCGGATTTGCGCCAGGGAACGCCGCCGATGGGATCGTCGCCACCCTGACAATTGAGCAGGCAGCGGTTGCATTTGTCGCAGGCATCCGGATCCTTGTGCAGCCCCAGCACGCTCCACCGGGAAACCGCTCCCAGCAACGCGCCCAGCGGACAGATCGACCTGCACCAGAGCCGCGTCACCCGCATACTGGCCAGCAAAATGGCCACAAACAAAATCCCCAGGATCAGCCCTTGCGCGAACTGCTGCGGGCGAAAATCCAAAATCGTGAATTGCAAAATCGCGTGGAGGATTTCTCCGGTTGACTTGATCGCCGCGATATGACTGTGCTCCAGAGGCGCAAGCGCTGAGCGCACGGCAAAGTTGAAGGCGGGCAGCAACGATAATCCAATGGACCGGACCAGAAGGCTGAAGGGATCGAGCCAGCCAATGGCCGCCGAACCAAAGACAGCAGCCACCAACCCGGCAATCAGCACAACATATTTGCCCGTCTGCCAGCGCTTGTATCTATTTGATTCGATGCGCTGCTTGCCGCGTTTGGCCTCAGAAGGCAGGCTGCCCACAAAGTGTTGCAACGTGCCCATGGGGCAGATCCAACCGCAAAAAAAACGTCCCAGAAAGAGCGTGGGCAGCAGGATGATCAGGCTCCAGATGAGCCCGCGATAGAGAGCATGGCCTGCCAGCGCATTGACCACGGCCACCAGAGGGTCCCACTCAAAAAACAGGCGCACCGGCGCGCGCAGATGAATATCGCCCGTGGCGCCGGGCGTGGTTCGCAGTGATGTGAAGATCAGCAGCGCAAAAAACAGAAGCAGGAAGAATACCTGCGAGATTCTGCGCCACAGCGGCAACCTGGAACGGGCCACGACTCTCCTCCACACGCCGCGTGCGGGCGCTACCTATACAAGTAGAATGATCAGCGAACAGGCTTAGGCCGTACTGTGATCAGCGTCACTTTGCGGTTTTCGGGGATGCCGGTTGTTTCTGGCGTCGAAAGCGGCTGTTGCTTTGCGAGAGGGATCACTCCTCCACAAACTGAGCGGCAATCTCAGCCTGGATGGGCTCCGGTACTGAAGAAGTAATCACGGGGGCGTTTCCTGTTGCCACAAAATCGACCATCTGCTTTGGAGGCAGATACTTGATGTGTGCCGAAACCTGCCCATCCGTTCCTTTGACCTGTGAACCGTTGGGATAATACTTCTTCCAGATGTTGTAGACGATCGAAACATTCACCAGTGCTTCGTCGCTGGAGTTGTATACCTTGCCGATTACCCGGTAGTGGAAACCATCCGCCGTCTCCATCAACTGGTCGTTG
>JBEKPA010000159.1:0-8268 GCA_049521195.1 Occallatibacter sp.
CCGCAACCGCCTCAGCGCGCGCTAGCGAGCGGGAGGCCTGCGGTTTCCGCGCGGAGTTCCGGCGCGGAGTCACGCGCGCGCCCCCTTTCGTTATAAACTTCTTGGTTATGGAAACCACAGGTTGCGGCACAGCTATCGTTACGCCCTTTCGGGCCGATGGGTCGATCGATGAACAGGCGCTTCAGGAGTTGGTGAACTGGCAGATCGACTCGGGGATCGACTTTCTGGTGGCCTGCGGGTCGACGGGCGAGGCGGCCACGCTCGATGAAGACGAGTGGCTGCTGGCGGTGGGCCTTGTGGTCGAGGCCGCGGCCGGCCGTGTGCCGGTGTGGGCCGGCTGCACCCACAACTCGACTCGCACGCTGCTGCGTCAGGCCGGCCGGCTCTGCAGGTTGGGCGGCGTGGACGCCGTGCTTTCGGCCAATCCCTACTACAACAAGCCCACGCAGGAGGGCCAGTTCCAGCACTTCCTGGCCCTGGCCAAGGCCGTCGATCCGCTGCCGGTGACCGTCTACAACGTCCCCGGCCGCACCGCTGTGAATATCGACCCGGAGACCGTTCTTCGCCTCGCCGAGGCCGCACCGAATATTCAGGCCATCAAGGAGGCCAGCGGCAAGCTACCCCAGGTCGCCCATCTGGTTCACATCCTGCCGTGCGAGTTCAAGATCTTCTCCGGCGACGACAACCTGGCGCTGGCTTCGATCGGCGTGGGCGCGCACGGACTGATCAGCGTAGCTTCGAACGAGGTCCCGGCGGAGATCGGGCGCATGATCCGCTTCGCCCTCGGCAACCGTTGGGCCGAGGCCCGCGAGATCGAGCGCAAGTACGCGCTTCTGCTCGACGCCAACTTCTGGGAGTCGAATCCGGGCCCGGTGAAGACGGTGCTCAACCTGATGGGCCGCACCACCGATCACGTTCGCCTTCCGCTGGTCCCGCCCACCGCCGCCACCCGCGCCAGACTCGAGCGCCTGGCCGGCGAACTCGGCCTCATCTAGCGCCCCTCTGCCGAGGAGCAATTCGCGGTTGTCCTGTTTGCGGAACGATGCCGTTCCGTGCAAAGTCTTGTTCCGGAAGCCGGGACTGAAAAAGATCGACTGAACAAGAACCCGTGCAATTGGCTTATAATCTGTGCGTTCCATTCAATCGGCTGCGAATCGCCTGTTGGCGGCGCGCGCAACCGGGGAGGCTACCATGTTGAAGCCCTTCTTGCTTACTTCAGCGGCGATCCTGTTTGTGCTCGCCGCCGTACCCGCTACGGGAGGCTCGCAGCAGGAGACCGCGCCAGCGGCCGCTGCCCCCGCCAGCACCAATCCGGTAAGACCGACTGCCGCATCGCAGGAAAAGGCGAAGGGCCTCTATGCGCGCGACTGCGCGTTGTGCCACGGGGACAATGGAAACGGCAAGACCGATTATGCCACCAGCATGTCGGTGACGCTCGACAACTGGACTGAATCGAAGACGCTGCAGGCCAAGTCGGACCAGGAACTTTTCAATATCATTCGCAAGGGCAAGGGCGACAAGATGCCTCCCGAGGACGTGGGCCGCGCCAAGAACGACGAACTGTGGAATCTCATTATTTACATTCGCAACTTGCCCAAGGGGCAACCGGCGCCTGCTCCGCCACCGCCCGAAGCCGCTCCGCCACCGCCTGCGGCCGCTCCGGCGCAGCCAACAAACTAGGCTTCGTCCCAGACGATAGGCGACCGGCAGACTCACCCGCTCGTCGCGTCGCCTACTGCGCCGCCATCAGCCTCACCACTGTGCTCTGATCCACGCGCGAACCGGCTGCCGGAACCTGCGCCAGCACCGCCCCCGGCTTCACCGGCGGCTTGGGCGGCGCGTCTCCGCTGCCCACCGGCGCCACGGGCGCATCCATAAAGCTGGGCGGCGCCGCCGTGATGCCAACGCTCGCCAACACCGCCTGCGCGCCCACCACCGGCCATCCAACCAGGTCGGGCATCACAAAACCGTCCGGCGCATCCCCCGGCGCGGCCACCAGCAGGGTGACGGTGGGCCGGGCAATGCCCTGTGCGTGGCCGGGCGGATCCTGCGCCAGCACCGTGCCTTCCGCCGCCTTGGCGTAGGGCAGCCGCGCCGTCGCGCCCACCTCCAGGCCCACCCGCCGCAGGGTAAGCGCCGCCACCCGCTCCTGACGGCCCACCATATCCGGCACTTCCACCTTCTGCGGTCCCAGGCTCTCGGCCACGCGCACCCGCCATTCCCGCCGCACCACCGTGCCCGCCGCCGGCATCTGTGTCAGAATGTGCCCCGCGGCCACGTCCGCCGAATAGTAGCGGTTATCCACGAGCAGGTTCAGCCCCAGCCCGGCGGTCTCGCTGCGCGCATCGGCCACGGTCATTCCCTTCAGCGCCGGCACCTGCACCTCCGCGCCGTGAATGGCAAAATGCATCGTGGTAATGGCCGACAGCAGCGCCGCCGCCACCAGCAGCAACAGCACCGAGACCACCTGAAAGAAATTGACGAACACGCGGCTGTTCATAGTTCAGCCTCACCGGCCGGGCAGACGATCTCGCAGTCGATCACCGCCGCAATCTCTGCGGTGCTCTCGGCCGGGAAGTGCTTCCATCTGCTGTGCGCGATCATCCGGTTCCTTCCGGAGGTATTTCCGGTCATTGATGAGTGTACACGAAATGTGTATTCTTGGTTTGGAAGGGCGCACCAGTATGAACAGCCGGGAGGTCATCCGCAAGCTCCGACAGAACGGCTGGTTCGAGGTTGCGCAATCCGGCAGCCACAAGCAATTCAAGCATCCGGTCAAGCCTGGCCGGGTCACGGTTGTTTATCCCCAAAAGGATGTTCCTGAAGGAACCCTGAGGAGCATCGAAAAACAATCCGGCCTCAAGCTCAGGTAATGGAGCAACTATGGAATACATCGCCTACCTTCACAAAGACAAGAACTCGGACTACGGCGTCAGCTTTCCCGATTTTCCCGGCTGCATCACAGCCGGCTCCACGCTGGAGGAGGCGCGCGCCATGGCCGCCGAAGCTCTCGCGCTGCATGTTGCCGGAATGCGCGAGGACGGAGACGAGATTCCCGAGCCTTCCACCCTCGACGATCTGCGAAGCGATCCGGCCATGAAGGGCGCGGTAGCTTTCCTGGCCGAACTCCGCGAGCCGGAGAGAACCGTCCGCATCAACATTACCGCCCGCCAAAGCCAGATTGCGGAGATCGACCGCCGCGCCCGCGCTCGGGGGCTTACCCGCTCCTCGTACATCGTGCAAAGCGCCCTGCAAAAGAAAGCTGTCTCGCGATAAAACTTCAGGTCAACCAAAGAGGATGCAAAGGTAGACCAAGCGACTGGACACATTCCCTGCGCCTTCATCCTGCTCACACCGGCGGCAGCGCATCCACCACCGGAATCCCGGCGGGCGGCGCGAAGCGGAAGGCCTCCGGGGAGACCGGAGCGTTGTCTGTTTCGCCGGTGAAGGTGAAGCGGGTCAGCGCGCCGTCGGTCTCTTCTACCTCGATACCTGTAATGGCTCCCTCAGCGGTTACGGTGAGGGTAAGCCGCGCCACGCGCTTCTCCTCACCCCTGGGCTGGCCGGAGAGCGTGAAGAGGCCGCCGGGCGCTCCGGAAAGCGTCAAATTGTCCAGTTCCTTTTCCAGCGCGGTATGGCCCAGCAGGAAGCGCAGCGGAGAGCGCAGATCGTCGAGTTCCCTGGCGGGGATGCGCTGCACCTGAGAGTCGCCGCTGGAGTAGAACCAGGCGTACTTGCCGTCGAGCAGGAAGAGCTTGCCGGCCGGCGAACTGTACTCCCACTTCATGCGCCCGGGCTTGAGCAGCAGCAGCGTCCCGCTCTCGGCGCGCTTGATCCCCAACCCCTCGTAGCTCTCGGTGAATCCCGCCTGGAGCGAGCGTAGCTGGTTGTAGTGCCGGTCGACGCGCCTGGCCAGCTCCCGCGCGGGGTCCTTCGCGGAGCCCTTCGCGGACGGTTCCTTCGCTGACGGCGAATGTTCTTGGGCGCACGCGCAGGTCGCAAACAGCGCGGCGGCTAAGACAAATCCGCCGAAGCTAAAAACCCCGCGCGCCATCATGGCAGCGGCTGGGTGCAGTCAGTGCCGCCCGCCGGGTCGAACTTGATGTCGCCGAACTGGTCGCCGCAGAAGCCTCGATCCCCGGTCTTGCCCGCCGTCTGCGGAACGGCTATGACCGCGTAGCCGGTATACCGGTCCGCCCCGTTGGTGGTCACCTTGTCCCTGCAGGAGATGGTGAAGATGTAGCCGGATTTATGGCCCGAAGTCAGATCGCCCGGCAGCATCTGCGCCGCGGCCTGCGACGGAGCGCCGGCGCTGGGTTCGCCGCCCAAAGCCGTCAGCGAGCAAGCAAAGCCCTTGGCGGGGTAGGTGGACTCGTACATCAACTCCGCCTGCTGGATCGTGCGGATCGAATGAATTGCCGAGATCTCGCTGGCCCTCTTCCCCATGCTGTGGAAAGTGGGAATTGCTATCAGCATCAGGATGAGGAGGAAGGGGGAAAGGACGATCGCCACCCCCACAAGAACCCAGACAAAGATGGGAACGCGCCGCGCGGAACCAACAGGCGGGGTTGCGGGGCTCAGGCCTTGCTGGGTTGAGGGGCCCGGCGTACCCGCCGCGGTCTCCTGCGTCAGGGAAAGCGCCGCGCCATCCGCGGAGCAATAGGTCCGCTCATTGGGGTATTCAACGCCACAAGCGGGGCATCTCTTCATTGCGGGGTCCATTCCTGTTGGATTGCCGGCCTATTCACCCCTCACCTTGCTCGGCCGCTTCGCGCGAGGCTACCCTCGATTACTGAAGCAAGCGGCTAAGAGCCTATCCGCAAATTGTAGCGCCGGTCTCCAGACCGGCTGTATTGGCGGCTTCCAAGCCGCCAGAGGCGATGAGTGCAGGTCTGCAGACCTGCACGACAGCCGCTCTAGAGAGCGGCGCTACAGAATCAGCAATTTACGGATAAGCTCTGAGTCCGCCGGCGCGGGAACCAGGACAGGGCCGCCGCGCCGCGGGCGTAAGCCCGCCGTCACTGGACCGGTTCGGTGCAGTTTGTCCCGCCCTGCGGATCCTGCTTGAGAACGCCGCCTTCGTCGCTGCAGAAGCCGAGATCTCCGGTCTTGCCGACTGTGGTGGGAACTGCGGTGATGGTGTATCCATCCACCCGTTCCGAGCCGCTTTGCGCATTCTTGGCGCAGTTGGTGATGATGAAGTTGTAGCCGTCCTTGTTGCCCTTGGCCAGCTCATCGGGCAGCATCTGGGAGGCAGTGGCGGAGGGCGGTGTACCCGGCGCGGACTCGCCGCCCAGATATTTCAGATCGCAGGCGAATCCCTTGCTCGGGTAATTGCTCTGGTACATCATCTCGGCCTGTTGGATGGTCTGCATGGACTTCTTGGCCGACAGCTCGCGGACGTGCTTCATGACGCTCTTGTAGGTCGGGAAGCCGATCAGCATCAGGACGGTAATAATGCCCATCACGATCAGCAATTCCATGAGCGTAAAGCCGTTGGACGGCTCACGGCTGCCGGTCGATCTTGAGTCTTGCGCGCGTGAGTCTTGCCCTCCGCGCCGGTCAGTACAGAACGAAATCCTGCGATTCATGGAGTTTCAGTGCCTCGTGGAGCGGGCCGGAGGTGCAAGGCCCATCCGACAAAATGCTACAACGTATGGACGAGGAAGGGAAATGGGACGCTCAAAACACGGGTCAGGGACCAGGCCGAAGGCTCGCCGTGGCGAGGGTCCCGGCGGCTTTCAAGACCCCTGGGCCAGATGCCGGCAGCTTTCCGCTGAATGCCGTCTTTGCCGGCTGCAAGCCATCATTCTTGTAAACTTCCCGCCCTCCCTCCTCGTCCATACTACCTGGGGGGAGCATTGGAGGTTCGTTTTCGCTGTCCATGCTGCGGTTACAAGACGCTGGAGACCGCCGGCGCGCTGGGGTTGTGCCCGGTCTGCTGGTGGGAGGACGATGGCCAGGAGGACGACACCGCCGCCGAGACGCGCCTGACCGTGAACGGCGACCTCAGCCTGACTGAAGCCCGCGAGCACTACGCTGAGTGCGGCGCGGCCCATCCCCGCTTCCTCCCCTATGTTCGCAAGCCCCAGGTCACTGAACAGTAACGTGCCTTTCGCGGTGCGCCCCGCGCCGGAATGGAGCTTGCCGGTTTGACCCTTCCAGCAAAGCCCCTTACCATGAGATGAGAGATTCCCCGGCCGCGCGGCGCCGGTTTCGCACTGAGCGACAGTTGTTGGGCAGCCAGGTTCACGGCGAAATAGGCAGTTCGATCGGCTCGCCGCGGCGAGCCTGGAAGGCAAAGCGTTGACTTCTACCGACACCCTTGAGAACAACTCCACCCCCGGTGCGGCCGAGGCTGCGGACGATCACGCCCACGAAGGCGGCGATCACGAAGGCCACAATCACGATCACCGGCACGGCCCGGTGACCAACCCGGAGTGCACCCGCGAACTGGTGCTGGACATTCCCGCCGAAGAGGTCTCGAAGGCCTATCGCGAGGTGGTGGGCAACTACCGGAGACATGCCAATATCCCCGGCTTCCGCGCCGGAAAGGTGCCTGAAACGGTCATCAAGCGCCGGTTTGCCGCCGAGATTCGCAAGGAAGTGATTGACGGCCTGCTGCCCGAGCGGTTCAACAAGGCTGTCTCCGGCTTGGGCGTCAAGCCTGTCGGGCAGCCGCAGGTGACCGAGTTGACCGTCGAGGACGGCACGCCGCTGCACGTCAAGGCCGTCTTCGAGTTCGTTCCCGATTTCTCCATTGAGGGCTACCAAAGCGTCGCTGTGGAGAAGCCGCCGGTCGAGGTCACGGAAGAAGAGTTCCAGCACGAGATTGGGCAACTGCGCGAGTCGCGCGCCACCATTGAGCCGGTCGAGGAAGACCGCGCCCTGGTAGACGGCGATTGGGCGCAGATTACCTACACGGGCCGGATTGAAGGCGACGCCGAGGCCGGGAACCCTAAGGGTGCGCTGGCAGGCGAAGACACGCTGGTGGAAATCGGCGGCAAGGACACGGTAGAGGCCTTCTCGGCAGCCCTGCGCGGCGCCAAGCCGGGGCAGGAGTTGAAGGCTGAGGTCATCTACCCCGCCGACTACGCCGAGGACAAGCTGGCTGGCAAGGCCGTGGCCTACGACGTGGAAGTGAAGGCCATCAAGAAGCGCACCATGCCGGAGCTGGACGACGACTTTGCCAGGGAACTCGGCGCATACGAGACCTATGCCGATCTGGAAGCCGGCGTCCGCGAGTACCTGGCCATCCGCAAGCGCCGCGCCGTCCAAGGCGAAACCAAGAACCGGCTCTTCGCGGCGCTTGCCGAGCGCTACCCGTTCGCCGTGCCCGAGTCGCTGGTGCAGGAGCAGATCGACACACGCCTGGATCGCGGCCTGCGCGCCCTGGCGGCCCAGGGCATGAACACCGAACAGATGCGCAAGCTGGATTTTGCACGGCTCCGCGCCGCCCAGCGCGAAGCCGCCGCCGCCGAGGTAAAGACCGGCATCCTGCTGGACCGCATCGCGGATGAGGAAAAGATCTCCGTCACCGACGAGGAATTCGACGATCAAATGCAGTTGTTGGCCCGGGAGACCCGCGAGCCGGTCGATACCCTAAAAGTGCGATTGACCGAGGACGGCGGGCTGGTTAGAATCCGGGAACAATTGCGGCGGGAGAAGACCGCAAGTTTGCTGTACGACCGTCTGCCCGCGTAAGGCCGGCGGCTTTGAACACGCGCCGCGCGGCTCAGGAGCCGCGCGGCCATCTAGCAGCGGGGAGAAAAGGCCCCCAACCGGAGAGCGAGAAGAAGACTCAATGGCATTGGTTCCCATGGTAGTTGAGCAGACGAGCCGGGGCGAGCGCGCCTACGACATCTACTCCCGTCTGCTGCGCGACAATATCATCTTTTTGGGCACGCCGATCGACGACATGGTAGCCAACCTGATCGTGGCGCAATTGCTCTTCCTCTCCGGCGAAGATCCGGAGAAGGACGTGCAGCTCTACATCAATTCTCCCGGCGGCTCCATCACCGCAGGCCTGGCCATCTACGACACCATGCAGTTCATCAAGAACAACGTGGTCACTTACTGCATCGGGCAGGCGGCCAGCATGGGGGCATTTCTGCTGCTGGCCGGCACCAAGGGCAAGCGCTTCGCGCTGCCCAACTCGCGCATTCTCATCCATCAGCCGTCCATGGGCGGATTGAGCGGCCAGGCCACCGACATCGACATTCATGCCCGCGAGATTCTGCGCATTCGCGAGATCACCAACAACCTGAT
>JBEKPA010000160.1:0-8265 GCA_049521195.1 Occallatibacter sp.
CGCCGCAACTCGAGCAGAACCGCGCGCTCTCAGGCAACGAGATCCCGCAGCGATTGCAAAAGAATGCCATGATCGATCCCTCCTCCAGAAGCCCCTGTCACATTCAACATACGGAGAAGAGCCCCGGCCGGTTCCATGGAGCTTGTTCCGCGCGGGCGGCTCGGCGGTCATAGCGCGAAGAGCCGCTGGGGAGACAGGTTCCGCGCAAGATGACGAACGAGGCCGAATCCCTTAGGATGATCTTCACCGTCCAAGTTTGCGCTATGGTTTCTTTGTGACCGGAGTTGCGGCTTTCCGTTGGACGGTCGTTCAGCCTGTTGACGGCAACTGTTGAGTAGACCACGTCCCTCGCGGTATCCAACTTCACAGGAGTAAAGTTCGATGTCCTTTCCAGACCATGCGGCCAAGGCGAAGATTCTCGTATTCGATGTAGGCGGAAGCCACATCTCCTGCTGCGAGTTTTCTCCGTCCGACGCCGGAGTTGGCGCCATGCATGAGGCCCCCATCCCGGAACCATGCAGCCTGGAGGAGTTCCTGGCCATGATCGAGTCGCTTGGGAAACGCGCCCTGCCGGCCGGCGCGCTGGCGGGCGGAGCCTCCTTTGCGATCCCCGGCCCATTCGACTACGCGCTCGGCATCAGTTCCATGAAGCATAAGTTTCAAGGACTGTACGGCGAGCCGCTGTCCCTGCATCTTGCGGCTTGCCTGGGTTGCCCGGCAGAGCGGGTTTCTTTTCTCAACGACGCGGCCGCCTATCTCATCGGAGAGGTGAGCAAGGGAGCGGCCGCCGGCTCGCGCCGGGCGATCGGTATCACGCTGGGCACAGGCGTCGGGTCGGCTTTTGCGGTCGATGGCCATGTGGTCGTCACCGGCGAGGGCGTTCCCAAGGGCGGAGAGATCTGGGACTATCCCTACCGGGGAGGCATTGTGGAGGATTTGATTTCAACCGCCGCCGTCCAGCGATCCTATGAGCGGCGAACCGGCCGGCGCGCCGAGGTGCGCGCGATCGCCGCTCTGGCGGATACCGAGCGGGATGCGCGCGAGACCTTTGAAGACTTCGGCTCGGATTTGGGTCAGGCATTGCGCGATACCTGTTCGGCATTCCAGCCCGATTGCATTGTGCTGGGCGGCGGAATCGCGCGTTCGGCGCGGCTCTTTCTGCCGGCGGCGGAGAAAGTGCTGGCGGGCCTTTCCATCCGAATTTGCGTCTCCGCATTGGGAAGTTATGCCCCGCTGGTTGGCGCCGGCGTTCACTGGCGCAATGCACGCTCAACGCAATTTGGCGCGGCGGGTGCGGAGCCATCTCCGGCTGCGGCTTCTACCTTGATTTAAGGAACCATCGAGCAAGTCCTTACTGCGATTCAAGGTCCCCTCAGGGGCTAAAGCCCCGTTGATTCTTGCGGCTACTGACGGCACGACTGAAGTCGTGCCCTGACGCAATCCGGAGTTGCGCAGAGGTTCCTTAAGTCTTCCGATGCCTGTTTCTGTTCTCAATCCCATGCATTGCTGTAGCATCCACCTATGATTGCGGGCGCTTCGTGGGTTTGGTGGTTGGGGTTTCACGCAGTGGTGGCGGCGCTGCTGGTGGCCGATTTGCTGCTGCGAGGGGCTTTCGACGATGCCCCGGCCCTGGAGGCCGCTCCGGCGCCTGCTTCGCCGCCCGGGCCTTGGCGCAGCCACCGTCGCTCGCGGGCTCTTGCCTGGCTGACCACGGCGGCGCTGGTGCTGGCCGCGGCCGGCTTTGCGATGTGGATCGCCGTCACCCAGGGCCGGCAGCCGGCGCTTGAGTTCGTAGGCGGCTATGCTATCGAGATTTCGCTGAGCGTGGACAATCTATTCGTCTTCCTGGTGATCTTTCAGGGATTCCGGATCACCGAGCAGCGCCAGCACGATGCTTTGGCGTGGGGCATGGGCGGGGCGGTGGTGCTGCGCGCGCTGTTCATTGCCGCGGGCATTGCGCTGCTCAGCCGCTTCGACTGGATCACCTGGGTATTCGGGCTGATCCTGCTCTATGCGGCTTGGCGGCTGGTGCGCAGCAATCCCGCCCGCAGCGATCCGGCCCGCGTCGGCTCGGTAGACGCAGCGGTTCCGAAAGCGCCCGCGGCCATTCGGAGTTTGCTGCGCCGGCTGCAACCGGCCCGTGGTTCGCTCCTGCCGGTGATTCTGGCCGTCGAAGTCACCGACCTGCTGTTTGCCATGGATTCGATTCCCGCTGTGCTGGCCATCTCGCACAATCCCTTCGTGGTCTACACGTCGAACATCGCGGCTGTTTTGTGCCTGCGCTCCCTTTATTTCGCGCTGGCCTCGCTGCTGGATCGCTTCCGCTACCTGCACTATGGACTGGCTGCGATGCTGGCCTTTGTGGCGCTGAAGATGCTGGCGGCCCGCTGGATCGAGGTTCCGATCACCCTCTCGCTGGCCACGATGGGCGCGATTCTGACGGTGTGCGCTGTGGTTTCGTGGTTTGCGGGAAGCAGGGAGCGGAGGCCGGACGTCGTGAATCGGTGACCAACTGGCCTCGGCGATTGCCATGCCGCTCAATCCGGCGATGACGGACAGGACGCGATAAATCCGCTTGCGTCATTCAGCGCCTTTAATCTCAGATCAACATCCCCGTCATTTGGCCTTCACACAGGATTGCTACCCTTGCGTGAAGTGCGGGCAAGTCCTTTCCCGCCCTCATCCGGGCTGCGCAAAAACCCATCTTCAACGACAAACGACATTTGGAGGTCACTTTGACACACTCTATCGCGAGCGCGTGGAAGCGCCTGTTCGCATTGGCTCTATCGATCCTCGTGCTCCTCGCCGGTACGGCATTGCACGCACAGGCAACAGGTTCAATCGACGGCGCCATTCTCGACGTGCAAGGCAAAGGCGTCTTCAATGCCGCTGTCACGGTGAAGAATGCCGCGACCGGCATCGCCAAGACCGTCAAGGCCGATGCCAATGGACATTACTCGGTCGATGGACTGCCCGCCGGAACTTACACGGTGGAAGCAACCGCCAGCGGATTCGCGACCGCCTCCAAAACCGGCGTTGCGCTTGGCGAAGGACAAACCCAGCAGATCGGTCTCGCGCTGAACATCATCTCGGCCTCCGAGCAGATCACGGTCAACGCCGGCATCGATTCCATCGCGGCGCAGGCCGCGCCCAGCGGCGGCTTCATTGAAGAGCGTTCCGCGCAGTCACTGGTCTCGAATACCTACATTGAGAACTTCACCTCGCCCATCGCCGACTTCGGCGAGATCGTCCAGATCGTCCCCGGCACTTTCACCACCAGCACCAACGGCGTTGGATTGGGCCAGAGCAAGACCTACTTCCGCGGCTTCCCCGACGGCGATTACAACATCGATTTCGACGGCATCCCCTTCTACGACACCAACACGCCGACGCACCACTCGTGGGCTTTCTTCCCCGCGCAGTGGATCGGCGGCGTGGACTTCGACCGTAGTCCCGGCACGGCCTCCACCATTGGGCCGACCCCCTTTGGCGGCTCCATCCATCTGCTCTCCAAACCGCTCACCAGCGAGTTCGATATCCGTGGCACCGTCTCCTACGGCACCTGGAACACCAAGCTCTACGATGGCGCCTTCAACTCCGGCAGCTTCGGATTGTTCGGCAGCCCCAAGCGGTCGAATCTCTTCATCGACGTGCATCACATGAACTCGGACGGCTACCAGAGCTTCAATTTCAATAGGCGCGATGCGGGCTCGCTGCTTTACCAGTACCAGTTCTCGCCCAAGACCGTGCTGACGGGCTTCAGCGGCGTGATCCAACTTACCTCCAACGGGCCGAACATCAGCTCCACCCGCTGCATGCTCTACGGTGTGTCTGCCACCGGCGCTTACAGCTGCACCAACGCCGATACAGCGAACGGACTCAACCCGTACACCGGCGCGGGCATCAAGTTCCTGCTTACCAACAACTCCGACCCCACAAGCTGGTTCGACTACCAGTACAACCACTACCAGGTGCCCACGGACTTCGAATATGTCGGCATCAAAACCGAGTTCGGCAAGGGCTGGTATCTGGAAGGAAAGGGCTACACCTACAACTACGACAACGGCGAACTGTACTCCAACGCCACTCCCATCACCGAGGTTACCCAAGCCGCGGCCGTCGCCAACCCCTCCTTGGTTCCCGGCACCTTCATCGTCGGCACCGGCTCTAAGGCCGTCGCTTACTACGACGGCGTCGTCATCGCTCCCTGCAACGTGGGCGTCACCAAGAAGGGAATCACGGCGCTGCCCTGCGGCATCGACAAGTACAACAGCTATCGCAAGTACGGCGAGACCTTGCTGGTCACGCAAACCTCGAAGCTGGGCGTCCTGCGCACCGGCCTCTGGTATGAGTGGGCTGATACCAACCGGCATCAGTATCCCAGCGATCCGCTGAACAACTGGGCCGATCAGCCGCTGCCCAAGTTCAACGAGTCGTTCTGGACCGACTCCTATCAGCCTTACGCGGAGTTCGAGTACCACGCGACCCCCAAGTTCAACATCACCGCCGGAACCAAGTTCGCCGCCTACACCATCAAGGTGCTGCACTTCGCCGACGACGGAGCGACCGTGGGCGAGCTTTCCTGCTACCCCAACACCACCGCCGCCTGCCCGGCTACCGTCACCAACACCGGCAGCTTCTACGCGACCCTGCCCTCGCTGGATTTCAACTACCGAATCTGGCCCGACTGGTCGGTCTATGCGCAGGCGTCCACGGGCAGCATCGTTCCCCCCAGCGCCGTCTACGACTACAATCAAACCGCTGCCTCGGCAAGCGCCGCCATCCCTCAGCTATCCACGCCTCCCAAGCAGCAGAAATCGACCACCTACCAGATCGGGAGCGTGTACAAGGGCAACAGGTTCACGCTGGATGCCGACGCCTACCGAGTCCGTTTCCAAAACAGTTACTCCAGCACCATCGATAACATTCCCGGCGACGTTGACCTGGGCGACACCATCTTCTACCTCCAGCCCAGTTCCATTACCCAGGGCGTCGAGTTCGAGAGCACCGCGGTTCTTATGCCGGGCCTTGACCTTTACCTGAACGCTACCGCCGGCAATGCGTACTACGCGGGAGCGTTGAATGCCGGCACCCAGACAGCCCCCTATTACCAGCAAGCTCCCTCCGGCCTGTGGGTGGCGCAGACTCCCACCGACACCGAGGAGCAAGGCCTGACTTACAACCGGTTCGGCTTCAACCTGGGCATCTTCAATCACCGCGTCGGCGAGCAGAGGGTGGACAGCGGCCAATATCACAACCAGGCCGTCGTTCCCGTTTTCAGCGCGCTCAACTCCTACATCAACTACACCATCCGGAATCGCTCCATCTTCGACGGGACCAAGATCCGGCTAAGCGCAACCAACCTGCTCGACTCGCACAACATTCAAAGCCTCAGCCTGTCGAATTCGGCAGTCGCGGCGGCAAATCCCAGTCTCCCTGCGGGCGACACCGATCAGTTCAACGCCACCACCGCCATTTCAGGCGCCGATACCCCCGGCATCATCGCGGGGCGCAGCTTCTCGGTCACGGCTACCTTCGGCTTCGCGCCCAGGCAACGCAAGTAGAAGAGATCCGAGCGGCGTTCAGGCTCGCAAACCCGGCCGCGACTGCGGAGACCATTCCACGGCGCGGCAGGCGTGCGTTTGACGATAGATGGCCGGACGCACACACCGGCGCAGAGGCGCCCTGGGCGTTGCTCTACGGATGCTGTTCGACGGCAACGTTGACGGTTGCTGTGTTGCCGGAGGCGGCCAGGCCGAGGAGATTGGTGGCCACGCCGGGGAGAGATGCGGGGGTGAAGGCGACAGTGCCGTCGATTGCCGAGGTGGCCGTGGCGGATTGAGTGGCCAGCAATGGGGCCTGGGTGCAGACGCCGTGCGCGGCGCAGGGCGGAGCCCAGGCGTAGAGGGCCTGGTAGAGCTCTACGGAGCCGCCGGCCATGGGGTTGCCGTCCGTGTCCAGCAGGCGGAGGGTGATCTGGCTGGGAGTGGATTGCAGCGAGAGGCTCTGGGCGGTTCCCGAGACCGCTTCAAGAAGCGCGTACTCCGGGCGTGAGCCGAAGGCGTTGAAGGCGATGCACTGGCTGGTGCCGTTGAGGCAGGCAGTGGCGGAGACCTGCTGGCCTTCCTTGAGCGGGCCTACGGTGAGGATTTCGGCGGCGATTCCGTTTGCGCCGGTGATGGCGGCGGTGCTGCCGAGCGAGGCGATACCGCTCGACGGCATCTGCCAGGCGACGGACTGGCCGCTCAAGGGAAGGCCGCTGTTGAGGACCAGGGCTTGAACGGTCCAGCTGAAGGTCGCGCCTGCGGCCAGAGAAAGCTGGGGCGTGAGGGATGCCAGGACGGGTGGCGTTCCGCCGGCAAACTGCGCCTGCAGGCTGGAGCCGTTGGTGAGCGCGGCGGTCACGATGGACCAGGTGGCATCGACGGCGGTGACATTGATGGTGGCGCGGCCGTCGCCGGTTGCCGTGACCGAGCAAACGGGCTTTCCGCAGGCGAGCGTGGCGGTTCCGCCAGTGACGGTGTAGATGACGGTGACGCCGCCGGCCGGAGTCAGATCGGGGCCCAGCGCGGTGACGGTGAAGGGGATGGGCGTGCCGATAGGTACCGTGTTCATGGGTGCGGTGAGCAGGGTTAGCGCGTCTCCCGCACCGGAGTCGTAGCTGACGCCGCCGGCGACGATGGCTGCCGCGTAGAAGAGCGGCAGGTCGTCCACCTCAACGTCGACGGAGCCGGTGACGCCGGTGGCGGCGGGCGGCGCAATGGCGGTGATTTCGTTGGGCGAGATGCTGGTGACCACGGCCGGCAGACCGCCGACCAGGACCGTGTCGGCAAGGCGGAAGCCGATGCCGTGAATGACGATGGGGCCTCCGGAGGCGGGCAGGCGCTGCGGCTGGACCGTATCGGCGTAGAGAACCCAGCCGTTGTAAGGGTAGTCGGGACGGCCGTCGCCACGCTGGTCGGCGATGCCGATGCGCACCAGGTCGTCGCCGGCGGTGGCCACCCGCAGCCAGCTTTCGCCGGTGGCCAGACCGTTCATGCCGGGGCCGGCGCCGATGGCGGGCGCGCCCACGGGATCAAAAGCGTCCCAGACGCCGATGGCCGGCATGGCCTTGTTTTCAGTGGGCGCGCCGGTCTCGTCCAGGGCTTGCGTGACGACTGTGAAGATGCGGTTGCCGCGAACCGGAAAGCTGAACCAGTCGCTCTGGCCCACCTGGCTCAAGCGTCCGCACCAGAGGCCGCTTGCGGGCAGAGAGCGCGGCGCGGCCTGGGTTCCGATGGCGTCCTGATAGCCGCCAACCGCCGAGTCGGCAACGTCGACGGTGAGGGTCTGAGTCATGCCCGCTGACAGTCCGGGGACCGAGACGGCCTGCAAGGTGCCGGAGGGGGTCGCCTGGCCGTCGAGATAGGGGCCGACCGAGTCGGTGAGGATGTAGAGGGGATTGATGGCTTCAAATGTGACCTGATAATTGGCAGTGGTCGCGCCGGGCGGCAGCGGCATCCCGCTCAGATCGAAGTATCCCTGCATGGCTGGGTCGTCCGATCCCCACATGGTGAGGAGATTGCCGTTCAAGTCTGTCCAGCCAGTGACGGGGTTGCCGTGGTTTCCGTTGAAGTAGCCGCCGGAGACAAAAGTGACCGCGTACTGGTAGAGGGGATTGCCGTTCGAGTCCAGAGGCCGGGCGACGACGTTTACTCCCTGCATGCCAAGGCCGGTGCGGAAGGTGACCGTGCCCTGGATGGAAACGGTGTTGGCAGCAGTGAGCTCTTTACCGGGGAAGCTGGCCAGGTTTTGCGCCGTGATGGGGTAAATGCGGTTGAGGGCCGCGATGTCGTCGTAGTGCAGGATCGACGGTTCGGGGATGCATTGGCCGCCGCTCTGGGTGCAGACTCCGCTGAGAGGCTGCATGATCGGCCAGCCGTCGGTTCCGCCGGGAATTTCGTCGACGAGGGCGGTGGGATTGACCTGGGAGTAGTCCAGGACGAGGATGCGACCGAAGGCCCGCTCCAGCTCGTAACTCATCATCTCAGTCAGGCTGGAGTTGGTGGCGCAGAGGCCGTTGAGCAGGATGATGCCGTGGGCGATGGTGGCATCGGGATTGATATTGTCTATCCATACCCAGACGCCGTTGTTCTGGCAACTGGTGGGATCGCTCGCGCCTGCGCCGAAGATAGCGTCGATGACCGAGCCGTCCGCGTCGTAGATAATCCCCAGCGGGTAACTCGTGGCCGAGGGGGTGACGTCGGCGGGTTGGGTGATCACGCC
>JBEKPA010000161.1:0-8227 GCA_049521195.1 Occallatibacter sp.
AGGTACCGCCGCGCCTGCTCGCGGACCAGGGCCAGCACTTCGTCGTGCGACGGCACATTGCCGCCGTAGCGGCTCAGGAACTCCACCGGCCGCTCCCCGTTCAGCGCCAGCCGCACATCCTCCAGCATCTGCCCGTTGCTCATCTCCACCACCACAAAGACGCGCGCCCGCTTGGCCAGCCGCTGGAAGTGCAACTTCGGGAACGGATACAGCGTCACCGGCCGCAGCACGCCCACATTCAGGCCGCCGGCGCGAGCCTCCGCCGTCACGGCCTTCAGAATCCGCGCCACGATCCCATATCCCACCAGCACAATATCCGCTCCATCCGTATGCCACTCTTCGGCGCGCGCCTCGCGCTGCTCCGCGAGCTGATACTTGGCCTCCAGATGGCGCACATGCGCCTCCAGCGCATCGCAATCCAGGTGCAGCGAATTGATCAGATTGCCGCGCGACTCGGCCGTCCCCGCCACCGCCCACTCCGGCAGCCGCGGCGCAATTGCCGTCTGCGGAAACTCCACCGGCTCCATCATCTGCCCAATGAATCCATCCGCCATCACCACCACCGGGTTCCGGTACCGGTCTGCCAGTTCGAAGGCCAGCGCCGTCAAATCCGCCATCTCCTGCACGGAATGCGGCGCCAGCACGATGGTCCGGTAATTCCCGTGGCCGCCGCCCTTCACCACCTGGTGATAGTCGCTCTGCTCCGCCACGATGTTTCCCAACCCCGGCCCGCCGCGGGTGATGTCCGCAATCACGCAGGGCAACTCCGCGCCCGCCATGTAGCTTATGCCTTCCTGCATCAGGCTGATCCCCGGCCCGCTCGATGCCGTCATGGCGCGCACGCCCGTTGAAGCCGCGCCGTAAATCATGTTCATGGCGGCCACTTCGCTCTCCGCCTGCAGGTAGATGCCGCCGGCCAGCGGCAAGTACCTGGCAGCCGTCTCGGCAATCTCACTTGCCGGCGTGATGGGGTACCCATAGAAAGCGCGGCATCCAGCCAGGATTGCGCTCTTCACAATGGCTTCGTTGCCCTTCATCAGTTGCTTGCGCATGGGCACGCTCCCTCCATGGCCGAACCCAAATCCGGATTCGGCCCGCGGCCTCCGGCGGCTTTGGGATTTGCCCTGCGCAGCACCGTGATCGCCCCCGGCTCGGGGCAGGCCATGAAGCAGATTCCGCAGCCCGTGCAGCCCGCGCCCAAGTAGATCGCCGTCCGATAGCCGTAGCGATTCAGCCGCTCGCTCAAACGGATCGCCTTGGGCGGGCAGGCTTCCACGCACAGCCCGCAACCCTTGCACTCCTCGGTATCCACCCGCAGCAAGCCCCGGTCCCGCTTCTCCGCGTCCCCCATTGATTCGCCTCCGCCACGCTCAGCGATAGAAGCCCTCCAAATTGCTCTTGCAAGTCCGGACAGTGGCCTCCCGGACCCTCCAAAAAACATCGCTAAAGCCCGGCTTAAGGTAGTCTTCACAAGAGGTGCGGCGCAGTGATACCCGTCACCCCCGGCCTTCCCGCCCGCTTGAGCCTGCGCGCATCCGGCGAGCAGACGCGGTTGAAAGAGCCATCGTGGAGAGCGGCGGCCATGCGCCTTGCGGGGAGATTTTGCCTGGCGGAAATGGCAAATCGCAGCGAGCGCCAACGGGATCACAAAGCAGGAAATGCCTTAGAACTTATCCGTAGATTGCTGATTCTGTAGCGCCGCTCTCCAGAACGGCTGTCGTGCATCCGCCGCGGCGGACAGACCTGCACTCATCGCCTCTTGCGGCTTGGAAGCCGCCAGTACAGCCGGTCTGGAGACCGGCGCAATAATTTGCGGATAGGCTCTCAGTTGAACAAGTCCTTCATCTTCTCCAGCAGGCCGGGGGAGGTGGGCTTGTTGTCGGCGGAGAGTGACTCGGCGAGCTTGGCGATCAGTTCGCGTTCGGCGCGCGTGAGCTTTTTGGGGATCTGCACCAGAACCTTCACGATCAGATCGCCGCGGCCCTTTTCGTTGAGGTAGGGGACGCCGCGGCCGCGGACGCGCAACTCGCGCCCGCTTTGCGTGCCCTCTGGAATCTTGAGGCTGACCGGGCCGTCGATGCCGGGCATCTCGATCTCCGCGCCCAGGGCTGCCTGGGGAAAGCTGATGGGGATGACGCAGTGCAGGTCGTGGCCCTGGCGCTCGAAGAAGTCGTGAGGACGAATGGAAAGCATGACATAAAGGTCGCCCCTGGGACCGCCGGAGCGGCCCGCGTCGCCCTCGCCGGTGCAGCGGATGCGGGTTCCATGCTCGACGCCCGCCGGCACCTTGACCTTGAGAGTGCTTTCGCTGCTGGCGCGCGTTTCGCCGCGGCAGGCTGGACAGGGATCGCCGATGACCGAGCCCCAGCCGCCGCATGCGCCGCAGGTGCGGGCCACGGAGAAAAAGCCCTGCTGGTAGCGGACCTCGCCCCGGCCCTGGCATTGGGCGCAGAGGCTGGGACCGCGTCCGCTCGCGCTGCCGCGGCCATGGCAGGCCGCGCAGGTCTCAAGGCGGCGGATCTTCACCTCGATCTCCGTGCCGAAGAAGGCGTCCTCGAATTTGATGGCCAGGTCGAAGCGCAGGTCGTCGCCGCGCTTCTGGCGCGAGCCGCGCTGGGGACCGCGCTGCGAATTGCCGCCCACATTGAACATTTCGCCGAAGAGATCGCCGAAGATGTCGCTGATGTCCATGCCGCCGGCAAACGGTCCGCCGCCGAAGCCGGAGCCCTGCCCGCCCAGGCCGGCGTGGCCGAAGCGGTCGTAGGCGGCGCGCTTGTCCGCGTCGCTCAGCACCTGGTATGCCTCGCTGGCCTCTTTGAATTTCTCCTCGGCCGCACGGTTGCCAGGGTTGCGGTCAGGATGGTACTTGAGCGCCTGCTTGCGATAGGCGCTTTTCAACTCCTGGTCGCTGGCTTCCCGGGAGATACCCAGAACTTCGTAATAGTCTGCTTTGCTCACTCTTGTATTCAATCCTATTCGGCAGTCTGTTTTGGGTTGTGCACGATGCGCACCAGCGCCGGGCGCAAAAGCCGCTCGCGCAGCCGGTAGCCGCGGCGGACTTCCTCGGCCACGTGCTGGTCGGGCAGATCGTCGCGATCCACCGCCCCCAGCGCTTCATGCAACCGCGGATCGAACGGCTCGCCCACGGCGGGAATCGGAACCACCTGCATCTGGCGCAGAACCTCTTCCATCTGCTTGACGATCAACTCAATGCCGTGGCGCATCTGCTGCGCCGTGCCGTGCGACTTCAGCGCCAGTTGGAAGTTATCCACCACGGGCAGGAACTTCTCGACCACGCTGGCGGCGGCATAGTCGCGATCCCCAATCCGCTCGCGCTCGGCTCGCTTGCGCGCGTTTTCAAACTCGGCCTGCAACCGGCCCAGGCGGTCCAGCAACTCATCGCGTTCCGCCTTCAACTGCTCGAATTCCGCGCGGCTCACCGGCTCTCCGGGGCCGACGGGAGCTTCAATGTCCGCGGGCGCGGCCGCCGGGCCGGGGTCCGCAGCATTGTCGGGCTCTTCCGCCGCGGCGCCCGAGGCGATCTCCAGCGGTTCCGCTACGTTCAACTCGGTTTCCTTTTCTGCCATGACCCTATGCTTTCTCCTGAGAACCAACGGCACCCTGCTTCCATGATAATTCGCGCGGCCGCCGCTTTTCTTGCCGGTGAGCGGAAGTCCATATCCGAGCTTGCCCAACGTTGTGAGACTGAGCGTTCCAGGGTTTAGCCCGCCCGTTCGCCGCAACGAGTTCTTCCGCAGCCGAAGCGGTCCGCGTCCCTCAGATGAACTGGAGAATCCGGGTCCCATTCCCTCAGTGCGCATGGCCGCGTCGGCGGTGGCCTTCGGCTGCGCCGCCGGTCAGTTCTTCGATGGGGACGACGCAGCCCTCAATTTCCTCGCAACCGGTGTGCTCGAACTGGATGGTGCTGTGGCTGATCTGGAAGTGCTCCTTGAGAACGTGGTTGAGCTTGACCAGGATGGAGGCGCTCTCCGACGGGAGAATATCGGCTATGGTGACGTGGCAGGCCAGCGCGCGGGAGTTCGAGCCGAGGCTCCAAACGTGCAGATCGTGGACGTCGACGACCCCTTCGACCCCTTCCATGGCGGAGCGGATGGCGGGAAGCGAGACGCCGCGGGGTGTGCCTTCGAGAAGGATGTTGAGGGTTTCGCGGACGATGCTCACGCTGGACCAGAGAATCAGCGCGGCGATAAGCAGCGAGAGGATGGGGTCGATCCGGTTCTGGCCGGTGACGAGGATGCCCGCGCCTCCGGCAATGACGGCGGCGGTGGAGAGCGTGTCGCCGGCCATGTGGAGAAAGGCCGAGCGCAGGTTGAGGTCGCGGGCCACGCCCCACAGCAGGGCGGCGATGACGCCGTTCATCAGCACGCCGGCCGCGGCCACGATCATCATCAGGCGGGGTTGAACGGCAATGGGCGCCGAGAGGCGGTGGACGGCCTCGATGACGATCCAGAGCGCGATGACAATGAGGGTGGCCGCGTTGAAGAAAGCGGCGAGCACGCCGGCGCGCTGGTAGCCGAAGGTCTTGGAGTTGCTGGCGGGGCGGGACTGAAGGTAGACGGCGGCAAAGCTGAGCAGCAGGGCGAGAAAGTCGGAGGCGTTGTGGCCGGCCTCGGAGAGCAGCGCCAGCGAGTGGGCGCGCAAACCGGCCACGAAGGTGACCGCGACATAGGCGAGCGTGGCTGCCAGCGAGAAACGTAATACGGATTTTGTTCGGCTGGCGCCGGGCGAAGAGGGCGCCCCGTGGAGGTGCATGGAGACAGTGTAACCGGGGTAGGGTATGGGCTGCAAATTCAGCGCAGGCCCAAGACATGGAATCCAAAGCGAATCGTGCTATAGAAGCAGGGGTGCGTGTTTGGTCCTCTGGATATTCAGCTCCCCGGCTGGCTCTGTGGCGGCTGCGGCAGGACATCGGCGGAACAGCGCCGCGCGTACATCCAGAGATAAAAAACGCTCATGAGCAGCAGAGTCAACGGAGTGGGAAAGACCCAAATGGCGGTAAGTATCTGCCCGGAAATCCCGGTTGCCGGTATATGCAAGTTGTCCTTAAGCCCCGTCAGCAGCATCCATGGGAAGTCGCCGGTCAACACAATTGCCGCGGTATTTATCAGGAGCGCAAACCGCGCCATCCGGCCTCCCTCAGCCCAAAGCATGGCGCAAGCCGGGACGGAGAGCAGCAAGAGCTTTGCATCGTGGGGCCGATGATAGGTAGGAAGCATAGTAAGGGCCGCGATCGCCGCCAACGCCAGCCATGCTCTCGCGGGCGAGGAGCGGAATCGCAGGGTAATGAAGACCCACACGAGCAGCAGCGGCGCGCATAAAAGGTAAGTTACCGGATTGTAGATGCGCGGATCGTCGCGAAAAACGCTTATAGCCGATTGCAGGCTGATCACCATATTGAGGGCATATTTGCCGGTTGCAGCCAAGGCCGGATCGTTGTAAGCGCCGTGCGCCAAAGAGTTCATAAGATTGGAGTGCAACTCGTTCATCCAATTCGGCGCTGCCATCGAGACCCACAGAACTGCCGGCACGCACAGAACAACGGTCACCAGCAGCGTTTGCAGTGCGCGTTTACGGTATATTGCGCCCGCCAGCAAGAAATAAAGCCAGACCAGACCCGAATCATGAGGCTTGATTGCGATGCTGACAGCAAGGCACAAGATGCCAACCGGAACAAACCTATCTTCAAGAAAGCACCAGACAGCCACAACGCAGAGGCTTATAACAATCCCTGCCGTATTGCCAACCATAAAAACTATTTCGCTGTTGGCAAGGAGGAAGCCGATAAGGACGCCGGAGAGCAGTGGCGCAAAGCCTGCGCCGACATCCCACATCAGAAACCCGGCCAGGATAAGGCCCCCGGCGGTGAGTGCTATCCACAGAATGTGTGCGGGGCCAAACGGCAAGACGGCCATGGGTGTAAGAAAAAACAATGTTGTGGGCGGATTGATGCCCACAGACGCCAACTGCTCAAATAAATAATCACGATTCGGATCTGCCGGCAATTTCACGGCATCCGCCCGATAGACGCGCCGCACCTCACTTGCTTTGTAAGGGTCGCCGTGCTGAACAAGGCAGCGAGCGCCATAGTAAACCGATTTGAAATCCACCATCGAGAATGGGGAGGTAACTTCCAGGGCGGAGCCATGAAAAAGGAATGCCGCAGCCCCTAATAGCAGCAAAATCATGCCATCCGACCGCTTCTTTGTCACTCTGCGCCTCCTCTTACTGTTTGCTTCTCTGAAGGCGGCCTTCCCAGCGAGCCTCCAAGCGGACTCCCAGATCATATACGACGCGAAGTGTTCCTCGATTGTTGGCAGGTCCGCCCTCTCATCATTCGGCCCAGATCGACCACGGGCTCTATGAGAGCCCTAGCCGCGTCCGGGGCGCAGGTGGCTCGTATCCGAGGGCTCACGGTCGTCGCACGAGGACAGGACCGGCAGGCCGGCGCGCAAGCCGGACCATTCTTCGGCCACCACGATGCTGTTGTGGTGGTTGCCGGGCTGGTAGCGAACCGTGCACGGGAAGCCGGCGCGGACCTGAGCCGCGTCGAATACCTCGGCCATGTTCGTTATGTCCTGAGAGCACTCGTAGTCCACGCTGGCGATGCGATAGTGGTAGACCAGCATGGTGAGCGTGCGGCCGTCCTCGCCGTCGACCTCGCAAGTATCCAGCAACATGCCGTCCACGAGGCGGCCGAACTGGACCAGAAACTTGCGCCGGGCGCGCTCCAGCTCCTCGGCCGTGGGGCGCTTGCGGAGGACGAGCCAGAGTGCAACAGCCGCCATAATGGCTATCGAGGCCGTGCCGGCGGCAATCTCCCAGGCAGTTGTGCTGAGGTGGGTCATTCTGAACCGGACTCATCCCCCAATGGTTCCAAACCAAGGATACGCCGGAAGGAGACCGGGGCAGATGGATCGATATTGCCATCAACGCCGGGATTCCCGCTGCGATATACTCAGGTCTGTATCTTTGAAGGAGTTCCGGCCTGCCGGACGCCCCATTTCCGGAGGTTTTCCTTGGTCCTAAGCAAGAGATCGACCGCAACAAAACGTTCCCGGGCACGTTCCACGACCGTGATCTGCGTGCGGCGCAACGGCGATGTGGTGATGGCCGCCGATGGCCAGGTTACGCTGGGCGATCACGTTCTGAAGCACTCGGCCAAAAAGATACGGCGGCTCTACCAGGAGAAGATTCTGGCCGGATTCGCCGGCTCTACGGCAGACGCTTTCAGCCTCTTTGCGCGCTTCGAGACCAAGCTGGAGCAGTACGCCGGGAACCTGAACCGCGCGGCTGTCGAACTGGCCAAGGACTGGCGCACCGACAAGATGCTGCGCAACCTGGAGGCCCTGCTGCTGGTGGCCGACAAAGGGCAGACGTTTCTGATCTCCGGTTCGGGCGACGTGATCGATCCCGACGAGCCGCTGGCGGCCATCGGCTCCGGCGGAAGTTATGCCACGGCCGCCGCCCGCGCGCTGATGGAAAACACCGACATGAGCGCTCGCGAGATTGCCGAGAAAGCCATGAAGATCGCCGGTGAGATTTGCATCTATACCAACGACCGCATCACCATTGAGGAGTTGAAGGGCTAGCGGAAGGTTTCGCAGCCCCGTTCATTCATGGCCATCTACCTTCCCGCATCCGCCGAAGAACAGGAACTCTCGCTGGACGAGCTGACTCCGCGCGAGATTGTCGCCGAGTTGGACAAGCACGTGGTGGGCCAGAAGGCCGCCAAGCGCGCTGTGGCCATCGCGCTCCGCAATCGCCAGCGCCGGCAGAAGCTCCCCCCCGATCTGGCCGACGACATCATGCCCAAGAACATCATCATGATCGGCCCCACAGGCGTGGGCAAGACGGAGATTGCGCGCCGGCTGGCCAAGCTCACGGGATCGCCGTTCCTCAAGGTCGAAGCCTCGAAGTTTACCGAGGTGGGTTATGTGGGGCGCGATGTGGAGTCGATGATCCGCGACCTGGTCGAGATCGCCATCGACATGGTGCGGGAAGAGCGCCTGGAAGAGGTAGAAGACCGGGCGGAGATGAACGCCGAGGAGCGGCTGCTGGACGTGCTGCTGCCGCCTCCGCCGCCCGCGCAGCCGGCCGCCGAGGGCCAACTGACGCTGCCCGGGAGCGACAGCCACCAGCGCTCGCGAGAGAAGCTGCGCCAGCAGTTCCGCGAGGGCAAGCTGGACGAGCGCATGGTCGAGCTGGA
>JBEKPA010000162.1:0-9952 GCA_049521195.1 Occallatibacter sp.
GAGCCACCAGGCGCGGCTGGCCACCTGGGCCTCCAGGCATCCGCCGCTCACCGTGCCTGCTCGCCGCCCGTCCGGCGCCAGCAGCATGAGAGCGCCGGGCCTGCGATAGCTGGCGCCCTCGACCGCGACCACCGTGGCCAGAACGTAATCCGCCCCGGCTGCTTCCAGTTCGCGGCCCAGCGGCAGAATGCGTTCGATATCGTTCATCCCTCCATTCTCGCTCAGGCCGCAAGGCTTTGCGATGGGCACAGGTTCTGCGCGCGGGCCGGAAGTCAAGCGCTTCCCGTTACACTGGTGCCGATGCCTGTTGCCGCCATCGTACTCGCCGCCGGAGCCAGCCGCCGCCTCGGCCAGCCCAAACAACTGCTCATGCTGGGCGGCGAAATCCTGGTCGCCCGCGCCATCCGGTTGGCCGCCGAGGCCGGCGCAATCCCGGTGATCGCGGTGCTCGGCGCTCATCATGAGCGGATCTCTGCCGCCATCGATTCGAAGAAGATGTCCAACGCAATCCCCGTCTTCAACGGCGATTGGCAGCAAGGTATTGCGACCTCCATCCACGCCGGGGTGCGCGCGCTGGAGAACCTTGCGCCGCAAGCCTCCGGCGCGCTGATTCTGGGCTGCGACCAGCCCCGGCTCACCGCCGGCCACCTGCGCGCATTGCTTGAGGCCTTTGCCGCGCAATGTTCGTCCGCCATTGTGGCCTCGGCTTACGCGGGCGTCGCCGGCACTCCCGCCGTCTTTCCCCGCGCGGTCTTCGCCGAGTTGCTTGCGCTCCGAGGCGACCAGGGCGCGCGCGCCCTGCTGATGAAGCCACCCTGCCCGTCGACCTCGCTGCCCTTCCCCGGCGGTGAAATCGATATCGACCTGCCCGCCGACCTTACCGAGATTGAATAACTCTCATGGCTCATTGGGAACCGCAATCCCGGACGGCGCCGGTATCGATATTTGTTTCTTGCCATTCATCGATCCGCAGTGAAACGCGAAGTTAGCGCGACTTTCTCCCGGCGGATGAATTTACATAAGTGCTTGAGAAAGGCTGTAATCCGGAGCCCGGCAAACTACGTCCTAACCGCCGGCGGTTCGATGCGGTGCGCGGGTTGTGACCGGCGAATTGCAGCCGTCCGGCAGGATGCCGAAGTTGAAAACTCCGCATTGCTTTGGCGGAAGGCGCATTCTTGTTGCATTCTAGGGAAGAGCTATACTCCATAGCGATTCCCCTTTCGGAGCAAGTATGAAAGTCTGCTTGGCCGCTCTTTTCGTTTTGCTGTCCGTTCTCTCTGGGACTGAGGCCTCCGCGCAAACCAGGCGTGCGCTGCTGATCGGCATCGATACTTACCAACCCGCTGGAACTCAGGCCCAGCATCCCGCCGGCTGCACCTATGGCCGCTGTGAGCTGGGCGCCTTCGAGAATCTGGATGGCGCGGTCAACGATGCGCAGGCCATGGCCGACTTGCTCACCAGTCCCAAGTTCGGTTTCCCGGCGGACAATGTGGTCCTGCTCACCAATCCGGGCGCGCCGCATCCGCGGCCTGGGGTGGTCGTTCTGCCTGCCGGCCAGACTTCGCGCGACGGCATTCTGGCCGCCCTGCAAAAGTATCTCGTCGATCTGCCGCGGCCTGGCGACACGGTGGTCTTCTACGACGCCAGTCACGGCTCCCTGCGCGTCAACAGCAAGGGCAGCAAACTCACCGTGCTGGTAAACGGCAGCTACGTCCACGCGGATAGCACGCTGGTGCCCGCCGACGCCTACAAGGGCGGCTTCGACGTCCGCGACCGCGAGATAACCCGCATCTTCAATGCCGCGCTGGACAAGGGGATTCATCTCACGGCGATCTTCGACAGTTGCCACAGCGGCGGCATCAGCCGCGGCATCGGCCCCAAGTACCAATTGGCGAGGCTCCCGATCTGCTTGCCAACGGGCAGCCGCGGCCCGCGCCCTCCGAGCGGGCAGACAATCCGGCGCTGGTCCTGTCGGCCGCGCAACAGGATCAGACGGCCAAGGAGATGCCTCTCTCCGCCACTTCTGCCGAGCCGCACGGAGCCTTTACCGCCGCCCTGGTTGAGGCTCTCCAGGCTTTGCCCGCCGACACGCCGGCCTCCCTTCTCTACCAGCGCGTGAAGGCTGTGCTCGAAGGCGGCAGCGTCCCCGACCAGGAGCCCGATCTGGACGCCACCGCCGCGCGGCGTCAGCAGCCCCTATTCGGCGGCGCGGCGGCGGACTCCGGCAAGGTTCGCACCGCCGCGCTCCAGACCGACGAAGACGGCAGCGTGTGGCTGGACATCGGCAGCGTCTCCGGCATCGGCGTGGGCAGCGAATTCACCTCCATGATTCCAGACAGCAAGGGCCGGACCGTCACGCTGCGCGTCACCAGCCTGGGGGGTATCGCCCGCTCTTCGGCCGCGGTCGTCACCCCACCGGGAGCCAAGGTTGCTCCGGGCGAGGTCTTCGAGCTGACCAAATGGAGTCCGGCGGAGTCGGCGCCGCTACGCGTCTGGCATTGGCCCGCGAATCTATCGCAGGATGCAATCCACGCCGCCGCTGACCAGGTCGCAGCCACCGGAGCCGCCCTGGTCTCCGATCCAGCCGAGGAGCCGTGGACCCACATCCTCTGCTGGGACGGCACAAACTGGACGCTGCAACAAGCCGGCACGGCTTCCGCCATCAGCCTCGGCGCGCCGCTGACCGCGCAGGCTCTGAAGCAGCATCTTCCCGCCGGCGCCAAACTCTGGGTCAACCTGCCGCCCTCGCGCGAGTTGGCCGCCAAGCTCGCGCCGGACGACCGCAACAGCGCCGTCCAGGCCGCGCCCGGTCTGGCCGGAGCCCACTACGCTCTGGCGGGCGTGCTCACCGCGGATGGACCGGCCTACGCCTGGTTCCACAAGAGCGAGCTTGCGGCCGGCCCGCCCGCATCTGTCAGCACCCTGCACAGCCCCGGCTGCTCCGCGACCTCTCAGTATCCGGTGCGCAGCGACTGGGTGCCGATCATAGACGCGAGCTCCCTCGACCAGGGCGGCGCGGCGCTCAACAAGTTCGCATCGCTGCTGGCCAAAGTGCATGGCTGGCTGGAACTGGCCGACAGTCCCGCCGACGCATCCACGGCCGGCTACTACTCCCTGGCTTTGGTTCCCGCGTCCGGCGAGACGCCGCTCACCGCCGATGAGCCCGCTCACCAGGGCGACTTGCTCAAGATGGCCTTGCAGTCCACCGACCGGGTCGTCGACAAGCGCTGGGTCTACGTTCTCGACATCGATTGCCACGGCAGAGGCTCAGTTCTCTATCCAGGCAACTATGCCGAGAACCAGTTCCCCAGCGCCGCCGACACCGGCCGCCAATTCGTCCTGCCAGGCGCGCGTACCCTGCGCATCGGTCCGCCCTACGGGATAGACACGCTCATCCTACTCAGCACCGCGCAGCCGCTGCCCGATCCCTACGTCCTCAACTTTGAAGGGGTCGCCCAGCGCAGGTCGCGAGGCATGGAATCGCCCCTGCAAAGGCTGCTGAATGAAACCAGCGCCGGAACCCGCGGATTCTCTGGCGAAATTCCTACCAACTGGGGCATCGGGCTCATTACAATTCGCAGTGTTCCCAAGGACGCGGCCAAGTGAGTCCCATGAACCGCCGCCAGCGTCAACCAACCCGCAAACGCAATCCAGCTTCCCTTGGAGGATAAAGATCATGCCCGTATCCCGCCGCCGTTTCGTAACCGATGCCTCCGTATTCGGCCTGCTGGCGGCGCTGCTGCCCGAGCTCGCCGCCGCACAAGCTGCGACTCCCCAGCCGCCCACGGAGGACGCACCGCACGATTCTTACGACTTCTGGAACGGATTTTACGACTCCGTTAACCCGTATAGCCGCAACTATGGCCAGAAGTCGGCTTCGCGCGGGCCCAAGGACCAGCTTCCCGATCCTGGCGCGGAAACCCAGTACCTGCACTACAGGACCGACTCCAAGCGCCTCCGCTATGCCACCGACATCGAAAAGGAGGAGTTGCTGGACCACGACGGCGACGTGGCCATCAGCATCGGCCTGTCGCAATTCCGGCCCGGCAGCGGCGAAGTCAACGTGCATGCCTCGCAGCTGCGCGTGGACACCACCCAAATACACCCCTACATGAACATCATCGCTCCACTGGCGTGGACGGCGATCGCGTCGCTCACGCCCGACAAGGCGGGCAAGGTTTCGCTCGACCAGCTCGGCTTCAAGACCCCTCAGGCGACTCAGGGCACCAGCAAGATACTGCTCACAAGGGGCACCGGCAAGCTCGCGGTCAACGTTTCCAGAGCCCCTACAACCTCGGGGTTTGTGAAGATGCTCAATGTCATCATGGCGGGCGCCAAGATAGCGGTTCCCCTGGTCGCCCTGCCGGCCATCAGCGTGCCCGCGCTCAGCGCTTTCAGCGAGGTGCTGAGTTACTGGGAAGATCGCACTCGGTTCCTCATGGCCGGCAACCTGACCACCGCCGTAGCCACGCAGCAGGCGATGGCCGATCCCGATCGCGAAGATCGTTACATCGGCCTCCTCTCCGGCGACTATCTGATGCTTCCCCAGGTGCATACCGACGAACTGGCCAAGGAGTTGCCGAATCTCGATCTTATCCAGGGCTACCTGGTGCGCAAGGATGCCGATCCGAATCTGCCTCTGCAGGTTCGCGCCCAGTCCGCTGTTCCCGGAGTGACCTACGCATCCATGCGCGTCAGTGTGCAGCCGCTCGATGCCTCGTCTGCGAGCAAGCCCGCGCCGGTTAGCCCCGGCTCTCCCAGTCCAGCCGCGGCTGCAGCCGAAAAGAAGAACAGCTCCAAGAGCAGCGGTAAAAGCAGCACAACGAAATAGCCCGCTGTGAATTATCTTCATTGAATACATGCCGGAGGAATCGCCGCGGCGGATTATGCTGGGGATAACCGGGTAAGGCGATGGGGGGCGGGATGGATCGGGCAAAGAATGGGCTGGCGATGACATGCCTGGGCATCGGAATGCTGGCAGCCACGACGGCCGGCGCGCAGAACTTCGGAGCGGCGAAGGAAAAAGTGACGTTGCAGCGCAAGCTCCCGGCTCTTGTGCGTTTGACCGGAACCACGATCAAGGTGAAAGTGACGGGGCACGACGACCAGAGCGACCTGGCGCGCGATTTGCAGGCGCTGCTGGAGACCGAACTGCTCAAGGACGATCCCCGCCTGACGGCGGAGGACAGAAATCCATCCGCCGTGATCGCATGCCAGATCACCAATTACTCCCAGCCTCAGCCAACGGTGACCACAAGGCCGTCTTACGGCGCGAGCGGCGGCGCGCAGAAGAGCCAGGCTTATACACGCGTCACAGGAGCGCTCAGCGTCTCCTTCCAGGCCCGGAACGCGGGCGGACAGATGCTGGGTTCCGACAATGTGACCGTGAATTACGACCAGGAGTTCGACAGCTCCGGGAACGCGACCTCCCAGGGCGTGAAAGGAACGGCAATCAGCGCCTGGAAGCGGGTGGTGGGCGGAACAAGCGGCGAGGATTTCAATCCACCGACGGATTCCGAACTGCGCTCCCATCTGCTGGACGAGGCCGTGCGCCGGATCGCCGAGCACATCGTCAACACCAGCGAAATCGTGGAGGTCTATCTGGCGCGGCAAAAGGGGGCGCTGGACGAGGGCGACAAGTTGGCGGAAGCCGGACTCTGGCAACGCGCCCTGGAGACCTTTGAGACCGCGCGGCCGCTTCCCAAGCAGGCGGACGATGCCTACCGGCTCTATAACATCGGCGTGGCTTATGAGGCGCTGGCGTACAAGGCCGAGGATGCGAAGTCCGCCATGAAGTTCCTGGACGAGGCAGCCATCAACTACGGCAAAGCCATCGATGCAAGACCGGGAGAGAAGTACTTCCGCGAGCCGCAGAGGCGCATAGAAACGGCAATCGCGCACTACAAAAAGCTTGAAGACCGGGAGAATCAAAAGGCCGCGGCTGCCGCAAGCGAGAAACCGCCTGCCCCGCCGCCGCCGCCGGCCAAGGCTTCAACCGCCGCCAAGGCGCTCGGCAATGCCCAGGTCATCGCCATGGTGAAATCCGGCGTGGACGACGACACGGTGGCGCAGACCATACGCGCAGCCAAGGCGGTGAACTTCGACCTGAGCGCCGCGGGCCAGCAGGATCTGACCGGCAACGGCATCAGCGCCCAGGTACTGGCGGCAATGAAGGCGCGGGCGGCGCGCAAACCGGCTGCGGCAAAGCCCGTGGCGGCAACGCCCGCGGCGGCAAAATGAGCGACTGGCTGCGTATCGGATGCTTATCGGTGGCGCTCCTGGCCGCCTCGGCAGGCTGCTCTGCGCCGACGTGGGCGCAGGGAGAACGCTGCGGCGCCGGCAAGGATCTTGTGGTTCAGGCGCTGGAGCGAATCGCTCCGCAAAGCGACAGCGGCGCATTTGAAGATGCGCTGCAACTGCTCAAGCATGCGATCTCGGAATGCGGCGAACTGGGCGATGCATGGTACTACCGGAGCCTCGTCGAGCAGCGGCTCGGCCACGACGCCCTAGCCAAATACGCCCTGGACAAGGCCCGCTTCACCGGCTCTGAAGCGCTCGCGCAGGGATTGAATCCCCTGGTGCTGGCCACTCCCGCCCGTCGCGGCCTCGCCGCCGAACCCGACGAGACCGGCGTGCCGCCCGCTCCCGCGTCGCCGCCCGGACCGGTGCAGCGGAAGTGGGCGCTGGTGGTGGGCATCGGGCGCTTCACCGATCGGAACATTCCCCGCTTGAACTACACAACTGCGGATGCGAATGCCTTTGCCGCGCAACTCAAAGATCCGGCCGTCGGGCGGTTTCCGGCGGCCAATGTCCACCTGCTCACTGACGAGCAAGCCACAACCAAGAACATCAAGGAAGAACTGAACTGGATCGCGCGCCATGCGCAGCCCAACGATCTGGTGCTGATTTACGTGGCCACGCACGGCACGCCGCGAACCGTGGATTCCGCGGGCGGCGCGAATTACCTGGTCACCTACGACACCGAGGTATACAGCGCGGGCAACTTTGACGAGGACGCCCTCTATGCCACGGCCTATCCCATGGTCGAGCTTTCCAACGCCGTTGCCACGCGCATGAAGGCGCTGCGCACGGCGGTCATCCTGGATACTTGCTACAGCGGCGGCTCGATGAAGAACGAGTCGCCACGGATGAGCGCCGGACTGGCCAATACGGGTCCGTCCGACCGGATGCTGGCGCGCATGAGCCAGGGCACGGGGCGGATTGTGATGGCCGCCAGCCGGGTGGATGAGGAGTCGCTGGAAAGCGACGAGCTTCGCCACGGATATTTCACCTATTTCCTGCTCCAGGCGCTCAAGAATGGCAAGGGAACCGCTCCGATGAGCCAGGTCTTTGCCGATGTGGCGCAAAATGTATCAAAGCGCGTCTCCGCCCAGGGATTGCGCCAGCATCCCGTGATGAGCCGGAGTTCCGAGGATGCGGACTTTGCATTGGGAGTCGCAGGGGCGGCGCCGGCAAGCGCTCAGCCGTAAAGCAGGCGCACGCCGGGCGCGATAAGGGGGAAAGATGAATTCGGCGAGCAAGATGCGCATTTCGGCCTGGCTGGCCATCGGGCTGCTGTCGGCGGCCGCCCAGGCGCAAAGCGGCCCGGTCGCGGATCAGATTGCTCAGCACCAGCAGAAGTTGGCGGTGGCGCGCGAGGCTAAGAGCACGAAGGAAGAGACCACGGAACTGAATCTTCTCGGCATGCTCTACCGGCAGGCCGGGAAGATGCAAAAGGCGCTGGAGTGCCTGAACGAAGCCTTGCCCATCGAACAGAGTTCGGGTAACCGGGCCGGCCAGGCAATGACCGAGAACACCATGGGCAGGGTTTACACCGACCTGGGCCAAGAAGAGAAGGCGCTGGCGCTCTTCGACCAGGCGCTCGCCGTCTGGCGTGAGCTGGGCCTTCGCCAGGTCGAAGCCAACACCCTAAACTATATCGGCAAAGCCCATAACAACCTCGGCCAGCGCGAGCAGGCGCTGAAAGACCTGAACGAGGCGCTCGCCATCTGGCATGACCTCGACAGCAGCGCGGACAGCGGACGAACCATGAGCAGCAGGGACCGGGTGCGCAACCTGGGGCAGCTTAGGTCGCTGAAGGAGATGAACGATGCGCTGCCCAACTGGCGCGAGACGGCCGGCCGGGCCGGCGAGGCTAGCACCCTGGACAATCTGGGCAGAACTTACTCCGACATGGGCCAGAGCGAGGAGGCATTCAAGTACTTCAACCAGGCGCTGCCCATCTGGCGCGAAGCGGGAGAGCGGGGCGGCGAGGCGCTGACGCTGAACAATATGGGCCGGGCCTATGCCGATTTGGGCCAGAAGCAGAAGTCGATGGATGCCTTCGACCAGGCGCTCGCCATCTGGCGCGCGCTCGGCAATCGCCAGGGCGAGGCGCTCACATTGAACAACATGGGCCGGCTTTATCGCGACCTGGGGCAACAGCAGACGGCGCTGGACTACTACAACCAGGCCTTGCCCGTCTGGCGCGAAGTGGGCAGCCGCAGCGGAGAGGGGCTGGCGCTCAGCGACATCGGCCGGGCCTATGCCGACCTGGGTCAACCGCAAAAGGCATTGGATTATTGCGGCCAGGCGCTGCCCATCTGGCGCGAGACCGGGAACCGGCGCGGCGAAGCCATGACGCTGAACAACATGGGCCGGGATTACTCCGATTTGGGAGAGGCGGACAAGGCGCTGGACCTCGACCTCCAGGCGTTGCTCATCTGGCGCGAGGTGGAGGACCGGCGCGGCGAGGCGCTGGCGCTGATGACCATCGGCTGGGCGTACTCGGCGCTGAACCAGAAGGAGAAGGCGCTCGCCAGCGAGCTGGCGGCCTTGTCTTTGGCCAAGGCCGCGGGCGATCCGGGCATCGAGGGCGGGATTGAAAACACGCTGATGATCGGCTTCCGCAAGGAGCAGCGCAGCGAAGAAGCGATCTTCTTCGGCACCGAGGCGGTGAACTCCTACCAGCAGATCCGCAAGAACATCGAGGGGCTGGACAAAGCCTTGCAAACGGGCTTTGTGCAGTCCAAATCCGCCACCTACCGGACGTTGGCCGAGTTGCTGGTCGAAGCCGGGCGGCTGGGAGAGGCCGAGCAGGTTCTCGATCTCTTGAAGGAGCAGGAGCTGAAGGAGGTTGTGCGCGGAGCAGCTGAGAACGCCGCGGCCAAGGCGGAGCCGCTGAAGCTGAACGGCGCGCAGCAGAAGGCGGAGACCGACCTGGAAGCGACGGAAAAGACAGCGGTGGCGCTGACCCAGATGAGCGCGGAGTATGCCGCATTGCTGGCCAAGACCGCGCGCGCTCCCGAGGAAGAAGCTCGGCTGAAGACGCTGGAAGCAAAGATCGAGGCCGGCAACGGAGAAGTATCGGACTTCTTCAGGAAGACGCTTTATCCGGAACTGGCGCAAAAGGCCGGAACCCAGGATGCGAACGCGCTCCTTAGCAAGGAGAAGTCGGAGGTCAGCCGCCTGCAGAATACCCTTGCCGGGCTGGGACCGAATGTGATGGGCATACGCCTGCTGCTGGGCGATGAGCATGCATACGCGATTATCGTGACGGCGCAGGCGCGCAAGAAGTTCGAGCTTACGGCTACGCCGGCGGAGTTGCGCGGCAAGGTCCTCCAGGTTCGCGACGACCTGCGCACCCCCGGGCCCGATCCCAAACCGCATCTGGCTGAGCTATACGCAATGACCGTGGCCCCGCTCGAAGGCGAGTTGAACGCGCTCGAGCGGAGCCCGCAGGAAAAGGGCCGAGTCCCTACGCTGCTCTGGTCGCTGGATGGCGTGATGCGCTATCTGCCCATGGCCGCACTCTATGACGGACACCACTATATGGTCGAGCGCTTCAATAACATCCTCTTTACTCCCGAGAGCTACGGGCACATGACGGCCTCCTCCGACGCGGTCAAGGCTCCATTCCGCGTGCTCGCAATGGGATTGTCGAAGAGTTATG
>JBEKPA010000163.1:0-8201 GCA_049521195.1 Occallatibacter sp.
TGCGGCGGCGCTCAACGGCCACCTTGACGACGTGGAGTTTGTCACCGAACCCGCATTTGGATTGCACATTCCCGTCAGTTGCCCAGATGTGCCGCCGGAGGTTCTCAATCCGCGCAACGCCTGGGCCGACAAGGTCGCCTATGATCGGCACGCCGCCGACCTGGCCGACCGCTTCGAAGAGAACTTCCACCAGTTCGACGCGCCGGAGGCCGTGCGCGCCGGCGGACCGCACGGAGGCGCAATCGTATAGGGAGCGGAACGCACGGCGGATTGTCCAGGTAGCGGCTGGAGCGGCCCGGAATCGCGCCGCGCGCTGCCATGCGCGGTGGACGCGGCGGGCTCGCGCGCTTCCTGAATTTCCCGGTTACAAATCGCTCCCGTCTCTTGTAGAATCGTGGCCATGAAGGGTAAACCGAAGGTCATCGAGCAACTGAACCATGCGCTCCGCGAGGAGCTTACCGCCATCAACCAGTACTTCGTTCACGCCGAAATGTGCGAGAACTGGGGATACGACCGGCTTTCGAAGTACATCAAGAAGCAGTCCATCGACGAGATGAAGCACGCCGAGTCGCTCATCGAGCGCATCTTCTTTCTGGATGGCGCGCCCAGCATGGAGCCGCTCGCCCTGACGGTTGGCCAGAACGTCAAGGGGATGATCGAGTCGGACCTGAAGCTCGAATTGGGCGCCGTGGTCCTGTACAACGAGGCCGTCCGGATCGCAACCGACGAGAAGGACAACGGCTCGCGCGATCTGTTCGTCAAACTGCTCAAGGACGAGGAAGAGCACGTAGACTGGCTCGAAGCCCAGCTGCACCAGATCGCGGAGCTTGGCTACGAGCGCTATCTGACCACACAGACCAGCAAGAGCGAGTAGGGACTGGCCGTCCAGGCGGACGCCTTCGACAGGCTGAGGGCGGAGTCACAGTTGTGGTTTCCCAGGTTCTCCGCCGCGGCGGACGGGACCTGGGGCCCGGCCACGCTGACCCTTCTGTGCGCTCTGTTTCGCCCAGAAGCTCCAAGAAACAGAGTTGAGAAAGCCGACGCTGACACTGTCCTACATGGGGCGCCCGGCATTCCACCCGCGCGCTCAACAGACTGCGGAAGGACCGGCGACTCGCCTTCTCCACTGTTCGCTGCGCTCGTGGGATGGGATTCGACGCCGATGCCCGACCTTAATATACTTGCTTGGACACCCCATGGTGAGGAAACGACTTGGTTGCCCAAATGCACTCCTCTCAATCGCTGCGCAACCGTTTGGCTGAATTCCGCCTTATTCCGCGCCTCGAGACCTTCCCCAGGATGGTTTCCTTTGCCCAGACCTCGCTGGGCAGAATTACCATGCTTGCCGCGTTCGGTCTGGGCTTATGCTACTTCTTTCCCAGTCCTCTGCTTGGGTTGTCTTTCACGCTGATGCTCGCGTTCATGACCTTTATGCCCGAGTACCGGCGCTTCATTTTGGCGGTTACCCCCATTGTTTTTGTTGTTCTGCAGTCCTACAGGGAGCCATTGCTCCTGGGCTTGAACCTGGCGGTCGTGGGATTGGGGATTGTCCTGTACTGGTGCGCCATGCGGTGGCCTAAATCGCGGTTTGGTCAAAGGCCTGTTGCGTTTCTTCTTGGCGGGTTTACCGCAGTTATCGTTTTTGCGTGCGCCGCCGCGCCGCATTCCTTGCCGTACACGATTCTATGGAATTTGGTCGGCCTCATGGCGAGCTATGTTTGGTTCATCGCTTATGCGCTGATCGACCGAAGCTCGAAGCCGGCCCGCGATCTGCCGCTGGAGATGGCGACATTTCACCCGCTGTGGGGATCCACAAACGTTCCCTTTCCGAAGGGCGCCGCATACCTTCGCCGCATCGAAGCGCAGAATCCAGAGCAGCTTGCGGTTGTGCAGTTGAAAGGATTGAAGCTGCTTGCCTGGGCAATCTTGCTGGTGTTCTTCCAAGTCTATTGGTTCAGGTTCTTTCATGGTTATTTGCGCATTCCGACGGCGGATCAGGCGTTGGCCATGAGTGTAAATGGAACGCCCGCGGCATGGCACTTGCGCTGGGAAAGCCTGATACTCGGATTCTTTGAACTCATTCTGAGCATTTCTATTCTGGGACACCGAATCATCGCCTCTTGCCGCATGGCTGGATTCAACGCTCTGCGCAACACTTATCGGCCGCTGTCTTCAACAACCATCGCGGAATTCTTCAATCGCTTCTATTACTATTTCAAAGAATTGCTCGTCGATTTATTCTTCTACCCGGCTTTTCTTCGGTACTGGAAGGGGCATAGACGGATGCGGATGGCCTTCGCAACCTTCGCGGCTGCATTCTTTGGCAACGCGTTCTTCCACTTCACGCGCGATTGGCAGATCATTCGGGACGAGGGGCTCTGGAAAGCAATCGCGAATTACGAGGCAGTGTTGCTTTACTGTGCCGTTCTGGCAGCGGCGTTGAGCGTTTCTCAACTGCGAAAGCGCGGACCCAGGCCTGTCGGCCTTTTTCGCGGACACCTCTTGCCCGCGTTTGGCGTGGGCTTGTTTTACTGCCTGCTAAGTGTATTCGATACCTCAGAACGGATGTATCCCCTTGCAGAGCACCTGAGATACTTTGCCAGCTTGTTCTTCATCCATTTTTAGGGGGCATCAATGAAGGGAAAAGCGGAAATACATGAGCTTGTGCAGGGATTGTTGACTGCCTGCGGCGATGATGGATCGCTGGCGGATGGCGATTCCTTGTTGCTCAGCGGACGCTTGCAGTCGATAGACGCGGTGGAAATCGTGGTGTTTCTTGAAGAGAATTTCGGAATCGATTTTGCGCAGATTGGCTTGGACAGGGACCAAATCGACAGCATCGACGCAATTTATGCTTTGGTCCAGGCCGCTATGAACCGCAACTGATGCGGATGAGACCTTCGCCGGATGCGCAGACTGACCAGCCGTGAAGCGCCGCCGACGCGGTCAAGCCGTCGCCACGGAATCGAAAACCAGATTCGGCGCGGGAGCCGGGATTCAGACCGGAGGCACTCATTGCTGCCGTGTAGCGAAGACGTTGAATAGCGTAGTGCCTTTCAGCAGGCGATCCTGCTCGGTGGTCACTTGGAAGCCGTGCTCCGCCAAGAGCCGCTGGATTTCATCAAGGCCACCCTCCTCACCGTGGACCTCGATAGCGACTTGGCGGATCAGGCCCCAATGCTCGGCTCGAATCCCCGCCAAAATCTCCCGTTCACTTCTCTCGGCGTCGATCTTCAGCAGATCGATCCGCGTGACGCGCTCCTCGTCTACGACTTCCGAGAGCGTCCGCAAGCGGCAAAGAAACGTTACTTTCTTAAACAGGAGGCCGAGAAACCGATCCGCATTTTGCGGAGAGAAGCCGCTGTTGACCATGTAGGTTTTCGTCGTGCCCCGATCGGCTTCCAAATCGGCGTGAAATCCGGACCGCACCGTGTTCGCGGGGTAGAAAGTGAATTCCGCGGTACCGGACTCTCGCGACAATCCGCACTCAAAGACGCGGGCATCGACGCCATGAAGCTCGATGTTAGCTCTCAGACACTCGCAAGCCGCTGGACTCGGCTCGAAGGCATAGATGCGGACGGCCCTGCGTTCGCGATGAAAGAACACCGAAGATAACCCGATGTTGGCGCCAACGTCGAAGACGCAATCTCCATCGTGCAACTCGATGCCGTGCTGCAAGTAGCACCTTTCACCGAAGACTTCGCGGTGAACGAAACGCGTTTCATCGGCATTCAACGAGAATACCGACAAACCATCGGGGAGCGTGAGCTTTCGCATCATGGCTTTATGGATTATGCGCTTGTCTCCAGAGTGAGACAAGTGCTGCTAAACCAGGTTTTCGTCCAACATTCGGGTCAGCGCCTTCCGGTCGATCTTGCCGCTCGATCCTAGCGGCAGGGTGTCCAGAATATGAACCCGTTTCGGGATCATGTAATCGGGTACGCGCTTCTTCATTCCATCGCGAACCTCGTCGCGGGTAACTCCCGGCGCGCAGTGGAAGGCAGCGATCCCTGTTGCCCGGCCGTCGATGAGAGGCCAGGCCACCGCCGCCACCATATCCGTCCCCACAATCTCGCGCAAATGAGCTTCGACTTCCTCGAGTTCGACCCGGTTGCCGAGAATCTTGATCTGATTGTCAATTCGGCCCAGGTAATGAAACGCACCGCTGTCGTCCCGACAAACCAGGTCGCCGGTCCGGTACCAACGCTTTCCCCACAGCACAGGGAAACGCGCCGCTGTCATTTCCGGATCTTCAAAGTATCCTCTGGCTAACTGACGACCGGATATGACAAGTTCACCGGGCTCATGCCAAGGCGCCATACCCATAGACGCATCGAGAACCTGGGCCTCCACGCCTTCAAACGGGTCGCCAATAGGGAGCGTGCCGCGGCTCGGGTTAGCGCCGGTCAGTTCCGAGAGCCGCTGGCCAATGCAGATGATTGTCGCTTCAGTAGGGCCATATAGGTTCTCCACGGAACTGTTGGGTGCTGCCGCCTGCCATGCCTGCGCTGACAGTAGTGGAAACGCCTCGCCCGCAAACAGCGAGTAGCGCAACTGCGGAAAACATCCCGGCGTCAGCATCTGAAGGCGTTGCATGAACAGGGCGATGCTCGGTACGGAGAACCAGACCGTGAGCCGGTTGTCTCTGATGAACTTCCCCGGAGCCATGAGTTGCTTTGCGGGAACCACGTAGAGCGATGCGCCTGTCTTCCACGTCATGAACATATCGAAGACGGAAACGTCGAAAGTCAGCTCGAAGGATTGCGACACCCGGTCGTCTTCGCGAAACCCGAATCGCCGTTGCATGACCTCAATCAGTTGAGCGACGCTTTCGGCTTCGATCATCACGCCCTTTGGCGTGCCCGTGGTGCCTGAAGTGAAAATGATGTACGCCAGAGCATCTGCCGCCACCGCTACGGGCCGATCGGGCCCCGCGTCGGGCAAATCGGCAAAGCTTTCAAAACTAACTCCCTGGAATCCCAAAGCGTGAGGCGACGGTTTTGCACCTGCCCCGAAGAGAATTCGGCTCGGTGCGCATTCGAGCACGCGGTCCGAGAGCAGGCCCAGGCCCGCTTGGTCAGCGATAAGCGCGTCCAGTTTTGTCTGCTGAAGAATGCGAATCAGGCGGTCCTCGGGGATGTCCGGTTTGATGGGTACGTATGCCGCGCCGGACCACAGCGTTCCCAGCACTCCCGCGTACGCTTCCAAAGTGCGGGATGCAAGAATTCCGACTCTGCCCGAGACCTCGCCGGTTTTCAGGCCGAGCCAACCCGAAACACGCCGCGCCATAGTTCCCAATTCCCCGTATGTAAACCGAGTGTCACCCACATACAATGCCAGAGCTTCCGGGTTCGTAACTGAGTTTTCATAAAAGGGCAGGGCCAGATTAAAGTTCGTTTTGGCATTCACTATCGCGCTCATAGATGGAGAGGCTCCGTATCCAAAAGTATAGCGAGCTGACGCACACTACCCCAACATCTGAGAGCTTCGCTCATTCTTCGCCGCTCACTTATAATCTTGCCATGGACTTTCAGCTGGTGACGAGCTACAAGCCGAGGCGGGATCAGCCGCGGGCGATCGACGAGCTGCTGAGTGGCCTCGCGGCGGACGGGACCTGGGGCGCCCGGCTGTTCGATTCACACGCATAATTCCGAATCCTCCGAAGAAGGCCGAAAGCATCTCCGGATGAAATCAATGAAGCGTGTCAACCCAGGCGCATGGTAGAATCCGGGCTGTGCCGAGCGCGTCCAGAACGCGATTCCACGGCGCCTGGAGGTCGTTCATGCGCATGATCATGCTGGTTCAATTTCCCATTGAACCGTTCAACTCTTTGGTCCGGAACGGCGCGGTGGGGGAGAAGATGCACCGGATTCTCGAAGCCACCAAACCCGAATCCGCATACTTTACAGAACGGGAAGGCCACCGCGGTGGCATCTTTGTGGTGAATCTTGAAAGCCCTTCCGATATTGCCCGACTGGCTGAGCCCTGGTTCCTTCAATTCAATGCCGAAGTCGAATTCCGCATTGCCATGACGCCCGAAGACCTCGGCCGTGCGGACCTGGGAGCGCTCGGAAAGAAGTGGGCCTGAACCAATAACCCCGGCAAAATCCGTGCGGCGACCTGTGAAAGGATGGGGCACCCTCATTGGTGCGAAATCAAGGGTGCGCCACCCGCCGGCTTCACAGGGAAATCCTCTCATTGCACTCCTCCATAAGTCACGCGCATAATCGCCTCAGTTCATGAATATTCGCTTCTTCTTCGCCGTTCGAATATAATCCTGCCATGGACTTTCAACTGGTGACGAGCTACAAGCCGCGGGGGGATCAGCCGCGGGCGATCGAAGAGCTGCTGAGTGGCCTGGCGGCGGGCGAGAAGCACCAGGTGCTGCTGGGCGTGACCGGGTCGGGCAAGACCTTCACCATGGCCAAGATCATCGAGCAGTCGAACCGGCCGGCGCTGATCCTGGCGCACAACAAGACTCTCGCGGCGCAGCTTTATCACGAGTTCAAGCAGTTCTTTCCCGGCAATGCGGTGGAATACTTTGTGAGTTATTACGACTATTACCAGCCGGAGGCCTACATTCCGGCCGGCGACTTATACATCGAGAAGGAAGCGACAGTCAACGAGGAGCTGGACAAGCTGCGGCTGTCGGCCACGCGCTCGCTCTTCGAGCGGCGGGACGCGATCATCGTCAGCTCGGTGAGCTGCATCTATGGGCTGGGCTCGCCGGAGGCTTACTACGGGATGCTGCTGCTGCTGGAGAAAGGGCAGCGGATCAGCCGCAAGGACGTAACTCGCCGGCTGGTGGAGATACTCTACGAGCGCAACGATACGGACTTCCGGCGCGGGACCTTCAGGGTGCGCGGCGACACGATCGAGGTCTTTCCGACTTACGACGAGTCGGCATACAGGATTGAGATGTTCGGGGACGAGATTGAATCGCTGTCGCAAATCGACCCGCTGTTTGGGACGGTGAAGCAGCGGTACGCGCGGCTGCCGATCTATCCCAAGAGCCACTACGTGGTGCAGCCGGAGCGCCGGGCGGAGGCCATCGACTCGATCGTTGCGGAGCTGAACACGTGGGTGCCGGAGCTGGAGTCGCAGGGGCGCATGGTGGAGGCGCAGAGGATTCATCAGCGCACGCGTTTCGACCTGGAGATGATCAAGTCGATGGGCTACTGCCACGGGATCGAAAACTACTCGCGGCACTTCAGCGGGCGGCTGCCGGGCGAGCCTCCGCCGACGCTGCTGGATTACTTTCCGCGCGACTTTCTGCTCTTTGTGGACGAGAGCCACGCGACCATTCCGCAGGTGCATGGAATGTGGCACGGGGACCGCAGCCGCAAGCAGAACCTTGTAGATTACGGCTTCCGGCTGCCCTCGGCCATGGACAACCGGCCGCTGAAGTTCGACGAGTTCGAGGAGCGGATCTATCAGACGATCTACGTTTCAGCCACGCCGGGGCCGTATGAGTTGACGCGCTCGGCAGGGGTGGTGGTGGAGCAGGTCATCCGGCCCACGGGGCTGGTGGACCCGGAGGTCGAGGTGCGGCCGGTGAAGGGGCAGATCGACGACCTGCTGGGCGAGATTCGCGACCGGGCCAAGCGCGGCGAGCGGGTGCTGGTGACCACGCTGACCAAGCGCATGGCCGAGGATCTGGCCGGCTACTACACAGAAGTGGGCGTGCGCTGCCGCTACATGCACTCGGAGATAGAAACTTTGGAACGGGTGAAGCTCCTGGCCGGGCTGCGCAAAGGCGAGTTCGACGTGCTGATCGGCATCAACCTGCTGCGCGAAGGCCTCGACCTGCCGGAGGTCTCGCTGGTGGCCATTCTGGACGCGGACAAGGAGGGCTTTCTGCGCTCGGCGGGGTCGCTGATCCAGACCATGGGACGGGCGGCGCGGCACATCGAGGGAAGGGCGATCCTGTATGCCGACCGCGTAACCGACTCGATGCGGCGGGCGATAGACGAGACGGATCGGCGGCGAAACGTGCAGCGGGCCTACAACGAGGAGCACGGGATCACGCCGCAGTCGATTATCAGCCAGGTGGATATGGGACTGGCGCAGATTTTGAAGGCCGAGTATGGCGAGGTGGAGGTGGATGAGACGGCGGGGCTTCCGGAGCTGACTTCGCAGGCCGAGCTGGACGCCTATATCGCCAAGCTGGAGACCGAGATGCGCGAGGCGGCAAAGAAGTT
>JBEKPA010000164.1:0-8191 GCA_049521195.1 Occallatibacter sp.
TCCCGCCAGCCAATTGGAGGCCCATGGCCATCTGGGCGCTTACCCGCTCACCAGCCACTCGGCTTTTGGCGTCGACTTCCATTCGCACAACCTCTGGGAGTTCGATGCCGTGCTCCGCGACCTGGGATTGAACCGGTACGGGAAGAGCGGCGCCGCCGCGCTGCCGATAGCTCTTGCCGGTCAGGGTGACTTTCACGGATCGTGGACCGGCTCGCTGGTCGATCCGCACCTGGCGGGGAGCCTCAAAGCCACGCAATTGGCCATCGAGTTGCTCCCCGTCCAGCCCGTCCAAAACGACAAACCAGCCCAGCCGCAAGCCGCCCGGCCCGCTTTCGTTCCCTGGGACACGGTCGAGGCTACCGGAAGCTACTCCGCCGACCGAATTGACATCTCGCGCGGCCTGTTGCGCCGCGGGAAGGCCGAAATGGCCTTGAACGGCACATTGGAAGCCGCGCGCGGCCGGCAACTCGCTTCGGCGTTCGACCTCAACTCCACGCTTCATTTGCGCCTGCGCGCCGCTAAGGTGGGCTTCGACCTTCTGGCGCCGTTCACCGGACCGAACCTGCCCCTGACCGGCGTGATCGATGCCCAGCTCCAGATCGACGGCGTTATTCACGCCCTGGGCGGCTCTGGGTGGGCCGAGCTGGACGGCGGCGCCGTCTACGGCGAGCCGGTCACGCGCGTCCGTGCCCAGGGAACCATGACCAACGGCCTGCTCAAGCTGGCCTCGATTACCGTCAGCGCGCCGGCCGGTAATCTTTCCGCCACGGGCAGCTACGACCTCAATTCCCGGCGCTTTCAGGTGGACGCCAAAGGCACAGGCATCGACGTGGCCAAAATCGAGGCTCTGCGCCGTCAGGGGCTCGACATCACCGGCAATTTGGGCTTCTCCGTGCTCGGTTCGGGCACGCTCGAAGACCCCCGCTTGGAGGCCCACGCCACTCTCAGCCCGCTGGCTCTGGCCGGAGAGCCGCTTGGCGGGCTGGAGTTCGCGGCCCACACCGCCAACCGCACCGTCACCTACAACGCAACCACCCGGCTGGAGGGCGCCGAAGTGAACCTCCACGGCCAGACCACGCTCAATGAAGACAACGCCACCGAGGCTGAGCTCGTGTTCTCCCATTTCAACATCGGCGCCCTGCTCAAGATGGCTCACATCGAGGCCCTCACCGGCGAGTCCTCCCTGGCCGGCACGGTCACAATTGAGGGCCCGTTGGCGCGCCCCGGGCAGCTTCGCGGCGAAGCCCGGCTGGACGAGTTGGCGGTCACCGTCGCCGGCGTCCATCTTGCCAGCCAGGGCGGCGTACACGCCACCTTGGCCGATGCCCGCATCCATCTCGATCCCCTGCACGTCACCGGTGAGGAGACCGACCTCCGCGCCCAAGGCAGCCTGGACCTGAAGGAAAAGCGGCAACTCGACCTTGCCGCCAGCGGCTCCATCAACCTCAAGCTGGCCGAAACCATCGATCCCGACCTGACCGCCAGCGGCACCACTACCTTCCAGGTGGAGGCCCACGGCCCGTTGAAGAATCCCGGCTTGCAGGGACGCATCGACTTCCAGAACGGGTCTCTTTCGCTGGAAGATATTCCCAACGGCCTCAGCCAGTTGCACGGCACGCTCGAATTCAACCAGAACCGCCTGGAGGTCAAATCGCTGACCGCCATGAGCGGCGGCGGCCTGCTGAGCGTGGCCGGCTTCCTGGCCTACGAGCGCGGCATCTACGCCGATCTCTCGGTCACCGGCAAGGGTATTCGCATCCGCTATCCGCCCGGAGTCAGCTCCCTGGCCGACGCCACGCTGCGCCTGGAAGGCTCACAGAACAACCTGCTGCTGGCGGGCGACGTGCTCATCACCCGCTTCTCGGTCAGTCCCGACCTGGACATTGCCGCCCTGGCCGCGCAGGCCAACGCCGTGCAAACCATCGCGCCGGCGGACGCGCCCTCGAACCACATCCACCTGGACGTGCATGTGGTCTCCTCGCCGCAGTTGAACTTCCAGAACGCCTACGCCAAGCTGGCCGGCAACGTGGACCTGCGCCTGCGCGGCACCGTCGCCTCGCCCTCGCTGCTGGGCCGCGTCTCCATCACCGAGGGCAACGCTCTCATCGCCGGAACCCGCTACGAACTCCAGCGCGGCGACATCTTCTTCTCCAACCCGGTCCGCATTGAACCCTCCATCGACCTCAGCGCCACCGCCCGCGTCGAAGACTACGATATTACCCTCGGCTTGCACGGCACGCTCCAGAACCCGGCCGTCACCTGGCGCAGCGATCCCCCGCTGCCCGAGGCCGACGTCGTCGCCCTGCTGGCACTGGGCCGCACCGAGAACCAGCAGCGCCTCTATACCCAGCAGCAGGAGCAGGCCCTCGCCAATCCCACCACCGACGCCCTGCTCGGCGGCGCGCTCAACGCCACCGTCAGCAGCCGCGTGCAGAAGCTCTTCGGCGCCGGCAGTGTCAAACTCGACCCCAACTATCTCGGCGCCCTCGGCAACTCCACCTCCCGGATCATCGTCGAGGAGCAGTTGAGCCGCTACGTCACCCTCACCTACGCCACCAACGTCAACACCACCAGCCAGCAGTTGATCCAGGCCGAAGTCGCCATCAACCGCCACGTATCGCTGCTCGTGGCCCGCGACGAGTCCGGCGTCTTCTCCATGGTCGTCAAGGCCACGCGCCGCTACCGGTAAGGGGGCAGTGATCAGGCCGAAGGCTCGCCGGGGCGAGGATCAGAGAGAAACCAGAGTGCCCCCTCGCCGCGCGCCGCCTCGGCGACTTTTTGCGGGTAGGATGGGAAACCGCCGCGCGCAACCTTTCCCAAAAGCCCGTGTCTAACCTCCGGAAAGGCAACCCGGCCGGACGCCTTGAGCCTCGTCCGCCGCGGCGGAGAGACCTGGAAAGCGACCGATCTCAGGCCAGTTGCCACAAGAGTTTCCCCATCCCCAAGGAGGAGTCAGTCATGAAACGGAAGATACGCTCTACCCGGACAGCACTTTTCGCGGCTACGTTTGCCGCGGTACTCTTCGTCCTTCCCCAGGCCGCTTTGGCAGCCCCACGCTCCGGCGCGGCCGCGCAGGCGGATGGAGGCAGCCCGGCAACCGGCGCCGCCGCTGCCCGGCTCAACCACAAGCAATATCGCGACGTGAAAGTGACCGTGGACAACGGCATCGCCACGCTCACCGGAACCGTGGACCTCTACGAGTACAAGGCCGACGCCGAGAAGCGCGTCCGCAAGGCCAGGGGCGTCAGCGCTGTCCGCAACCTGATCGAGGTCGCCGGCCCCAACGTTCCGGACTCGCAACTGGAGGCAAAGCTGGTCGAAGAGCTGGAATACGATCAGGTCGGCTATGGGAACGTCTTCGACGCCATCAGCGTGAGCGTCCAAAACGGCGTCGCCACCCTCGGCGGTCATGCGCTCAACTACTCGGCCAGGGACTCCGCGCTAGGCCTGGTCAGCACCTATCCCGGCGTCAAGGATGTAATCGACGAGATTGAGGTCGATCCCGCCTCCATGATGGACGACCGGATCAGGGTGGAAGTCGCCCACGCCGTCTACGGCTACGCGGCCCTGAACAAGTACGCCATGGACCCCGCCAAGACCATTCGAATCTCGGTGCAGAACGGCCACGTCGAGCTCTATGGCGTCGTCGACAGCGACGGGGACAAGAACCTGGCCTTCATCCGCGCCAGCGGCGTCCCCGGCGTCTTCAGCGTAAAGAATTACCTGCAAGTCGCCAACCAGCCGTCCGAGGCGCAGAAGCAAGCCGCGACCCAGTAAGGCTCAATCGGTTCTACGAATGTTCACCCGGCCACGGAGCCCCTCCGTGGCCGCACCCTTTACACCCCATGCAAACCGCGGCGCGCAGATCGCGTCCCAGACACAACCTTCCCCGACATTCACACATTTGTAACGACAAAAGCGCGTTTTATTCCTTACACTTATCCCACCATGGCCATCGACGCCCCTCTGACCATCGCACAGGAAGAAGGCAAAGCTCCCGGCATGCTGATCTTCCGCCTCACCGGCCCCCTCACCTTGTGCAACCTCTTCGACCTGCAGGCGCAGTTTCGCGCCGGCGACCCGCCGCCCCTCACCATCCTCGACCTCGCCGCCGTTCCCTACATGGATTCCGCCGGCATGGGCGCCATCATCAACCACTACGTCCACTGCCAGCGCAAGGGCGCCCGCCTGATCGTCGCCGGCGTGAGCCCCCGCGTCATGGAACTCTTCAGGATGACCAAAGTAGACTCGATCATCTCCATGGCCGCCACAGTGGAAGAAGCCGAAGCCCGCGGCTAGCCCCTACTGTGCATCATCGCCAGAATTCTCTTCGCCATGGGCGCCGCCCGCTCCGCGGCCGCGGCCTCCAACCCTCATGGACGACACCTTGCCTCCCGCATCCGCGACAGTGGTCGGAGTGAAAAGGAAACCTATCCGCTCATGGGGCGAATGCACACATGCCGGACGACTTTAACCAAGCCGTCGCGCAGGCGATTCCGTCGATGCAGAACGGCGGTGGCCATCCATTTATCTACTGGTTCTCTACTGGCAATGAATGGTGAATCCGATCTTCCCTTCAAGGGGATTGGGAGACTCGATGATGAGTTTCACCCAGCCGGTGTAGCTGGCGAATTGCGGCGTATTCGCGCCCAGGCGCCACGTCTCGTAGACCGGCACGGAGCGATTGGCCTGGGGCAGATTGACGCTCTGTGAGTTGGTAGAATGGCCACCATCGTTGCGGACAAAGCGGTAGTTCACCGTGGTTGGTCCCGTACCGATCAAGCCCCAGCCGAATTGCAGATTGACAGGGCACGAACCCGTATACTGAAAGCCCTTGGCAACTTCACCATTGGCCCGCAACGACTCCCCTCCAATCCGGACGGTCTGAGCCATCAGGCTGAGCGATCCCACGCAGAAGAGAATCCCGACAGCGCTTACTGCCTTGCCGATTTTCACATTTCCTCCTTTAGTCCGGAACTCCGTTCTGCGGTTCCGGCAGCAGCCAATATATCTCAGATCACCCCAGGCTGTGTCCATTTTCTTGCGCTTCCATTCCCAAGACCCCATCGGACCGGAAAGGGCCTTGGCCGGAGAATAAGGGCCTGATGCTTCCCTCCGCCCCTCAAGTAAACTAGTCCACAGGCCCCCATGCCCGGCATTTGGTACAAGACGCGCACAACGTTGGAGATGATCAAGTGGGAACACTCCATCTTCGCGCTCCCCTTTGCGCTGACGGCTACGATCCTCGCTGCGAACGGACTGCCCACTTTGCGCACCATCGCCTGGATTCTGGTGGCCATGGTCGCCGCCCGCTCTGCGGCCATGGCCTTCAACCGCTGGGCGGACGCCGACCTGGACGCCGCCAATCCCCGCACCCGCGGCCGCGCCATTCCCGCCGGGCTGCTGACGCGCCAGTTCGTCCTCGGCTTCACGATCCTCGCCGCCCTCGTCTTCGTCCTGGCTTCCGCCCAGCTCAACCGGCTCACTCTCTACCTGTCGCCGCTGGTGCTTGCGGTGCTGCTGGGCTACAGCTACCTGAAGCGCGTCACCCACTGGTCGCATCTGGGGCTGGGCCTGGCCCTCGGCCTGGCGCCCACGGCGGCCTGGATCGCCGTCCGCGGCTCGCTCGACCCCCGCATCCTGGTGCTCACCACAGCCGTCACCCTGTGGGCGGGCGGCTTCGACGTCCTCTACGCCTGCCAGGACTGCGAGCACGACCGCGCCGCCGGCCTCCACAGCCTGCCACAGGCCGTGGGCATTCCCGCCGCCATCTGGGCCGCCCGCGCCATGCACCTGGCGATGCTGGTTCTGCTCGCCTGGTTCGGCCTCCTGTTTCAATTTCATGCATTCGGCTGGCTGGGCATCGCCGCCGCGGCCCTGCTCCTGGTCTACGAGCACTCCCTGGTTTCGCCCCGCGACCTGAGCCGCCTCAACGCCGCCTTCTTCACCATGAACGGCGTCATCGCCACCGTCTTTCTAGCCTTTGTGGCAGCCGACCTGTGGCTGCGGAGTTGAATCTCATGCCTGCAAGCGGATTCCCTGACGAAACTCCCCTCGGGCTGTGGTATGGTGCCAGAAAGCGCGTCCCGCAAGGCGCCTCCACGGCGCCCGCCCCGCGCGCATCGACCGCGGTACAAGGCGCAGGAATGAAGATTGCCATCCAGGGAGAACCCGGCTCATTCAGCCATGAAGCGGCGATAAAGCTGGTCGCCGATGCGGCGATCATCCCGTTTTCGCTCTCCGCCGACGCCTTTGCCGCGCTCGTCGACGGAACCGTAGAGGCCGCCGTCATTCCCATTGAGAACAGCCTGGCCGGCTCGGTCCTGGAGCACTTCGACCTGCTGCTGGCCCACGATGTGCGAGTCCTGCGCGAGACGCTCCTGCGCATCCGCCACAACCTAATCGCCATCTCCGGAACCTCGATCGGTGAGATCGACCGCGTCTTCTCGCATCCTGTAGCCCTGGCGCAGTGCAGGCGGTTCCTGGCTCAGCACCCCAGAATGGAGGCCTACGCCTTCTACGACACCGCCGGCAGCGTCAAGCAACTGGTCGAATTGCGCGACTGCCATGCGGGGGCCATCGCCAGCGAGGCCGCGGCCCATTACTACGGAGCGCAGATCCTTCAGGCGGGCATCGAGGACAACCCGGAAAACTTTACCCGCTTCTTCCTGGTCCGCCGGACAAAGGACGCCGTTGCCGATCCCGCTTCGAACAAGGTCAGTCTGGCATTTTCCGTGGAAGACAGACCCTGGACTCTAGTTCGCGCGCTGAATGGGCTTTCAGGCATCGGCACGAACATGACCAAGATCGAGTCCCGCCCGGTCCATGGCAAGCCCTGGGAGTACATCTTCTACGTGGATTGCCAGATTCGCTCCCCAGAGGAGCGTTCGCGCGCCATTGAGGCACTGCGCCCTAATTGCGTCATGGTCAAGGAGTTGGGATGCTACCCGGAAGCGCGCCAGGAGCGAGAAAACGGCTCTTGAAACCTTGATTTGAATGGATTCCGCGCCAGATTCAACAAGAACGGGACGGGCTTCGGCCCGTCCCTTTTCGCTGCTGCGCTGGTCAGCCCTGAATCGGCGCCCTCAGAGCCTATCCGCAAATTGTAGCGCCGGTCTCCAGACCGGCTGTGCTGGCGGCTTCTAAGCCGCCAGAGGCGATGAGTGCAGGTCTGGAGACCTGCACGACAGCCGCTCTGGAGAGCGGCGCTACAGAATCAGCAATTTACGGATAAGCTGTTAGAAGTGATACGCCACGCCGACGGCGGGTGTGAAGATGTTGTACCACTTGTTGGTGTCGAACTTATAGCCGCCAGGGTCGCCAAAGTTGGGAACCTTGGTGACAAACCCGCGATATTCCGCGCGAATGTCGAAGCTGGGGCTGATCTCGTAGGCAAACCCCGCTCCGTACATGCCGCCGATGCCGATCTGCTGCTTGGCGCCCAATACCGTCGTGCCGGTGTTCACAATGGGCAAAAAGATCAAGGCGCCTGGCCCGCCTTCGACAAACGGGTTGAACTTGCGGAAATTGAAGGTGTGCACGTAGGCCCCCGACATCTCCTGGGTGCGGGTCAGAATCGTGATGCCTTTTGCAAATCCAGGCGAGTAGTAGGTGATCTTGTTCTGGTAGGTAATCCCGTAGTTACCCTCGAAGGCGCTCGAGGGCGTGAGCATGAAACGGTAGCTGGCCAGCGCGCCATAGCCGGTGGTGGAGTGAACCTGAACGTCGGTGGACGAGGCAATGAACGGCTCGACCAGCCCCAATCCACTGATGCTGATGTCCTGGCGGCTTTCCTGAGCGCGGCCTGCGGCCACGCACACGGCCAGCAGGAATGCAATTGATGCGATCTTCTTCATTCGGTCCTGAACCTCACGACTGCGCAACCGTCCGGCTGGCAACGAGCTTGTCGATTCCGGCGCACCGGTTCGAGCCGGGCCCCGCTTCCAGAATTGTAAATGGCCGGAGCGGTCCGTGGAGCAAAGCATCTCTGCCGGAACTTCTGAGCCTATAGACGCATCGGAAGCCAAAGCAGCACCAGCCCCTCCGCAAACCGGGACCGAAGCATCTCCAATTGCGCCCAGGTTCAAGGAACAGCCAGGGGCAACCCCTTCAGCCCATCGGCTCCACATGATAGTAAAACGGCGGTCCCTGCTCCTTGGCCAGCGCCTTTACCGTGCGCAAAAAGGCCCTG
>JBEKPA010000165.1:0-8126 GCA_049521195.1 Occallatibacter sp.
GCGATAATCGGCAGTGCAACGCCTAGATCGCGCCAACGCCGGGCCTGCTCCAGCGCGGCCCGTAAATTGAAGTCGAAGATGCCGTGAATCAGGTCGGAGCGTTCGGCTACGGGAATGAACTCGCTGGGCGCGACTGCACCCAACTCGGGGTGATGCCAGCGCATCAGCGCCTCAGCCGCAATGACCTCACCCGTTGCCAGGTTCAGCTTAGGTTGGTAGAACATCCGGAACTGGCCCTGGTCAAGGCTCTTGCCCATCTCCACTTCCAACAGATGGTCGCGCACGATCTGGCTGTTCATCCTGGCGTGGAAGGCAACCACGTTCCGGCTCTTGACATGGCCGGCGCGGTCCGCAGCCAGGATGGCGAACCGCGCCAGATCCTCGGCCGATCTGGTGTCGGAGGGGAAGAATGCCACTCCCGCCGCCACTTCCAGCCTCACCTCTGAGCCGTTCTGCCGCCGCGGCGTGAGCGAGTCCACGATCTCCTGGATGCGGTCCCGGCTGATCTTGTTAAATTTGGAGGCTCGCATGGCCACCATGAAGCTGCTGTCGCCGACACGGCCCAACAGCGCATCGGCATCTACAACGGAGCGCAATGTTCCCGCAATGCGGCGCGTCAGCGCCTCCGCCCGCTTCCAGCCCCACAGAGAATACTCCCTGCGCAGGCTTACCAGGTCGATCCAGATCAGCGCAACCTCTTGCTCCGCGGGACTATTCTTCAGCAGCGACGCAAGGGCGTTCTGGAAGTCGTCCTGAGTCAACAGGCCGGTCTGAGGATCATGGCCGTGATTGCACGACCGGCTCTCCCGGTTCGGATCCTCCTGGGCACGGGGACGCACGAGACCTTCCAGCCTCTCTTCACCATCCGCCTCTGGAAGAGGGTATGTTCCGTTATCCGTCACCGGTTCTCCTGCGATACTGACGACATTGGACCAAAGGTAATCACACCCAAGTGACTTATCCACCGAAGGAAGAAACCGAGTGCCGGACCCAAGGCGTCGAGAAACTCCCACGGAATTCCTTTGCGGGGGCCAAAGGCGCCATCTTGTTTCTACACGCACGAAACTACTGTTCGCAAGGGGACAATCGACATTAAGCTACAACTTATGTGCAAGCGAGGTCGCTGCTTTAGTGCAGTTACCTTAGCGCGTTGGGCACCTTGCGGCCCGGAGAATAGTACCCATTGGGATGCCGCGATCAGGCGGCAGCGATCTATGCGTAACTTATATCGGGAGTAACTTCCCCGCTCTACTTCTTGATGCGGCGCGCGGCCGCGTCCACGCTCCAGAAGTCGGACGGCAACTGCTGGTTATAGCTCACGTGGATCAGGAAGTACTGCCGGATGATCTCCTGGTTTTTGAAGCGCGTGATCGTAAACGCCGTTGGAAAGCCGTCGAAGGTGTGATAGTCGTCATACTCCTCGGCGTCGATGTTTTTATCTTTGAAGACCGGGTCACGCCACTCGAAGGTACGGCGTAGCGGCAGGTGGGTTTGCGTGTCCATCTGGATGGTGACCGCTTCGTTCTGCGGGGAGATAAGAGTCACCTGGTCGGCCAGGTGGCGCTCGGCCAAGCGCTGGCCCTCGTAGACCAGGATGGTCTTGGGATCGCTGAGCCAGTATTTGACCACGGTCTCGATGGAGTGATCGCGGCGGCGCAGGTAGTCGTCCACGATGTCCTGGGGCAGGGCCTTCTTGCCGCGATAGGTCACCTCCCAGCCCTCGCGCCCGATGTAAAACTGGACCACGTCGCGGTGCTTGGTTAACTCGATGCGGTCCTGGTCCGGCCAGGCGTGGAACTCCCAGTACTCGGTGGTGCCTTCGCCGGGGTCGCCATGGTCGAACCCGGCCACATGCCCTTCGCGGGTCATGTTCTTCATGTTGAGCCAGGCCGGGCCGCCCAGGGCACGCACCATGGCGTCCAGGGCGGCGCGCGCTTGCTGCGCGTTCTTCGCGCCGGCTTCGTCCGCGGTCTGCGTCTGGGTTGTGGACGGCGTGGCCAGCATCAGCGCCGCAAAAACCACCGGCAAAACTCCACGCATCGATCTCCCCCCCTGAACAATTGGACGCGATTCGACGGCCGGCGCTGCAGGCCTACGGCTGACGCTACCGCAGGGAGCCGGGCGGCGGCAAGCCAGTGCGAAGAAATCAGCAGTTCCGGACGACAACGCGCCAAGCAGGTTTCGCGCTAGAAAAGGCCGGCTCGCGGGCAGGGAACCGGGCTGCGAATCAAATGGCGCGCAGAACCCGGACCGGGAGAAGGATAATCGCGCTCACCAGCTCCAGCGCGCCACCCACGGCGATTCCAACCAGGCGAAGCGGCAACAGGAGCAGCCACACCACCGGATACAGAATCAGAGCGAGCAGCGCCAGCGGCCAGCACAGCACCAGAAGAATGCACCACAAGAGAAACTTCGCCATGGTTTCAGCGCCTCAGGGCGCGCGGGCTTGCGCCCGGCGCGTCTCTTCCCATGATACGGCGGCCGGACCTCTGCGGTTCCGCGCGGGCGCGGCGCAAACTGGGCATGAGGTCGAAGAATCTCCAGAGCAACCAGAGTACCGCGAAGAGGGATCTCCAGGCAGGCAGGGATCTAATGCGCTGAGGGCTTTCTCGTGAAGAATCATCGAAGCGGCTGGGCAATCAAAAAAAACGGGCCGATGGGAAGCATCGGCCCGGGAATTCAAAAAGGAACGTGTGCTCAAGCGCGCAAAGTCCCGCGCCTCACAGGTCGAAGTACAGGAAGAACTCGTAGGGCACGGGGCGCAGGTTGACCGGCGCCAATTCGCGTTCCCGCTTGTACGAGATCCAGGTCGAAATCAGGTCCTCGGTGAAGACGCCGCCTTCGAGCAGGAAAGCGTGATCCTTCTCCAGCGCGTCGAGAACCTCGCCCAGCGAGCCCGGTGTGCTCTTGATCTTGGCGGCTTCCTCGGGCTCCAGTTCGTACAGATCCTTCTCCAGCGGCTCGCCCGGATCGATCTTGTTCTTGACTCCGTCCAGGCCGGCCATGAGGAGAGCGGAGAAGCACAGGTAGGGGTTGGCCGACGGATCGGGGCAGCGGAACTCCAGGCGCTTCGACTTGGGGCTCTTCGAATACACCGGAATGCGCACCGCGGCCGAGCGGTTGCGCTGCGAGAACGCCAGATTGACCGGCGCTTCGTAGCCCGGCACGAGCCGGCGATAGGAGTTGGTGGTCGGAGCGCACAACGCAAGCAGCGCCGGAGCGTGCTTCAACAGGCCGCCAATGTAGTTGAGGGCCAGCGGGCTGAGCAGGCTGTAGCCTTTCGGATCGAAAAAGAGATTGGTGTTGCTCTTCCACAGGCTCTGGTGCACGTGCATGCCGGAGCCGTTGTCGCCGAAGATCGGCTTGGGCATGAAGGTGGCCACCTTACCGTGCTTCTTGCAGACGTTGCGGATGATGTACTTGTAGTACATGACGTTGTCGGCCATCTTCAGCATGGGCGAGAAGCGCATGTCGATCTCGGCCTGGCCGGCGGTTCCCACTTCGTGATGGTGCACTTCGACGGGAATCCCGACTTCCTTCATCTTGAGGATGATCTCGGAACGCAGGTCCTGGAACTGATCGGACGGCGGCACCGGGAAGTAGCCTTCCTTGTGGCGCAGCTTGTAGCCCAGGTTGGGCTTCTCATCCCGGCCGGTATTCCATACGCCCTCGTTCGAGTCGATGCGGTAGTAGCCGGTGAAGGCGTTCTGGTCATACTGAACATTGTCAAACATGTAGAACTCAAGCTCGGGGCCCCAGTAGCTGGTTTCGGCGATGCCGGTGCTCTTGAGGTAGGCTTCCGCCTTTTTTACGATGTAGCGCGGGTCGCGGCTGTAGGGGTTCCCCGTCACCGGATCCTTCACATCGCAGATGATGCTCAGCGTTGGAATCTCCAAACAGGGGTCCAGATACGCCGTCTCCGGGTCCGGGAAGAGAAGCATGTCGCTTTCGTTGATCTGCTGGAATCCGCGGATGCTGGAGCCATCGAACCCGATCCCTTCGTTGAACAGATCTTCTTCCAGGTCTTCGACCGGGATGGAGAAATGCTGCCACATTCCGGGCAGATCGATAAACCTCAGGTCCACAATCTTTGCGCCGGTGTCCTTGGCCAGCTTTATTACGTCGGTTGCACTCTTGGGCATCGTCCAATCTCCTTGATGATTTTCCTCCCGAATTGGCTACGTTGAGGCTAGGGAGCGATTGTCGAACAACGCGGTATGAACGAGAGGGTGAGTCGATTATATTACCCGGCAGTTCCCTTTCCGTATAAGGAACCCATAAAGAAGTTCTCGCCGCCCTGTTCAAAACGAGGGAGTTTACCGGGGAATGGCGGACTGGTTCCGGGCGAACCTGGACTTGGCCGGGCGGGGGTGGGGTTTGCGGATCGAATCTGCCAGCGGCGCGCCACGCCTCGATTGCCGCGCCGAGGCGGTGTGCCCATGGGCAACCCCGGTCGATCGGAGTTGAAGAGAGGGGCGGCGGACGCCAACCCCTGCCTGACGCCCCTAGCGTTTTTTGGCGCATTCGGTTGAAGCCCGATGAAGCGCCTTGTATCCATTTTGGGAACATGATATGGTGTCGATGTGCGCGTCATTGCCCGGAGCACATTGAAGCGGTTCCTCGAACGGATGGAGGGACACAAGGACCACCGCGCTCTGAAGGCCGCGCTCGATTCCTGGTTTCAGGAGGCGCGGCAAGCGGAATGGAAGAATTCGTCCGATGTGAAAGCGAGATATGCGCATGCAAGCATCGTGGGAGCCGACCGGGTGGTCTTCAACATCAAGGGGAATGCGTATCGTCTGGTGGCCGGGGTGAACTACGGACGGAGCACCCTTTTTATCAAATGGCTGGGAACGCACAAGGAATACGACAAGATTGACGCGAGGACGATTCAATATGCATCTGAAGCCGATCAAGACTGACGCCGACCACGCGGCCGCCCTGAAGGAGATCGAACGTTTGTGGGACGCCGAGGAAGCCACCGCCGACGGAGATCGATTGGAGATTCTCACCACCTTGGTGGAGGCATACGAAGAGGCGCATTTTCCCATGGATATGCCGGACCCTATCGAGGCGATCAAGTTCCGGCTGGAGCAGCAAGGCGAGGACAAGAAGGCCCTCATCGGAATCATCGGCAATCGCACCCGCGTCTACGAGGTTCTGCGCCGGGATCGCGCCCTTTCGCTGGCGATGATACGGCAACTGAATCAGAAGCTTGGAATACCGGCCGAGGTTTTGATTCGGCCGATTCGCGTGCAGAAGAAGCAGCGGGCTGCGTGATAGGGGGTTGAACACAGTGAGCAAGAGCATTGATTCTAGGCATGAGATGGCGGCCGCCGAAGCGGCCCAGACCGCGGTCTCGGGGGCGCTCCGATGAAACGGCTTTGGCTTGCGGCCTGTGCAGCGGCTTGTATCTCATGCTTCTCTTCAGTCGGCTGGTGCGAAGAACCCTGGAAGGTCACCCTTTGCCAGCTCAAGGCCGATCCCTCCGCCTACAATCACAGACTTGTTGAAGTGGAAGGCTTTATTTCGCACGATTTCGAGGATTTCTCGCTCTTCGACCCGGTTTGCCTCGCCTACCCGGAAATCTGGCTGGAGTACGGGGGCACGGCCAAGTCGGACACCATCTATTGCTGTGGACCAACCGCCGGTAAGAGCCGTCCGCGGGAATTACAAGTCGAGAACATCCCTATCCCCCTTTTGGAGAATGACCAGTTCCGGCTCTTCGATAAGCAAATCCAACCCCCGTTTCGCTCCGGCAAGTATGGCTCGGTCGTCCATGCCACGATTGTGGGCCGCCTTTTTGCGGGAAGAAAGGAAACCTACCCCAATGGTGAATCCGCTTGGGCAGGCTACGGACACATGGGCTGCTGCAGCCTGCTCGCCATTCAAGAGATCAAGTCGGTAGACCCTCAGGATCGCGACGATCTCGACTACGGCGCATCGTACGATCAACCGAATTTAGAGGCCGTAGGCTGCGGAGACCAGAGCCTCACTAATCCCTATTCGTTCAGTGAGCAGCTTCACGCACAACAACTGGCAGATGATGGCGAGCGGGCGTGGGCCTTCGACGATCCGCAGCGCGTTGCCTCCGACGGACTCATTGGGCTCGCAAAGCTCAAAGTTCCGGGCCCCCTGGCTCTCAAAGAAACGCGCAGAGCCGCTGGGCGAATTGTCTATGAGTGGCGCGAAAACGCGAATGCGTTTCCCATGATGGTGGTTGTCAGCCGTCCCTACCTGCTCTCCTTCTATGCCCACGACCCCAGGCGGGTTGCCTGGGTGGTCGCTTCGGCCGACAAGACTTTTTGCGAATCTGAAAAGCCGGCCAATCACACAAAGTAGCAACCGGGGCGACGCGGAGAAAGAGCATCGGTCCCCCATCCGCCGCTCTTTCCTCACGGTTCCCTTATGCCCCGCCTGATACAAGCAAGGAACAGGGTACCGTCGGTGCGCGCCGAAGCCGTACTGGTTGGAGTTTCGCGTCTGCCCCGAAGGCCGCAATCCATCCACCGCCGGCGCCCTGAATCCGCGGTAAAGAAAGTACAATCTCCCTCATGAACGTTGGCCATGCCGTGGAATTGGAGACGCTCTTCGGCGACTATCCGCTCGACCGGGCCTTCGACGAGATGCGCGCGGCGGACGGGGAGGTGCGCCCGCACTACCGCGCGCTGGCCGAGACCCTGGCCCGGCTGCCCGCCGATGAGCTCCAGCGGCGCAAGCAGTCGGCCGACCTGTCGTTTCTGACCCAGGGCATCACCTTCACCGTCTACGGCCGCGAGGAGGGCACGGAGCGCATCTTTCCCTACGACCTGCTGCCGCGGCTGATCACGGCCGCGGAGTGGGACCGCATCGAGCGCGGCCTCACCCAGCGCATTACCGCGCTCAATCTCTTTCTGCGCGACGTTTACTCCGACGCCAAGATACTGAACGACCGCGTGGTGCCGCGCGAGTTGGTCTACAGTTGCAAGCACTACCGGCGGCAGATGCGCGGCTTGCAGGTGCCGCGCAACGTCTATATTTCGGTCGTAGGCTCCGACCTGCTGCGGCTGAACAGCGGCGAGTTTGTGGTGCTCGAAGACAATCTGCGCGTGCCCTCGGGCGTCAGTTACATGCTCACCAACCGCCGGGTGATGAAGCGGACCTTTCCGCAGCTCTTCCAGAGTTACGGCGTGCGGCCCATCGAGCACTACCCGCGGCTGCTGCTGGCCACCCTCCGCTCGCTCGCGCCGGAGGGCCGGCCGGAGCCGAATATTGTGCTTCTGACGCCGGGAGTCTTCAACTCCGCCTACTTTGAGCACACCTACCTGGCCCGGCAGATGGGCATCGAACTGGTCGAGGGCCGCGACCTGGTGACCCACGACAATATCGTCTACATGCGCACCACCGACGGCCTCAAGCGCGTGGACGTGATCTACCGCCGCGTGGACGACGATTTCAGCGATCCGCTGGTCTTTCGCGCCGATTCGTCGCTGGGCTGCGCGGGGCTCTTCAACGCCTATCGCGCCGGCAACGTGACGGTGACCAACGCCTTCGGCACCGGCCTGGCCGACGACAAGGCGGTCTACGCCTATGTGCCGCGCATGATCCGCTACTACCTGAACGAAGACCCCATCCTGCCCAACGTGGAGACCTACCTGCTGAGCGAAGCCGCCGAACGCCGGCACGTGCTGGCCAACCTGGACAAGCTGGTGGTGAAGGCGGTGGGCGAGAGCGGCGGCTACGGAATGCTGATCGGCCCGCACTCCACGGCGCGCCAGCGGGAGGAGTTTGCCCGCCAGATCGAGGCCAATCCGCGCAACTACATTGCCCAGCCAACGCTGGATTTTTCCCGCGCTCCGTGCCTGGTTGGCGATCGCCTGGAGCCGCGCCACGTGGACCTGCGCCCCTACATTCTCTTTGGCGACAAGGTAAACATCGTGCCCGGAGGCTTGACCCGCGTGGCTCTCGAAAGGGGTTCGCTGGTGGTCAACTCCTCGCAGGGCGGCGGCAGCAAGGATACATGGGTTCTGGAAGAGCAGGGCAGCACTGAGGCCGGGGAGTAAGACGATGCTATCGCGCGTTGCCGACAGCCTGTACTGGATGAGCCGCTACCTGGAGCGGGCGGAGAACACCGTGCGCCAGCTCGA
>JBEKPA010000166.1:0-8087 GCA_049521195.1 Occallatibacter sp.
TACGAGAAGTTTGTCGGCGACGACCCGCGCGACGTGCCCATGAAGATCTTTCCCGGCATGCATTACACCATGGGCGGCCTGTGGGTGGACTTCAACCAGATGACTAACATCCCCGGCATCTTTGCCGCCGGGGAGTGCGAGTACCAGTACCACGGCGCCAACCGGCTGGGCGCGAATTCGCTGGTCAGTTGCATCTTCGGCGGCTTCAAGTCCGGCCCCAACGCGCTCCATTACACGCATGGCCTGGAGTGCCCGGACGGAGATTGCGGCTACTCCGCCGAGCTAACTCGCCAGGCGGAGATCAACGCGAAGCTGCTCAAGAACGAAGGCACTGAAAACCCCTTCAAGTTATGGCGCGAACTGGGCCAGACCATGACCGAGCACGCCACCGTCATACGCTATAACAAGGGCCTCAAGCAGGCCGACGAAAAGATCGTCGAACTGCTCGACCGCTTCAACAACGTCGGCCTCGCCGACCGCAGCCAGTGGGCTAACACCAGCTTCGCCTTTGCCCGCCAGTTGAAGAACATGCTGGAGCTATCGCGCGCCGTGGTCCGGGGAGCGATCCTGCGCGATGAATCTCGCGGCGCGCACTACAAACCGGAGTTCCCCGACCGCAACGACGAGCAGTTCCTGAAGACCACCAAGGCCAGCTTCACCGGCTCGGCCGAAGGCCCGCGCTTCGAGTACGAAGAGGTCGACACGCAGTACATCAAGCCGCGCCTGCGCCGTTACGACGATACCAAATAAGCAAAGGGAGACTGACGATGGCAACCAGGACCGTAGCATTCGAGATCAAGCGCCAGGCCAGCCCCGATGCTCCCGCCGTGTGGGAGAACTTCGAGCTCGAATGGCGCCCGGGCATGAACGTCGTCTCCGCCATGATGGAGATCGCCGCCAACCCGGTGACCGCCGACGGCCGCCCAACCACGCCGATAACTTACGATTCCAATTGTCTTGAGGAGATATGCGGCTCATGCGCCATGCGCGTCAACGGCAAGGCGCGCATGGGCTGCTCCGCCCTGGTGGATAACTTGGAGCAGCCCATCCGCGTCGAGCCGCTGAGCAAGTTTCCGCTGGTCCGCGATCTGCAGGTCGATCGCAACGTGCTTTTCGAGAACCTGATGGCCGTCAAGGCCTGGGTTCCCGTGGACGGCACTTACGACTTAGGCTCCGGCCCCCGCGTCTATCCCCAGCAGCAGGAAGCCAATTACCCGCTCTCGAATTGCATCTCCTGCTGCTGCTGCATGGACGTCTGCCCGCAGTTCAACGAGCTTACCGGCTTCGTCGGCGCGGCCACCATCGCCCAGGTCAAGCTCTTTAACAATCACCCCACCGGCAAGGTCTTCAAGGAAGACCGCCTGCGCGCGCTGGCCGGCGACGGCGGCATCCAGGAGTGCGGCTTCGCCCAGAACTGCGTCGATACCTGCCCCAAGCAGATTCCGCTGACCGACGCCATCTCCGATGTTAGCCGCGACGTGATCATTCAGAAGGCCAAGGACTTCTTGCGCGGGTAATGACGAGTTACCTCTCGAAGCGGAACCAATCGAAGTCGGCCGGGCGTCCCAGGTCTCAATTCAATCAGTCCCATGCAATTCCTTAAACATTGTCTCTGGACATCCTTTCCACTTTCGCGCAAGCGTGCGCGGGGCCAAGGGCGGCTTGTCGCCCATGCCCGCGCCGTCATCGACCACGCGGCGCCGTGAGGTTCGTGTGGTACATTTGCGCCATGGGATTTAGGGGTTCGGCTCTGTTCGCGATGCTGTTGGCTATCGCGCAGGCATCTGTGCCTGCCTGCGGGCAGACCACCGATGCTTATCGCGCCAATCGGCAGACTCCGCCGCCCGCGGCTTCCTCCCGCCCCGTCCCGCCAACCGCTGGCAGCCCAACCGCCCCGGCCGAATCCAACGGCGGCGCCGGCGAGGAACAGAAGCCCATCATCGTTACGCTTCCGGCTCCCGCCTCCGCGCCGTGGTCCTGGCATGATCGCATTCTGTGGGCAGCCTGCGTGGTGGTCGCCATGGAGAGCCTGGCCGGAATCTGGCTGGCCCTCTCCGCGCTGAAACGGATTGAGCGCCAAATCGTCTGCGCGGAAAGCGCCGCCGCTGCCGCCGCCGTCAGCGCCGAGGCCGCGTTTTTGAGCGCTCAAACCATCGTCGATGCCGAGAGGCCCTGGCTGGTGATTACCGTCGAGCCATCCCCGAGAATTGAGAACAGCTTCACCGTTATGGCCACCAACCGCGGCCGCACTCCCGCCACTATCGTCGCTACTGCGGAAAAGATCAAGATTGTGGTCGATGAAACACTCCTCCCCACCCCGCCCGAGTATGGGGAACCAGGCGCTCCGCGCGCCCCAATCATTCTGCTTCCCGGCGAGTCCACACCTATCAAATCGTTCAGCCGGGAAGAGGGGAAGGGGATTTGCGAAACCGAGGAAACGTTCACGCGGGTCGCAAACTGGGAAGAAAAGGCCTTTATCTATGGAAAAATCATATACAGGGATTTGATTGCGCCTCGCGACAAGCAACTGCATGAAACGGCTTGGTGCTGCTGGTACATCCACGGTCGAAACAAGAGCGGTTTGGTGATTGCCGGACCACCCGATTACAACTCGCACACGTAGCGAGGCTCCCCATAAGTACGAGGAATGCGGCGATCGGCCCATCTCAATAGAACGCGGCTCTGCTGGCGGAGAAAAACTTCTTTGCTTTGAAAGTGAGCGGCGCAAGAATCCGCATCGTTCGAGGCGGCGGAGGATGCCGTCCTCAGGCAGTAAACTCGCGAAGATCCTGATCGAAGATCGGGTCGGGCTCGGCAAGCCTGATCAGCCGATGGAGATAAGCCCGGGAGATGCACAGCTTGCGGGCTGCCACCGTCTTATTGCCGTTGTTCTCGCGAACGGCGGCGACAGCCAGCTTGATCTTGTAGTCGCGAAGCTGCCGTTCAAAAGAGCCGGCGGGATGAAAATCGCCGATGTCGACAACGTCGTCGATGTCCCCGCCGTCGTCTTCCGGCTCCGGCGTGTTCAAGCTCAGATCTTCGGCGCGAACGGTCTGCCCGGCGGCCAGAATGATGGCCCGCTGCATCACGTTTTCCAGTTCGCGCACGTTGCCGGGCCAGGAGTAATTCTGCAGCATGGCCATCGCATCCGGCTCAATATCCACCATCGGCTTTTGAAACACCTGCCCATAGTGGCGGAGAAAATGCCGGGCAATCCGGGGCACGTCTTCGGGATGTTCCTGCAGCGCCGGCGAATCGATCCGCATGACATTGATGCGGTAGAAAAGATCCTGGCGGAATTTTCCTTCGGCCACCAATCTGTCCAAATCCCGGTGGGTGGCGAAGATCAGCCGCGCGCGCAGCGGGATCAACTTGTTGCTGCCCAAACGGCTGAATTCCATCTGCTGCAAAACGCGCAGCAGCTTAACCTGTGTAAACAGGCTCAAGTCCCCGATCTCATCGAGGAAAAGCGTGCCGTCGCCGGCCTGCTCGAAGTAGCCTTCCCGAGATCCCACCGTACCGGTGAATGCGCCCTTCTCATGCCCGAACAATTCGGCCTCGATCAGAGTCTCGGGAATGGCGCCGCAGGATACAGCCACAAACGGACGATTGGACCGGGAACCCAGATTGTGGATGGCGCGGGCGATCAGTTCCTTACCCGTCCCGCTTTCGCCGGTGACCAGCACGGCGGCATTCAGATTGGTTACGCGGCGAATCAGCTGAAAAACCCGCTGCATCTGCGGGCTCGATCCGATCAGCTTGTCACAACCGCTGGGCTCTTCCAACTGGTGCTGCACGGTCTGCAGTTGCTGCTTCAGCGCGGAGTTTTCGTAGGCCCGGCTGAGCATGGTCTTGAGATCTCGAATCGAAGGCGGTCTGCGGCAGTAGCCGAAGGCCCCGGTCCGCACCAGCTCGAACGCCGTCGACCGAAGACCGTCGTCGGCCATGACCACCGAGGGAACATTCGATGCGATCAACTGCCGTGAAAACTCAATGCGCTCCTGCAACGAATCATGATTCGAGTTCAGATCCAGAATCATGACATCGCATTCCCCGGCGGAAACGAGGTCGTTCATCCCCTCCTGATCCGACTCCAGCAGAACCTGGAACTCCCTCCCCAGCGCTGAGGAAAGCAGCGGATGGAGCGTCCGGTCTTCCGAATATAGAGCGATCTTGATCATGAACGGGCGAACTTTCTCAGTGTACGGGTGCACCGCCTCCCTTGAGGAAGCGGCAACCCATCGTTATCATCATGAATCGGCTGAATCCATGGCAATGGCCGTTTTGTGCTAGATCGATGCAACCTCAGTAACACAATCGCCCGTTACTGAACCTGCTACTCGCGGAAAACCCGCGAAATGAGGCACATCACCCGGTGGCCAACAGCGCACAGCCTATGGGCCCCGTTATGAAAACGCCTCTGAATTGGTGCAAAAAACACTGCACACAAATCCAAATCCAAATGAACTCCAGGGGAAGCGCCAGTCTAGTTGCGGCTCCAGGCCCCGTCAACGTTTCTTTAGTAATCATATACGAGTTCCTTTAGTAATACAAGCCGAGGCTCTGCGCGGGAACGCCGAGTAGTCAAGACGGAAGCGGATCGGGCCAAAGAACTCCCGATGGCCGTCAAGGCTCGGCCAGAATAAGACTACCCCCTTTATTTTCAAGTGGCTTGCACAGACTCTCACGCGCCGGAACAGGACGACTCCAACCTCGGCGGAGTGCGGGGACGCCACGCGATCGATCCGCTGGGACGCAGCGCGATCGATCCGCTGAGATGCCGCGCGATTGCGAAAAACACAAGGAGGCTATACTAACTCGATAATAACCCTTTCGTGCTATCATGGTGGCGCTTCAGTGTATACACCTCGCTTCACTCCGGGTTGCCGCCCGTATACATCCGTGTACAGTTTGTCCGGATGCCACGGCGTTAACCATTTGAATTCAGGCATTTTGGGCCATGAACGGTTTGGCGTGGCAATTGCATTGAGAGTTGTGCTCCCTGAAAGCGGGGAACTGGGGTTTGAGGTATGCACTCGTTCGCATGGTGGCCGACTGTCGCTGTTCTCGCCGTGGTTACCTTCACGGATCTGCGCAGCCGCCGCATTCCGAACTGGCTGGTGCTTCCTTTCCTGCTGGCGGGGATCCTGGTTTCTCCCTGGCGCCAGAACTGGCCCGGCATCGGCCGTACCATGGGCTGGCACGGGATCGGCCAAAGCTTTGCCGGCCTAGGGCTCGGCATCCTGATCTACGGTCTTCTTTTCTGGATGGGCGGCATGGGAGCCGGCGATGTGAAGTTGGCTGCCGCCATCGGCGCCTGGGTTGGTCCGGCGCAATTGTTCTTTGCACTGTTCTTCGCCAGCCTGATCGGGGGGATCATGGTCCTGGGCTGGGCCGTCTGCGGCGGATTTCTCAAGGACTTGTTTTCCGGGACGGGCGATTTTCTCTTCGGCTGGAAGCAGCGTGGCATACATCGCGATCCCGAACTGGTTCTCGCCAATCCTCTGAAGCGCAAGATGCCTTACGCTCCAGCTATCGCTGTAGGAACACTGATGTCATTTTTTACCCGGTGAGGAACTGAATTTTTTACCCGGTGAGGAACTGAATGCGTCATGCGCGATTCGAAGAAGGACTTTCAATTTGAAGTTGAACCAAGAGGAAGTTTTCAAGCGCCAGGGAGAGGCAATTCCGTGAATCCAAACACCTCCTCGTATCTCGATCCCCAGTATCCCGACTCGTTCGGCACCGACCCCTTGTCGGTCGCGCTGATCGGCCCGGACGAACAGCGCCGCAGGGCGGCGGCCTATGCTCTTGCCGGATGTCAGGGCAGCGAGGTCCGTGAGTTTACCTCCTACCCTCCCGGCCTGGACGATGTGCCGAGGCTGCTCGAACAGCGTTACGACGTCATTGTTATCGATCTGGACAGCAACCCTGAATACGCCCTGGAACTGGTGGAGAGCATCGGCGCCAACGGTACGGCAACCGTAATGGTCTACTCGGCCAAGGCCGATCCGGACCTGCTGGTACGCTGCATGCGAGCCGGCGCTCGCGAGTTTCTCACCCTGCCTTTCGCCCCCAGCACCATGGCCGAGGCCATGGTACGCGCTTCGGCCCGCCGTCCGACCACTCGCCCCAAGAAGGCCGGCGGTAAGCTGCTGGTGTTCTTCGGCGCCAAAGGTGGCGCGGGCGTCACCACTCTGGCCTGCAATTTTGCGGTAGCCCTGGCCCAGGATCCCTCCCAAAGCACCTTGTTGATCGATCTCGATCTCCCCCTGGGGGACGCGGCGCTCAACCTCGGGCTGACGGCCGAATACTCGACCGTCAGTGCTCTGCAGGAGTCCGCGCGGTTGGATGCGAGTTTCCTCGCCAAGCTCCTGGTAAAGCATAATTCGGGACTGTATGTGCTCGCAGCTCCGGGTAAGCTGCCGCAGTACCAAGCAAGCAATGAGTCCATTGACAGGTTGCTGACCGTTGCGCGACAGGACTACGACAGCGTCGTGGTCGATATGGGATCGAGGCTCGATTTTGCCGGTACGGCTCTCTTCAAGGACTCCAAGACGGTCTACCTTGTCACTCAGGCCGCCATCCCCGAACTGCGCAATTCAAATCGGCTGATCGGCCAGTTCTTCAGCTCCGGCGGCCCCAAACTCGAAGTCGTACTCAACCGCTACGATCCCCGCGGCCAGGGGGTCACCGACGACAGCATCAAGAAGGCTCTCACCAGGGATCCCGCGTGGAAGATCCCCAACGATTTTGCCGCTGTTCGCCAGATGCAAAACACCGGCACCGCGCTAGTGCTGGAAGATTCCTCCATTTCAAGAATCATCCGCGAGATGGCCAGCACCATTACCGGGATACCCGTGCCGCAGGAAAAAAAGAAAGGGTTCAGCTTCAAGGGATTCGGCAGAGGCAATTCGGCCAAGAGCGCTCCAGCCGACGAGCCGCTGTCCATCACACGGGTGACGCCTTCGCCGGCTAGCGGCAGCGCCGCGCCGGCCCCCGCTCCGCCTGCACCCAAGGAGAGCGCCCCGGAGCCGCCGCCCCCCGCTCCGCCCGTGGAAGCCAAGCGCCCCCCCGTTCCGCCCGTGGAAGCCAAGCGCGAGGAGAAGCGCGAGGAGAAGCGCGAGGAAGTCATCGCTCTCACTCCCAAGCCGCAGAGCGAACCTGAGACCAGGGTCTACAAAGGCGTTACCTATGTAAGGGGAGCGGACGGCCAATGGCACCTGCAGGCAGACCGGCCCCGCGAGACGGTCCAACACGTCCCTGCCGTGCCGGTTGAGGAGACGCCGGCCGTCGCGGTGGTATCGGAGGATACGCCGGTCATCAGCTGGCCGAAGCCTGCTCCGATTACCTGCGGCACCCCGCTCAGCGCCGCCCAGCTCAATGCCAAGGCATCGGTTCCCGGATCGTTCGTCTACGCCCCCGGCCTGGGGCACGTGCTGGGGGCGGGAACCCAGACGCTTTTTGCTATCTTCACTCCCGCCGACGCCGCCAAGTACCCCGCGGCGCAGGCCTCGGTGCAGCTGCTTGTCAATAAGGCGACCCCAGCTATCACCTGGCCCAAGCCCGATCCAATCTCTTGCAGCATCCCGCTCAGCGTCGCGCAGCTGAATGCCACCTCGCCGGTTCCGGGGAGATTCGTTTACACTCCGGCCGCGGGAAGCATGCTGCCGGCGGGAACGCATACCGTTTCGGCGGCCTTTACTCCAGCCGATCCCTCCAAGTACGTCCCGGCCCAGGCCACTGTGTCGCTGGTGGTCACCAGGGCGACGCCGATCGTCACCTGGGCGGCGCCCTCCGCCATTACCTACGGCGCCGCGCTCAGCTCCGCGCAACTCAACGCCACGGCATCGGTCGAAGGAAAATTCGCCTACTCGCCTTCGGCGGGAAACGTGCTCCCGGCGGGAACGCACACTCTCTCGGTAACCTTCACTCCTTCCGACAGCGCCAAGTACACCCCCACCCAGGCTACCGTGACTCTGGTGGTCACCAAGGCCATGCCGACCATCACTTGGCCGAAGCCCGCCGCGATTACTTACGGCACCGCGCTCAGCGCCACGCAGCTCAATGCCGCGGCGTCGGTTCCG
>JBEKPA010000167.1:0-8083 GCA_049521195.1 Occallatibacter sp.
GATAAAACTGGACTTAGAATGATTTATATCGTATCATGCTGAGCAGGCGAGAGACCAGCCCCCGCCAATCCAGTTCCACGAAGGGTTACAAACGATGAAACTTGCTATCCGCATCTTCGCACTCACCATGGTCTTTGCCGGCGTCGCCGCAGCCGTTTCTCCCGCCACAACTTACGTCATCCCCAGCCACCAGTCGGCCACCGGACCCCTGCCGCGTCCAGACAACCTGCCAGGACCGGTCTGCGCACCTGGAATACCCGGCTGCCTCGTCTAACCTGCCGGCCATCTAGAGAGCGGCGGAGATGGCACGAAAGAGTCAGGAAGGAAGTCGCATTTTCATTGAGCGGCGGGAGATTTGGCGCTATGCTAGGAGTGTTCTCAGAATGGCCACGGGGTGGTTATGTCTTCGCAGCTTGCAATGTCCCTGATGAGCACGCTTGAGGTTCTGCTTTGGGCTGTGCTCGGCTTCCTGTTCTGGAAGAATAAGCTGCATCGCCGCTTTCCCGCCATGGGAGCCTACCTCGTTTTGCGCGTGGCGTCGACGCCTCTGCTGCTGGTGTTTCTGCTCAACGGGGGCCTGCTGGGGTCCAAACGAACCAGCATCGCCGTCTACTTCTACCTCTATTGGGCGGTTTACATAGCCAGCGCCGTGATTCTTTACTTCGTCTGCATGGAGGTTTTCCGGTCCGCGCTTTCAGCGCTGCCGGGTTTGATGAGATTGGGAATCGTGGTTTTTCGCTGGGTATTTCTGGCCTCGGCGATCGCCAGCTTCTCCACTATTTCCTTTTCGCACTGGAACATCCTCATTATTGCGGATATTGGGTACAGATTGATGCGTTCGGTAAGCATCCTGGAGCTGTGCCTGTTGGCCTTTCTATGCTTGACCATGAATGCGCTGCGCCTTCCGGTCCGCGATCTGGCCTTCGGCATCGCTCTGGGCTTCGGCTTGATGTCCACCGCCGACTTTGTCCTCGCCGCCACCTCCCACTCGTCTTTGACCGACAATGTGCAGTTCGTCTATGAATCGCTGATCTTGGTCGTGCTGGGGCTCTGGGTGGCCTATGCCGCTCTCCCTGAGCCGGCCCGCAAGCCGATGCTTCTGCCGGTGAACTCCACCATCTATCGATGGAACGAGATTGCTTGCGCTCTCGGCCACACTGGAACCCAGGTTGCCGTGCGGCAGCCGGTCAACAACTCTTTGCTGACCGATGTGGAGAACGTGGTGGACCGGGTCATGCCCAGGAACCTGAAGGATCGCAAATCGGAGACTTAGGCGCGGGCGCTGCATCAATCGAACACAAGAAAAGGCCGCGGGGACGCCGCGGCCTTTCGATTTTGAATCGGAGATTTCCTACTCGGTTGCAACCGGCTCAATGGAGGCAAAGCGCCCGCGCCTGCCGCGGTCGGTAAACGTCACCCAGCCCGTGACCTTGGCGAAGAGCGTGTCGTCGGAGCCGATGCCCACGTTGACGCCGGGCTTGATGCGCGTGCCGCGCTGGCGCATGATGATCGAGCCGCCGGTAATCAGTTGGCCGGCAAAGGCCTTCACGCCCAGCCGCTGCGCATTCGAGTCGCGTCCGTTTGTGGAGCTGCCTCCACCTTTCTTATGTGCCATTGCCTGAACTCCTTCTGAATCTGTTGCGCTGCCTACTGGGCGGCGGTATAGGTGACGCCTTCAGCCTGGATGGCCTTGATGCGCACCTCGGTAAAGTTCTGCCGGTGTCCTTGCAGCTTCTTGTACTGCTTCTTCCGTTTCATGTGGAAGACGAGGATCTTGTCGCCGCGCCCCTCGCCGACCACCTCGGCTATCACCTTGGCGGTGGACGGCCTGGCCATCGATCCGGGCTCGCCGCTGACCATCAGCACGTCGTTGAACTCGACGGTCTTGTCGGCATTGTCCTCGGCAACCACGCTCTCCACCTTTACCACGTCGCCCAGGCCCACCCGGTACTGCTTGCCGCCGGTGCGAATCACTGCGTACATAACAAACCCTCCAGCGCTCCGGTCTCAAAACGAGGCGCATTCAAAATCGGATACCCCAGAAATGGGATAGCGTGCTGCATCGGGGCGCATACAGAGAGTCCTGCATCGGGAGGCGGGCCGCGCACACGCCTCGTGTTCCGAGCGGTGCGGCCGGCATAGCCCCGCGCACCCTCCAAGGGGTGCATCGCCAAACTCTACAATTCTATCGTCAAACCGCGATTCCGGTCAATCTGTCCCGCTTCGGGAGAGTGAGTCACCTCCCGGTCCGCCCGTTACCTCCGCGTTGTGCCGCGCACGAAGTGAAATGGGACTGCTCCCCGATGAGAAGGAGCAGCCCCATGGATCGTGAAATGCAGACTACTTGCCGATCACGAGGATCTGGAAGGAATGCGGGATCATGGGCGCGCGAGGGCCGCCCGCTCAACGATCGTCGCCATCGCCGACGCCGGCTGCACCTACGCGGCGGACTGGCTGACCGGCCAGAGCCTTCGCAGCCCCGGAAGGGTAAACCCCCATCTCAATTCGGCCTGCTGGAAGAGGTACACGGTCAGGACGGCGAAGATCGGCTCCAGCGGGTTGCGGAAGCGCGATCCGGCGATGATGAAGTAGTAAATCGAAGGCAGAAGAACAATGGCCGAGGCGAAGAGTCCGGCCGCTGGAAGTTTACGGCGCAGCGCCAGAATCAGCCCTAGAATGCCGGCGATCGAACTGAGACAATGCGCCGACTCGCGAACAGCTTCCGCCGCGGGGTGGCCCCCGGCAGTATGAGGGACACTTACCCAGAACATATAGAAGCGCAGCAGAACGAGATTCCAGAAGCGCGCAGGATCCTGCCGGGCCCACTGTTTGGCCATATCTCCGCGCATCCGAACGTAGGCAAGTTCTCCCATGCGGGCATAGAGCTGGTGCTCTGGCGCAGCCTCGACGGTAGGTACGGTGGCTCCCCAGGGGAGGCCTCCGTATTCCGGCGACCAGGCAAGCGCGGCTTCAGCGCCAAAGTTGCCGCGTGTAGGAATGAAGGCATGAAAGACCAGCTCATTGCGGATGACCCAGGGCGCAGCCACGGCGGCGCACGTCGCGGCTGAGAGCAGTGCGAGTGCCGAGGCCCGAAGCAGGTGGTTTCGCGTTGAGCTGCCCTGAGGCCGCGCGCCGGTTAGAACCCAAATGGCTTGAACCGGAGCCATCAGGAGTAGCGTCGGGTTGGTTATGGAGATGGCACCCCAGAGTAGGCCAAAGAGCAGCCAATCAAGCACCCTCTGCTCTTTTACAAGTTGCGAACCTGTACCCCGCATTCTCATACCCAGTACCAGCACGGCGGCGAACAACATGGTCGAGAGCGAGGTCTCCCATATCCACTTCACGCCGTACTGCACGATCCCTGGATAGAGCGCCCAGATCCACGCCGCCCACAGGCCATTGCGCCGCCCCGCCGTGCGCGCCCCCAACTCATAGACCAGCGGTACAGTCAGGGATTGGAAGAGACTGTTGATGGTCAGGATCACAAAGGCCGATAGGGCCGAGTAAATCCCGAACAGCTTGAATACTCCTGCGAGCAGCAAGGTGAAGCCGGGAACCATCCAGGCGGTTGGGCCGGTGTCGCCGCTGAACGGGGAACCGTAGCCATGGCCGCCCGCCACCGACGCAGCCACCCGGCCTGTCTCCCAGCCAAATTCGAAGTGGTGATTGAAGGGTGTGATGCGATAGGTGTGAGCTAGCGTAATGTAGGCGACACGCACCAGGAATGCGGTCCAGAAGATTGCCCGAGGCGCGCGAAAGCGATCATCCGATGGAGGCGCAACAAGTTCGCTCATGATATCCACTTTAAGAGACGCACAATCCCCATCTCCGCCGCGCGCGAGTGGGCGGAGACATTCTTCCGCGCCAGAATCTCCTCGCGGTTCTCCGCATAGTACCGGTAAGCCAAGGTGAGCATCTCGCTGTTGGTCACCGTGGGCCGCCAGCACATCGCCTCCCGGATGCGGGTGGTGTCGAAGACGAAATCCTCGGCAATCATGCGGTAGTGGTAAGGCCCCAGGGGCGAAATCTTCAACGCGTGCGCCAGCCGCATCGCCGCCAGTGCCGGTCCCTTGGGCAGTGAACGCACCCGCGAACGGCTGCCGGCCTCGGCGATGACGGCCTCGTAGCACTCCCGCAGGCTGGGAACGTGGTCGCTGCCCACATGGAATGTTCCCGTCCCGGCAAAATCCAACGCCTGGATACATGCCTGCGCCAGGTCTCCGGCGTGGATGAACTGGTAGCGGTTTCCGCCCGAGCCCACAACCCACACCGTCCTGTTCTCGCAAATGAACTCAAACAGAATTGCCAGCAGTCCCAGCCGTCCGCTGTCGATGATTGTGGGACAGCGCAGGATCACCACATCCAGATCGTCCGCAAACTGGTGGAGCAGCTTCTCGCCTTCCAGCTTCGACTCCCCGTACACCTCCGCCGGAGCAGGCGGATCGTCTTCCCTCACCGGGCGCCCCATGTTACTGGCCCATAGGCAATTGCTGGAAGTGAACACCAGCTTTCTAACCCCAGCCTCGCCCGCGCAGCGAGCAATCACGCCGGTCCCATCCACGTTGGAGGTCCACAGCAGTTCGCGTTCCACGCGTCCGTGCGCCAGCATCGCGGCAATATGAAATACGCCGTCGAACCGGTGCGCGGCAAACACGGCCCGCATGGCCTGTTCGTCGCGAATGTCCGCTTGCAGGCTGGTGAGAGCCCGATGCCTGGCTGCGTTGGGAACCAGATCGACACTCACCACCTCGGCGCCCTCGGCCAGCAGCCTGCTGGCGAGAATGCCGCCGAAGAACCCAGCCCCGCCAGTAACTAAGTATTTCGCCATTGCCGATGTCGTCCTGTGTTCTGTTCCGATCCCAAGACCGGATGGTGCTGCCAGGTCCCAAATTCGTTCCAATCATAGCATTCGGCAGATAGACCTTAATCAATTCAAATACTTGAAATACAGTATTCCGGCAGGTGGAAGATGGACGCGGCCATAACCTGCTTGCGATTCGAAATGCCCGAGGCGATCAGGCGCGCCAACTGGACTAGTGAGCAGAACGAGCATCAACCGCAGCTTATGATTGGCGAGGCAAACATTCGCTCCAGACGATATCGATCCTTTTCCGGCGAACAGTGTGGCGCATACGAAACCGATGGTTGAAGAGCCGGGAAGAGCATCCCTCAGGGCTGACACCCAATTACTCTGCAGCCGTTACACAAAGCCACAACCTGTTTAAACTACTTTAGGAACACCGGAGCAAGGGTGGTATTAGCCGTAATCGGCCGGCCATTGGAATTGGGTTGAGGGGTTGGGACTGCCCAGCGGCAGGGATAAGGGCACGAAATGAAGGAAGGCACTGCGATCATCATAGGAGCGGGTCCGGCCGGACTGACAGCCGCACTCGAGCTGCAGCGCCACTCAGGGATCAAACCGATTCTGATCGAGTCGAGCCACGAAATCGGGGGCATTTCGCGCACTGTCCGCTACAAGGGCAACCGTATGGATATCGGCGGTCACCGTTTTTTTTCGAAGTCGGATCGCGTCATGCGCTGGTGGCTGGACCTGTTTCCCGTCGAGGCCGGCTCAAGCCAGGAGGGCGAACTCCGTTACCAGGGCCAGCAGCGCGATCTTCCCGCGGCTACCGCGGCTACGGACCCTCAAACCCAGGATCAGGTGATGCTGGTCCGCCGGCGCAAAAGCCGCATCTATTTCCTGCGCCGGTTCTTCGACTATCCCATCAGCCTGAGCGCCGCCACGCTCAGGGGCATCGGCATGGTCCGGACGATTCGCTGCGGCCTCAGTTACATGCGCTCGGCTATGCTTCCCCAGCGCCAGGAGCGTTCCCTCGAGGACTTCATCATCAACCGGTTTGGCAAACAGCTTTATCTGATCTTCTTCAAGTCGTATACCGAAAAGGTCTGGGGTGTGCCTTGCAATGAGATCAGCGCCGAGTGGGGCGCCCAGCGCATCAAAGGTCTGTCGCTTAAAGGCGTAGTACTGCACTTCTTCAAGAAGGCCTTCGCTCGTGAACGGTCCGGCGACCTGGCTCAAAAGCAGACAGAGACTTCGCTCATCGAGAAGTTTCTTTATCCCAAGCTCGGTCCCGGTCAGCTTTGGGAACATGTAGCCGGGTTGGTCTGCGCGGGTGGCGGAGAAATTCACATGGGTGTCGCCATCGACCGCATTCATGTGGATGGCGGCAAAGTGGTTTCAGTCGGGGGTATCAAGGAAAGCGGAGAGCGAGTGACGTATGCGGGCGATACCTTCCTTTCGACCATGCCTGTACGCGATCTGATTCGGGCCATCTCCGCCAAAGTTCCCGCGGAGGTCGCAGAGGTCAGCGAGGGCCTTGTGTATCGGGACTTCATCACCGTAGGGCTGCTGGCTAGCAAGCTTACCGTCACCGAGCAGGACGGTTCGCCTCTTAAAGACAACTGGATCTATATTCAAGAGCCGGACGTGAAGCTGGGCCGCGTGCAGATATTCAACAACTGGAGCCCCTGGCTAGTCGACAGCCCCGGTAAGGTGTGGATCGGCCTCGAGTATTATTGCAACGAGAATGAACCTCTGTGGAGCCTTTCAGATGAGGAGATGACCAGGTTGGCCATCGAGGAAGTTGCCAGGATTGGCATTCTCAAAGCCGATGATGTGGAAGACTCGCACGTGGTCCGCATTCCCAAAGCGTACCCCGCGTATTTTGGCAGTTACGGACGCTTCGAGGTGATTCGAAACTACACGGACAGCTTCGAGAACTTATTCCTGATTGGACGTAACGGCATGCATAAATACAACAACCAGGACCACTCGATGCTGACCGCGATGACCGCCGTCGAGAACATCGTTGACGGAGTCGCCACCAAGGACAACATTTGGGCCATCAATACCGAGATGGAGTATCACGAAAAAAAGAGCGGGAAATGAGCCGAATCGTCGACGGCATCCCAGCCAAATCGAGCCATGCGGGCTGAGGCGATCTTGGTCCACGATGGAGAGATCCGCGGCGATGGATGGTTCTGCGGCAAGCCCATTCAGCCTCGCGCCGGGATGACGTAGAAGAGAATGGCAAAGTAATGCGCCACGCTGCCAGCCAGCACAAACAGATGCCACGCGGCGTGGAAGTAGCGCAGCCGATCGAGCGCAAAGAAGACAATGCCCAGCGTGTAGGCCACTCCTCCCGCGCCCAGCCACAGGAGCCCGTGCCAGCCGATGGCGTGGAGCAGCGGGCCGACCGCAACGACGATAAACCAACCCTGGAAGAGGTAAACCAGCGCCGACGCCACCTCGAACCGGTCCACGGCGAAGCTTTTGACGACCACCCCGGCGACGGCCAGCGACCATTCCACGCCGAAGAGCAGCCAGCCCACCGGCCCATGCAGCGAGATCAGCGTGAACGGCGTGTAGGTGCCGGCGATCAGCAGGTAGATGGAGGAGTGGTCCAGCACGTGAAGTACATGCCGCGCGCGCGTTCTCACCAGCGAGTGGTAAAGCGTGGAGCAGATGTAGACCAGCACCAGGGTGCCGCTGAAGACGGAGCAACTCACCACCAGCCGGGCCGATCCCCGCATCGCCGCCGCAATCAGGTACGCCGCGCCGGCCACGGCAAAGACGGCTCCGATGCCGTGCGTGATCGCATTGGCCAGGATATCGCCCAACCTGAAATGAGTTTGCACAGCATCATGATAGTCCGCCGCGGCTCCGCGCAGGCCCGGCATGAGGTATGGAAGATGGCCGCGCGCCAGAGGCGGGAATTCAATTGGATGCTGCGCAAAGGCGATTCAAGCAACCGTATCGCGCAGCAGAACCTTTTCTTGAAAGGCTCTTCACTGCCCCTATTGCCTGTTGGTCGTTATGGCGGGACTCGAATCAGCGACTCATGGTTCGCTACAGTAGCTTCTATGCGCGCGGGCCTTCCCAAACGCACAACGGCCGCCCCGAAGGGCGGCCGTTGTGCGTTTGCGAACCGCGAAGGAAGCCGGCCTACCGCTCGCCCTTCCGCCAGTTGATCAGATCGCCAAGGGTCGTGGTCGAGCTGGAGACGGGGGCCTTGTGGCTTTCCTTCTTGTAGCTCTCCACCTGGGCGCGGCTGGCCTCGCG
>JBEKPA010000168.1:0-8073 GCA_049521195.1 Occallatibacter sp.
CGCAGCAGTCAGCGAGTTCCGAAAACCGCGCGGAACGCTCGTCTTAATTTCCACTCAGTTTTCAGGCAGAATCCTCTGAAGCCCTTCGGAGGCACGATATCTGGCGCAGGATCAGAGATGACCATCTCAATCGGCTCGGGCTCCGCACAAACTGAGAGGCTAAGAATGCCCGGGACACTCGGTTGCGGCTTATCTGCAGAAACGGATTCACACGAGTCTTGCATCCTGAACTTAGCGACCACCAGAGTCTCGCATAACTCATCGCCGATCGCGTCTGTCTTTACACCCAATCCATCACGTGGCCGGTCAGGGCGTCTGACAGCAAGCGCGGCCCAGAAATCGGGTCAACCCTCGCCACCTTCCCATTGCGCGTGTAAATCATGCGGCTCATTACCACCCCGGAAGCTCGCGCAAGACGCGCAATGGGCGGGTACGAGATCCGGTTAGATAGATCCCGCCCAGAGATCGAGCACTGGCGCGGTTCCCCGTGACAGGCCAACCCCAAAGAACAAGCGCCGAGCAGGATCAGAACGAGCCGCTTCACGAAATCTCCTTGCTGGCTCCCATAATATTCTCGCCCGACGCCGGCTCCGGTTTGACTTTCCCCGCCTCCATTGCCGACGATAGGTTTTCGGGGCTGTGGCGAAGCCGATGTGCGAGAGGGACCAACAATGAAAGTCTTGATCCTGGGCTCGGGAGGCCGCGAACATGCGCTGGCCTGGGCGGTAAAGCGGAGCGAGCGGGTTACGGAGGTGGTGTGCGCCCCCGGCAATGGCGGCATGGCCCAGATTGCCCGCTGCGTTCCGGTGGACTTGAAGAACCTGGACGCCATGATCGGCCTGGTCGTTGCCGAGCAGCCCGGCCTGACTATCGTGGGCCCCGAGTTGCCGCTTTCCCTGGGCATTGTGGATGCCCTCACGGAGCGCGGCCTGCGCGTCTTTGGCCCCACCCGCGCCGCCGCCATGCTGGAGAGCAGCAAGGCCTTCGCCAAGCGCTTCCTGCAGCGCCACAACATTCCCACCGCCAACTACGCCGTCTGCTCCACCCCCGCCGAGTTCGATCAGGCGGTCGAGATCTTTCACCCGCCTATCGTGGTCAAAGCCGACGGGCTGGCTGCCGGCAAGGGGGTCATCATCTGCCCCTCGCGCCAGGTCGCCATCGAGGCCGCTCAAGGGCTGTTCACCGGCAAGTTGCTGGGCGAGGCCGCGCGCCAGGTGGTCATCGAGGAGTTTCTCGAGGGCGACGAGGTCAGCTTCCTTTGCCTCTCCGACGGCGCCCATGTGGCCCCGCTCGTGCCCGCCCAGGACCACAAGCGCATCGGCGAGGGCGACACCGGCCCCAATACCGGCGGCATGGGCGTCTACTCCACCGATACCCTGCTCGATGCCGAGATGAAGGCGTGGATTCTCCGTTATATCGCCGAGCCGACCATCCGCGGCATGGCCGAGGAGGGAACGCCCTTCAAAGGCGTCCTCTATATCGGGTTGATGATGACCGCGCGCGGTCCCCAGGTGCTGGAGTTCAATGCGCGCTTCGGCGATCCCGAAACCCAGGCGATCCTGCTGCGCCTGGAGAGCGACCTGGTGGATGCGCTCGAAGCGTGCGTTGACGGCAGCCTGGACAAGACCGAATTGCGCTGGAGCCCCGGCGCATCGGCCTGCGTGGTGGCCAGCTCCGCCGGCTATCCCGGCAGCTACAAAACGGGTTTCCCGATCTCCGGACTCGACGATGCCGGCCAGGTTCCGGGGGTGCAGATCTTCCACTCCGGCTCGTTGCAGGCGGGCGGCCAATTGCTCACCGCCGGAGGCCGCGTTCTGGCCGTCACCGCCGCCGCTCCATCGCTCGAGGAGGCTCTGGGCCGCGCTTACCAAGCCATGGACAAGATTCATTTTGACGGTATCTACTTTCGTAGAGACGTCGGCCACCGCGCCCTGAGGAGGAAACTATGACACCTGCCATCACCCTCGATGAACTGCTCGCCTGGAACCACGAGTCGTCGGTTTTCTGGAACAAGCACCTGCAAGCCAATCCCGCGCTCCTGGAATTGCCCTGCGGCATCGGCGGCGCGGCCAACGTACAGGAATTCGTCCGCCACATCTGGGCGGTGGAGTTGCGCTGGAGCCAGCGCATTGCCGGCCTCCCGCAGTTGGCCAGGGAAGCGGTTCCCGCGGGACCATTGGAAGCGCTCTTCGCGCTTCACCAGCAGACCGTCGAGATTGTTCGCACCCTCCTGGACGACCCCAAGCAGGACTGGGACGAGACGGTCACGCTGGACTTCGATTGGCTGCCGCCCCATGCGCGGACCGCATCCCGGCGCAAGCTCCTGGGTCACGCGCTTTTCCACAGCCAGCGCCACTGGGCGCAACTTGCAACGCTGGTCCGGGCGGCTGGATCCCCATCGGGCTTCAAGGGAGACCTGCTCTTCAGCAAGGCTCTGGCGTAGGTTCCGGCTCAGGTTCAGCCGCAGGCTCCAGTGCAGGTTCAGGCGCAGGCTGAGGCTTCCCTTGCTGCTGCTGTTGGAAGCAGGACCGGCACAGCACCGGTCTGCCCTGGGTTGGCTTGAAGGGAACCGTGGTCTCCGCCGCGCACTCCGAACAGGTTGTCCGGGTCTCCGTGCGCACCCTCTGGCCGCCGCGGGCGCGCTTGGCCTTGCACTGCTTGCAGTGCTTGGGGTCGTTGGTGAAGGCCTTGTCGTGGAAGAATAACTGCTCGCCGGCCGTGAATACGAACTCGGCGCCGCAATCGATGCACTTCAATACTCTGTCGGTAAACTCCATGGCCGGCTTCCCCGAAACAGGGAGTTGCCCCGAAATCGGCCATGACCCAAGAAAAGATTGCCGGTCCCGCTTCCCTGTTTTCGTACTTGTCGTAACAACAAGGGCCCGGGCCGCCTAACCTGAAGCGGCTAATTCAAAATCTACCCGGCGAACCGGAAGACCTGGCTAACACTAACACGCCAACCGCCCAAAAGGCGATTTAGCCAAAGCGAATGAGTCGTAATGCGCCGCCCCAAGCATGCCTGAGCTGTCTGGAATCTCCCGCCTTCGTTGGCCGGGAGCCGCCGGGGCGGCGTGTGATACGAAACTGACCGAACGTCAGTCCTGCTCTTTACGAGCCTTCTTGCGATTCCGCTTGCGCGCCAAAGCCGCCTTGACCCGCTTCTTCTCACCGGGCTTCAGGTAGTAGGAGTGACGCTTGACTTCCTTGATGATGTCCTCCTGCTGTACCTTCCGCTTGAAGCGGCGCAACGCATTTTCGAGCGGCTCGCCTTCCTGTACGCGAACCTCTGCCAAAAAATCCCACCTCCAGACCTGCCAAAGGGCTTCTTCCTATGATACCGGCAATCGTGGAGTTGCGGTCAAGCACAAACCCCCTTCCTCGACAAAATCCTTTCGATTCAATGGAATTTGGACCGATTCGCCCTTCGCGCCCGGCTCCCTGCCAGGAGTTTGTCCAGGGGCTCCCTAACTTATGCAACTGGATACCACGCCGAATCGCTACTGCACCTCTCCGATAAAGACCCCAAGCGACTCCAGTTGGAACCGCCCCAACCAGGCCGGATCGGCGGCGCTGGGCGACTTCAGCAGGGTTCTGGTATTGCCGGCTGAGCCGGGAATGCTCAAGCTCACCGTTTGCGGATCGGCAACGGTCTGACCCAAGCCAAATCATCACATCGGATTGCCCAGGTATTGTCCGCCGCGGCGGAAGGAACTGGAAATCCAGAATACTCAAACAAACTGACGGGAAGCGGTGAGTCTCAACCCTAACGCTGCTCCCCCGCACTGCCTTTCATCCGGCCGAAAACCACGCCAAACTCCGGCGCCTCCCGCGTCCCAGTGATGTGAATCTGAATCTCGGTTCCCGCTCCGTTCTTCTCGAAGTGCCGGTCCAGCGGTTTCAGCAGCATTCCTTTCCATCCGCCCACCATATCCGAAACCGTGGCCTCCATCTTCGCGCTGCCCGCAAAATCCAGCGCGCCGCCCTCCACGCCATACGTGCCCTTTAGTTGGATCGCCGCTCCCGGCACCGTGTAGGTCAGCCTCGAAAGCGCAATCACCCCGCCCGCCATCTGGAAATCTCCCTCCATCCGCGACCGCACGTGAGCCGCATCGGCGCTTTGCGCTTCTCTGGGCCGCCCCTGCCCGCGCTCGCTTAGCTCTGCAATGCGGTCCTGAATCTTCTTGCTGCTGAACTCGGCTTGATCCAGCGCAAAACTCCCGTTCAATTGCATCCGCTCGTGGACCGGCGGCGCACCCGGAGGAATATGCAGCACCGCCTTCATGGTTACGGCGCCGGTCAGCAGCGGCACCTCGCTGCGGCTCGCCAGGCGCAGAAAGTCCTCGATCCGCGCCCGGTCCACGTTGATGGTCAGCGCAATATCGTGCCCCCCGCTCTGCTGCGCGCCTCCAGCCCCCACTGCTGGCACGCGCACAATTTGCCCTTGCGCGGTAAAGTGCGAGTGTTCGAGCGTCGCATCCACAGGCTCCAGCCACGTGTCGCCGTTGGTTCCATCCACTTTGGCGTGAAACTTCGTGTGCAGCGGCAGCGGATTGTCGAAGGGCCGCAGGCGGAAGTCCGGCGTATCCGTCTCGCCATCCACCACCAGATCGCGCACCGTCCCCTGGTAGTGCCCGGTGGACGACAGAATCCCCGCAATCCCCTTGAAGCCGGCCAGGTCCGCGTGCTCAAAACGGTAATCGCCGCTGATGGGACTTTCGCCCAAGTCCGCACGCGATGTCCCAACGGTCCCCGTTGTGTGGATCGTTCCCACCGGCCGCGGATTGGTCAGCTCGGCGTCGAATGCCATCGCATCGCCCGAGCCGATCTTGGTCAGCTTGAAATGCGCGATGGCAATCTCCATAGGCAGCTTTCCCGGCTTGCTCGTCTCCAGCGTGAAGTGCGCCCCGCCGCACTCGATGCCGTCCAGCTCAAACCGCAGCAATCCCCCGCCGGATTCGGGCCGCTCAGCCCCGGCGGCGTCATGCCCAAAGTGCGATCTCGGCGGCAAGTCAACAACCAGCCCCTTCATCCGCACCACCGAGACGTGAACCGGCTTGCCCGGCTGGTAGCGCAGCGGCGCGTGAAAGCGAAACTCCTCCACCTCGACCAATGGCTTTGTCGCCCCGCCCCCAGCCGCTGCCGGCTCCGCCTGTCCTGGAACAGTGACCCCCGCCACCTGCGCAGGCGGCCAGATCCGCAGCCCCCTGCCCTCCGCCCACACTCCCCACTCACCCACGAGGCCAACCCCCACCTCGATATGAAAGCTGTCCAGCTCCACCCGCGCATGAAAGCGCTCCTGCAATTCCTCCACGATCCGGGCGCGCAGGTACGGCTCGGCCCGGTGCGCAAGCACAGCCACAATCGCGGCCAACCCAACCGCCGCAATCAGCAGCCCCCCGCCCACCCACATAAGCCACCTATGCCTGCGCCAGAACGATGCCCGCATCGCCACCGGATCCGCCTCCCGATCGCTTCCCATTGTCGCAGGGTTCCCCCACCCCATTTTCTCAGTAGATGGCAAATGCCGTAGACTTCATAGCACGGATGCAAGCGCACATCGAAAACCTCGTAAAGCTGCAAAGCGTCGATCTGGAGCGTGCCCGCCTCACCCTTGCCGCGCGCGCCCTGCCGGCCGAAGTCGCCCAGGCCGAGGCAGCGCTCGCCGCCGCAGAGCGCCAGGCCGCCGCCGCCGCCGATGCCCTGAACCGTGAAGAATCCCTGCGCGCCCGCCTGGAGCGCGAGATCGCCGCTCACCGCCAGAAGGTCGCCCGCTTGCGCACCCAGCTTGACTCCGTAAAGAACACCGAACAGGCAGCAGCCATCGAGCACGGAATCCGCTTCGAATCGGGCGAGGCCGACCGCCTGGAAAACGATGAGTTCACCAGCTTGGAGCGCACTGACGCCCAGGAAGCCGCGCTCGCCGCCACCCGCGCCCAGGTTGAATCCCTGGCCGCCGCGCTCGATAAGACGCGCGCCCGCGTCGCCCTCCGGCAGCAGGAGGTCAGCGCCGAACTGGCCGCCCTCAACCTGGAGCGCGAAGCCCTTCGTTCGCTCATCGAGCCCGAGTGGCTTGTCCGCTTCGATCGCCTCTCCGCCTCGCGAGGCACAGCCCTCGCCCGCGTCGATAACCAGCAATGCACCGGCTGCAGCATGGGCGTCCGCCCTCAGACCTGGAACCAGCTTCGCGAGGGCGAACTGCTCACCTGCGACAGTTGCAGCCGCCTGCTCTACTGGGATCCGGCCATGGCTCCCGCGCCCCCAGTCCAAAAATCTCCGGGTAAAGCTTCCGGCGCCGGCCGCGCCATTCGCAAATCCCATGCAGGCGGTTGATCCCATGCAGCGCATCTGCGTCGATATGGACGAGGTCATGGCGGATACTCTCGCCGAGCACCTGCGCCGCTACAACCAGACCTTCGACGAGGAAGTTACCCCCGAGGACTTGGCCGGCAAGGGCCTATGGGAGATCGCGCCCCTCGACCGCCAGCAGCAGCTTCGCGCCTTCCTCGACGCTGAAGACTTCTTCGAGAACCTGGCTCTGATTCCCGACGCGCAGCAAGTGCTCGAAGACCTCTCCACCCGCTTTGAAATCTTCATCGCCACCCAGGCCATGACCGTCCCCAACTCGCTTGGCCCCAAGTACCGCTGGCTACAGCGCCACTTCCCCTTCATCCCGCCCACGCATTACGTCTTCTGCGGCAACAAGTCCATCCTCCGCGCCGACTACCTCATCGACGACCTGCCCCGCAACCTGCTCCGCTTCGAGGGCCAGGGCCTTCTCTACACCGCGCCGCATAACTTGACCGCAACCGGCTTCATTCGCGTGGATAACTGGCGGCAAGTCGCCGAATACTTCGCCGCCCTGCCCAGCTGACTCCGCGCCGCTGAATCATCCAACTCATTGCATGCCAGTTTGGACGCCTCGGCGTGGGCGGCTTCCGCAGGGCCGTTGACATCGAGGCATTCACCGGCGATACTCAACGGTTAACCGCCGAAAGATCTGCCTGGGGGAGCTGGAAGCCAGTGCTGCTGATCGTCTTCGCCGTTTCCATGTTCATCAGCGCAACATTGCTCTTTCTGGTGGAGCCGATGCTGGCCAAGATGGCGCTGCCCATGCTGGGCGGCACGCCGGCAGTCTGGAACACATGCCTCGTTTTCTTTCAGGCTGTCCTGCTGGCCGGCTACCTGTACGCGTACGCGGCTACGAGATGGCTGGAACGCCGAACGCAGATTGCCGTGCATATCGGACTAGCTTTGACGTTCTTGGGCGTGTTGCCGCCGCGGATCCCAGCCGGCTGGGAGCCGCCTGCGCGGAGCAGTCCGGTGCTCTCGATACTGGTCATGCTTTCGGTCGCGGTGGGACTGCCCTTCTTCCTGCTCTCATCCTCGACGCCCATGCTGCAGCGATGGTTTGCGCAATCGGGCCACAAGCAAGCAAGCGATCCGTATTTTCTTTATGCCGCCAGTAATGCGGGCAGCCTGGTTGGGCTGCTGGGTTATCCATTGCTGCTGGAACCCACGCTGCGCTTGAGCCAGCAGAGCCATTTTTGGGGTTACGGTTACGCACTCTTCGCAGTCATGACGGCGGTGTGCGGCGTGCTGGTGTGGCGGGCGAGGCCAGGCCTGGCCGCGGCCGCTCAGCGCGAAGTAGGCGGCGGCGCCGGGAAGATTGCATGGAGCATGCGATTGCGATGGATCGCGCTGGCCTTTGTGCCTTCGAGCCTGATGCTTGGCGTTACCACCGTGCTGACCACCGACGTTCCTCCCATTCCTCTCTTCTGGGTCTTGCCGCTGGCGATTTATCTATTGAGCTTTGTGCTAGTTTTCGCCAGCCGGCCGCCCATTTCGCATCTCTGGCTGGTCCGCAGGATGCCTATCCTCCTTCTTTTCACGCTTTTTCCAACCGTGTCCAAGGCCCAATTTCCCTTGCCGGTCTTGTTTCCGCTTTACCTGGTGGCGCTGTTTGCAGTTGCCCTGGTGTGTCACGGCGAACTAGCCCGCACCCGGCCACAAGTCGGCCGCTTGACGGAGTTCTACCTGTGGATTTCCGCGGGCGGCGTGCTCGGCGGCATCTTC
>JBEKPA010000169.1:0-8062 GCA_049521195.1 Occallatibacter sp.
GTATTCAATCGTCGCCGTGCACCCATCCACGTCCTGGCTCGTCACCGGAATCACGTTCCCCGCATTCCGCGTAATAAACAAGTCCCCCGGCTCGGTCCCCAGCACCATATCCGGCACCACGCGCGAGTCAGAACAGGTAATAAACAGCCACTCCGGCGACTGCCCCTCCGACAGCAGATGAAAATGGCTTCGCCGCTGCGGAAAAACCTCCGCCAGAAATCGCTTGTGCCCCTTGATCAACCGATCCATCCACGCCTCCGGCGGGCTAACGTCGCGCGCTCACCCAACCCTGCCTATGCCAGCCTACCGCACGGCCACGCCCATCCCTACCATTCTCTGAACCCCGATCCTGTACCATTTCACCGTATCCGGTCGGCGCCCAACCTGCGCCCGGGAGACTTAACGCGGGTGCCCCCGGTCTCGCATTTAAGACCGGGGAGATTAGAGATTGAGGAGACTCGTCCAGCCCATGTCTAGAATCACGTTCCACCTCGCCGTTTCCGCCCTTATCCTCATCGTGCCTTCCGCCTCCGCCCAGTCCATCAGCTCCATTGACCCAGCCCTCCGCGGCCGCATCGACCGCATCGCCTTGCAGGTCCTCGAGCAGACCGGCGTTCCCTCGGCCTCCATCGCCGTCGTCCAGCACGGCAAGCTCGCCTACACCCACGCCTACGGCAACGCACGCCTCGCCACCGCCAAAGCTCCAGCGCTTCCCGCCACGCCGGAGATGCGCTACTCCATCGGCTCCATCTCCAAGCAGTTCACCGCCGCCGCCATTCTGCTCCTCCAGGAGGAAGGCAAGCTCTCCCTCGATGACGCCGTCGGCAAGTTCGTCCCCGGCCTCACCCGCGGCAACGAAGTCACTATCCGTCAAATCCTCTCCCACACCTCCGGCTACCAGGACTACTGGCCCGAGGACTACGTGATGACCCCCATGCTCGCCCCCGAGAGCGCCCAGCAGATCCTCGATACCTGGGCCAAGAAGCCCCTCGACTTCGCGCCCGGAACCCAGTGGCAGTATTCGAACACCAACTACGTCATCGCCGGCCGCGTCGTCGAAACCCTCACCGGCCAGCCCCTCATGGATCTGCTGACCGGCCGCATCTTCCGCCCTCTCGGCATGACCTCGGTGTGGAACTCCGACGAAGCCAAGCTCACCCAGGCCGACGCCACAGCCTACTATCGCCACGCACTCGGCCCCCTGCGCGTCGCTCCCAAGGAAGGCCGCGGCTGGATGTTTGCCGCCGGCGAGCTGGCCATGACTGCCCACGATTTGGCCCTGTGGGATGAAAGCCTGATCGCCCATTCCATCCTCAAGCCGGAGAGCTACAAGCAGATGTTCACCGAGGTCAAGCTCAAGGACGGCAAGGGAACCCACTACGGCCTCGGCGTCGAAGTCAGGGACCGCAACGGCCACCGCTCCATCGAGCACAGCGGCGAGGTCTCCGGCTTCGTCTCCGACAACGAAGTCCTGGTGGACGACGGCGTGGCCGTAGCCGTCCTCACCAACCAGGACGCCGTCGACGCAGCCTCCGCCATCGCCCGCCTGGCCGCGCCTGCTGTCCTCGCCGCATCGGCAAGCGAGCCGGAAAGGCAGGCTCTCGCCATCTTCCACGATCTGCAAGCCGGGCGAATCGACCGCGCGCTCCTGGCCCCCAACCTCAGCGACTACTTCACCGCCGAAGCCCTGGCCGACTTCCAATCGAGCCTGGCGCCGCTGGGAGAGCCGCTCACCTTCCGCCAGACTCACGAGGAGTTGCGCGGCGGAATGACCTTCCGCGCCTTCGAGATCGTCTACCCCGGCAAGCGCCTCACCCTCACCACCTACACCTACCCCGGAGGCAAGCTCGAACAGTACCTCATCGCCCCGGCGGAGTGAGACCGTCACAGCAGGCTACGTCGAGGAACACCAGCATTCCGGCAGGCGCACAGACTCCCAGCGAGTCGTGTTATCCGCATCCAGCTTGTGCGGAAACACCGTTTGCGGTTTTGTGCCGTTCATCCGCCTCTTGTTGAAAAAAGTGAATTCAAGACTTCTTGGGACTGCAATCGCGTCTCTTCTCACCACGGGGGCATCCAAGAGGGTTTATCCTCACAAAGGAGTCATGACAACCATGCGGATCAAAACGCTTGCCAAGTTTTGGGGGGACGAATGGCGTTACCGTAGAATTGCCAGGAAATTCGGGCCCTGGACGATGGTTCCGCAGGCCATCTACGTTTGTAATCTCCGGCTCGCGGCGCAAGTTAAGAATGTTGCCGGTGCAATCGTCGAATGTGGAACTTGGCGGGGCGGCATGATAGCGGGTGTCGCCGATGTACTTGGAAAAGACCGGCGCTACTACTTATTCGATAGTTATGAGGGCTTGCCTCCCGCGCGTGAGATCGATGGAGCGGGCGCGCTGGCATGGCAGGCGGATAAGTCGGGGCCTTCGTATCACAACAACTGCGCCGCCTCCGAAGAGGAGGCAAGGGAAGCGATGTCACAATCGTTAGCGGTGGATTACCGAATTATCAAGGGCTGGTTCAATGACACTTTATCGAAGATGGATTCCAGCGAGAAGATCGCACTGCTGCGCATGGACGCCGACTGGTACGACTCCACCAAGTGCATTCTCGATCATTTCGGCGGCCGCGTAGTTCCCGGCGGCATGATCGTTGTGGATGACTACTATACGTGGGAAGGCTGCACAGTAGCAGTGAACGAATATGCGGCGGCACATAAGTGGCGCATCCAGCAGTCGCGATATGCCGGGGTCTGCTTCATAAGGATTTGACTGGTGATGAAGTCCACCAGGGGGCAGCAATTTGCTGTGGCTTAGGCGGGCGCGCGGCGCGCGGGCCGGACATCTGCATTCAAAACCCCCGCCCCGCGCTGGACTCGCGATACACTTGACTTGATCATGTTTGAAACCCTCACCGAGAAACTCCAGCGCGCCTTCAAGTCCCTTCGTGGCCAGGGCACGCTCACTGAAGAGAACATTACTGAAGCCCTGCGCGAGATCCGCGTGGCCCTGCTCGAAGCCGACGTCAACCTCAACGTCGCCCGCGACCTGATAGAGCAGATCCGCGTCAAGGCCGTCGGCACTGAAGTCCTCACCGCCCTTTCGCCCTCCGAGCAGGTGGTCAAAATCGTTCGCGACGAGCTGATCTCCCTGCTCGGCAAAGACACGGCCCGCTTCAAGTTCGCCTCCCAGCCGCCCTCGGTCATTCTCATGGCCGGCCTGCAAGGCTCCGGCAAGACCACCACCAGCGGCAAGCTTGCTGCGTGGTTGAAGAAGGGCGGCCATCGCCCCATGCTGGTCTCGGTAGACGTCTACCGCCCCGCCGCGCGCGAGCAGCTCAAGATCGTCGCCAAGGCCGCTGAGGCCAAGCTCTACGAGGGCGACCAGAAGGGCGAGCCCGCAGGCTCCGCGCTGGTCGAGCGCCTGGCCAAGGAGGCCCGTCGCGAAGCCGTAATCCTGGGCTGCGACACGCTCATCGTCGATACCGCCGGCCGCCTGCACATCGACGAAGAACTCATGACCGAGATGGAGCGCCTGAAGAAGCTCCTCAACCCGTCGGAGATTCTGTTCATCGCCGACGCCATGACCGGCCAGGACGCCGTCAACTCCGCCGCCGATTTCCACAAGCGCCTCGGCCTCACCGGCGTCATTCTCACCAAGATGGACGGCGACGCGCGCGGCGGCGCCGCGCTCTCCATTCGTCACGTCACCGGCCAGCCCATCAAGTTCATCGGTGTGGGCGAAAAGCCCGACGCCTTCGAGCCCTTCCATCCCGACCGCATCGTTGGCCGCATTCTGGGTATGGGCGACATGATGTCGCTCATCGAAAAGGCCGAGTCCACCCTCGACCGCAAAAAGAGCGAGGAGTTCGCCAAGAAGGCCCTGCTCGGCGACGGCTTCTCACTCGATGACTTCCGCGACCAGTTGCGCCAGATCAAGAAGCTGGGTTCGATGGAGTCGATCCTCAAGATGCTGCCTTCGGTCGGCCCCTTCGCCGGGATGCAGCAGGCCTCGAAGAACATCGATGAAAAGCAGTTCGCGCGCCTGGAAGCCATCATCAACTCCATGACTCCGCTGGAGCGGCGCAACCACGAGATCATCTCCGGCTCGCGGCGCAAGCGCATCGCCAGGGGCAGCGGCACGGAAGTGCAGGACGTAAACAATCTTCTCCGCCAATACGCCCAGATGGCCAGGATGTTCAAGCAGATGGGCAAAGGCGGCCTGGGCGCCAAAATGATGCGCGGCGGCCTGGGCGCCATGGGCATGGGCCGCAAACAACGCTTCGGGCGGTAGGTATTAGCAATGGCGCTCTAGCCTCGGAGCTACTGCAAACGCTCGATAGTTGCAAAGGCGCAAGTATGACCCTGCTTCAGGATAAACTCGACGAGATCACCGCCAACACGCGCCAGTTGGTGCAGGCTGAGCGTCTTGCGGCCGGGGAGCGCGCCGTCGCCGAGCTGTTCGCCAGCGGCATTGAAGACCGCATCCTGCCCGTCGGCGCTTTGGCCCCAGTGTTCGCCCTCAACGACGCTGCCGGCCGCCTGGTCCGCTCGGCGGACCTGCTCGCCCTCGGTCCCCTGGTGGTCAAGTTCTTTCGCGGGCGCTGGTGCCCGTATTGCGTCACCGAGCTGGAAGCCTGGCGCGACCTCTATGGCGCCTTGCGCGAGCGCGGAGCCCTGATGGTCGCCATCGGCCCGCAGACCGAGCGCCAGAGCGACTTCATGGCCGGTCAGCACGGCTTGCCATTCCCCATGCTGAGCGACCCCGGCTGCGCCCTCGCTGAGAAATTCGGCCTCGCCTACACCATTCCTCAATACCACCGCGATTACTATCTCTCCATTCTGGTCAACATCCCCTTCGTCAACGGCGAGCCGAGCTGGCGCCTTCCCATTCCCGCCACCTATGTGATCAGTCCCGCGGGACGCGTAGTCCTCGCCGAGGCTCACGCCGACTTTCGCGTCCGTCCGGAGCCGGAAGAAGCCCTCGCCGCCATCAGCCGCAGCGCCTCGCCGCACGCGTAGACGCAATCGTGCCGGCCGTTCCTCAATGCGTAGACATTGACGCTGGCGTCGCTGCCCGCATTGCCGCTGTCCACGAAGCTGTCGGTGCCTCCCAAAATGCCACGTGAGGCCGATCCGGAGGTGCCGGCGCGGTGCAGAACAGGGGAGGAAATATCTCTGAACAGGGCAAACCCAGGCTCGCAAGTAAAACTTTCCGAACCCTGCAACTTTTTTCCACATCGAGCATCTATAGAAATAACAAGCAGAGGCTTCCCCGAAGTTGTTCCCTCCACGAAAGGTATCCATCCCTTTTCGAAGGTCCGTTTTTGGACCTCTTCCCTCAAGCCCCCCCGATTCCCCTCCTCAAATGCCTCTGAAGCGGGCCTGCCGGAAGGCAGGCCCACATGCTTTCTGGGCAATGAATTCCGGTTCGATCTCCGGCCGGATGCCAAAGGGAATCTGCCGCCAGATAAGATCAGGATCAGATGCGGTCCTCTTCCGACCCAAACTTCCATCCCGCCCAGAATGTCGAGGCGATCGACGGCCTGCTCGAAGAAGCGGGCCTGGCGCGAAGCCTGCGCGGCAAGGCCGCAGGCGCTACCCGGCACGTACGCTTTGAGCGCGCCGCGCACGAGGAACTGTCGCGGGCCGCGCCTATTCCCCATGTGGCGCCCAACGGCGTTCAGTGGCTCCCGGTTCCAGGCTGGGAGAGATTCACTTGGCTGTGGCATGGATTCAGCACCCGCAAAGGCGGCGAAAGCCGCGCCTACTGCGCCGACGATGCGCCCGGCGAGCTGAATCTTGGTTTTACGCCGGAAGACAGCCCGGAAATGGTGGCCCGCAACCGCCGGCTTCTGGCCGAGGCACTCACCGGAGACCGAGCCACGCCTCTGGTCACGCTCCGCCAGATTCATTCGAACGTTCTTGTCGTGGCCAGAGCCCAGGACGCCGCCCGCGAACGGCCGTGGAGGGCTGATGGGCAAATGACCGATCAGCCAGGCTTGCTGCTGGCGGTCCAGACGGCCGACTGCATCCCGGTGCTGGTGGCCGATCGCAAGCGGCGCGCTGTCGCTGCCTTCCACGCCGGCTGGCGGGGAACGGTGAAACGGATCGTCGAGTCCGGAGTGGGCCGCATGCGCCTTGAATTCGGCTCCCGCCCCGAGGAAATGGTAGCCGCAATCGGCCCCGGCATCGGCCCCTGTTGCTATTCAGTTGGCGAAGAAGTGCTCTCCAGCTTCGACTCCCAGTTCGCTTACGCAAACGATCTCTTCCGCGAGGTCTACGATGCCGATCCGGTGCGGGTCAAGTACCCCATGCTCTTTCTCAACCAGCGCGCGCCCGGCCACTCACCCATCGGACCCAGCCTGCACCTGGACCTGGCGGAGGCCAACCGCCGGCAGTTGCTCGCGGCGGGCCTCAAGCCCCGGTCGATCCAATTGGTGGGCGGCTGCACTGGCTGCCAGCCGGAGTTGTTCTTCTCCCATCGCGCCTCGCGCGGCCGCGCCGGACGCATGTTGAGCGTGATCGGCATCCGCCCGCATTAGCGCTTATCCGTAAATTGCTGATTCTGTAGTGCCGCTCTCCAGAGCGGCTGTCATGCATCCGCCGCGGCGGACAGACCTGCACTCATCGCCTCTGGCGGCTTGGAAGCCTCCAGTACAGCCGGTCTGGAGACCGGCACTACAATTTGCGGATAGGCTCTTAGTGCTTCTTCGCTTCTTCTGCGATGCGTACGTCCTACCGTTCCACCCTGGCCTTTCTCCGCGGCAGGGCAGGCCTGAACCTCCACCGCCCATTCGTGGGCCCTTACTCCTCGCGCAGCACTTCCAGCGGCCGAAGCCCAAGAATCCGGTAGCTGGCGATCCAGCCGGTAGCCGTGGCCAGCACCGCCGTCCCCACGAGGGCAGCCAGCGTTGCGTACCACTCGATTTGGAAGTCCACTTTGGCCCAGTTCAGCAGCACCCTTGTCAGCAGGTTGGCGAAGACCACGCCCACCGAGCCGGCCAGGAGGCCCAACACGCTGAACTCAACGCTGAAAGTGCGTACAATCCGCATCCGGGTGGCGCCCAGCGTCTTCAGCACCACGGCCTCCTGCATCCGCCGGAAGCGCGTGCCGGCAATGCTCGAAGCCAAAATCGTCAGCCCGGCAAAGATGGAAAAGCCGGCCAGGAAACGCACCACAAACGTGATCTGATCGACCACGCTCTCAATGCGAGCCAGCACATCGGCCACATTGATGACCGAAACGGTGGGATAGGCCGCAAACAACGCCCGCTCCATGGCCGCTACCTGCCTGGGATCGATGTGCGCGCCGCCGTACCAGGTGGCCGGCTGGTCCTTGAGAAGACCGGAAGGCAGCACGATTTCGATGCGCGCGCCCAGGTGCTGTCCATCGGCGCGATAGACCGCGGCGACCTTGAGCTTCCGAACCGTCCCGCCCACTTCCAGTTCGACCGCCGAACCCACGCCCAGGTGCAGCCGCTCGGCCGCGCCTGTGCCAACGGCCAACTCCGCCGCGCCGGCATCGGTCCACCATTTGCCCTGGGTTACCTTGTCGCCGGCCGGAGGCGCGTCGGCCCAGCTCAACTCGGCATGTTCCAGCATCCGGCGGGGATAATGCTGCCCTTTGAGTTGATCCAACGTCTTGCCATTCAGCGAAACGAACCGCCCCGGCACCACCGGCATCAGCTCCAGAGCCTGGCTCACCCCCGCCTGGCGCTGAAAGAACTCCTTGACCCCGGCAACCTCATCGGTCGTCACATCCACCAGAAAGATATTGGGCAGCTTGGGCGAGGCCGTCTCGCGCAGATCTCTCAGCAGCGCCGCCTGCATCAGGTAGACGGCCAGAATCAGCATGACGCCCGTGCCCAGCGCCGCCAGAACGGCCGCCGACTGGTTGCCCGGCCGGTAAAGGTTCGCCAGCCCGTGTCGAAGCGACGAAGGCAGCCGCAGCCGGACGCGATCAAGCAAGAAGCGCAACGTCCGCAGCGCAACCCACGCCAGGGCCAGCAGAACAACCAACGCAATGGCGACGTACAGCGCAAACCTCCAGCCAACCTC
>JBEKPA010000170.1:0-7992 GCA_049521195.1 Occallatibacter sp.
GAGGTGCTTGAGCTGGTGCGCGAGCGCGTTAAGCCGGGAGCCACGACATTCGATCTCGAGAAGGCAGCTGAAGCCAGGCTGGCGGAACTGGGCGTGAAGGCCGCATTCAAGGGGTACCACGGTTTTCCGTGCGTGCTTTGCACCTCGGTCAACAGCGAGGTTGTGCACGGTATCCCCTCGCCGAAGCGGGTATTGAAAGAGGGCGACATCGTCTCTGTCGATTTCGGCGTAGTGGTAGATGGCTTTTACGGGGACGCGGCGATCACCGTACCTGTGGGCGCGATTGATGCCGATGCGGCGCGACTGCTGAAGGTGACCGAAGAGTCGCTCAAGGCGGGCATTGCGGCAGTTCGTCCGGGGGCGACCCTGGGCGATGTTGGCGCCGCCGTACAGGGCGTTGTGGAAGGCGAAGGATTTTCAGTGGTACGGGATTTTGTGGGCCATGGCATCGGGGTCCACATGCACGAAGATCCGCAGGTGCCGAACTTTGGCGTGCGGGGCCGCGGCATGAAGCTGCGGGCGGGAATGGTGATAGCCATCGAGCCGATGGTGAATGCCGGCAAGGCGGACGTGAAAGTACTGGCCGACGGATGGACGGCGGTGGCCGCCGACGGAAGCATGAGCGCTCATTTTGAGCACACGGTGGCGGTGACCGCTACCGGAGCGAGAATTTTGACCGAGTAGCACGCTCGGGATGACAGGCCGGTAGTGCAAGAGCGGGCCGGCGGAAGTGGGATGCGGTTTGTCGAAGGAAGATGCGATTGAGGTAATGGCTGTGGTCACCGAGACGCTGCCCAACGCCATGTTCAAGGTCAAGCTCGAGAACAATCACGAGGTGCTGGCCCATGTCTCGGGCCGGATGCGCAAGAACTTCATTCGCATTCTTCCCGGCGACCGCGTGGCCGTGGAGTTGAGTCCCTACGACCTGAATCGCGGGCGGATCGTGTATCGCTACAAGTAGGTTTTTCGATCACCCGCGCAGTGGAACCATTCGCGGAGAAGGGTAGCAAGAATGAAGGTCCGGGCATCGGTAAAGAAGATTTGCGTCAAGTGCAAGGTCATCACCCGCCGCGGGGTGGTTCGGGTGATCTGCGAGAACGCAAAGCACAAGCAGCGCCAGGGCTAGTTGGAGGCTGGCAGAGGCGGGAGGCTCCACAAAAGGGACTAAGGGACTTAGGGACTAGGGAATAGTTGAAGCACTCTTGCAAGTGCACTTTGAACTGATCTCTGATCTCTGACCCCTGATTTCTCGACAAGAGGCTAGTTAGCTTGAGTCAAGGCTTGCGATGAACCTCTGAAGACCATCCGCGTGACCCGTGCGAATCGGCTGAGGCCGGAGGCACACAACCGGAAGCGGCAAAGGAATTCGAATGGCTCGTATTGCAGGCGTCGATCTGCCCCGCAACAAGCAGGCACGAATCGCGCTCACGTACATCTTTGGCATCGGGAATCCCCGCGCGCTCACCATTCTGGAGAAGGCGAATGTCGATCCCTTCAAGAAGGTCCAGGATTTGGGCGAGGACGAGGTGAACCGCATCCGCCAGGTGATTGAGGACGAAGGGAATGTGGAGGGCGACCTGCGCAACGACGTCCAGATGCACATCAAGCGCCTCATCGACATCCAGAGTTATCGCGGCACCCGTCACCGGCGCTCGCTGCCGGTTCGCGGCCAGCGCACCCATACCAACGCCCGGACCCGCAAGGGCCCGCGCAAGGGCACGATTGCCGGCAAGAAGAAAGCGACGGGTAAAACCTAATGGCGAAAGCAGAGCAGAAGGCTGGATCCGCCAAGGCCGCAACCGGCAAAACTGGAGCCGGGAAGGCCGGCAAGAACAAGAAATTCAAGAAGCGCGAACGCAAGAATGTGCCGTTCGGCATTGCCTACGTTCAGGCGACCTTCAACAACACCATCGTAACCATCACCGACCAGGTGGGCAACACGCTGAGCTGGAAGAGTTCGGGGTCGCTGGGGTTCCGCGGTTCGCGCAAAGGCACGCCCTTCGCGGCGCAGCAGGCAGCGTCGACCGCCGCCGGCATGGCGCGCGATCACGGTCTGCGCGCGGTGGAGGTGCGGGTCTCCGGTCCAGGTTCGGGCCGCGAGTCGGCCATCCGCGCCCTGGCTGCCGCCGGCGTTGAGGTGCGCACCATCCGCGATGTGACGCCGGTGCCCCACAACGGCTGCCGTCCGCCGAAGCGGCGGAGAGTTTGAGAGGCAGGGATTAGGGACCAGGGACTAGGGAATGGGGAATAGAAAGGCCGACAGCAATTCAGCGCGTGTTAGTCCCTCAGTCCCTAGCCCCTATGTCCCTCTTAACAACCGGGCCGGGAGGAAGTCCGCCGCGGCGGACGTAAACCGGCCGCCATCCGAAGTCAGGAGAAGAAATGGCTCGTTATACTGGAGCAGTCTGCCGCCTTTGCCGTCGCGAGGGCTCCAAGCTTTTTTTGAAGGGCGCCAAGTGCGCCTCCGACCGCTGCCCGCTGGAAAAGCGCAACTTCGCCCCCGGCCAGCACGGCAAGGACCGCAAGGCCAAGATTGTGGGCTACGGCCTGCAACTGCATGAGAAACAGAAGGCCAAGCGCATGTACTTTACCCTCGAAAGCCAGTTCCGCGAGTACTACGAAAAGGCCAACCGCGCCAGCGGCGTCACCGGCGAGCTGCTGATCCAGCAGTTGGAGCGGCGCCTGGACAACGTGGCCTTCCGCCTGGGCTTTGCCATCTCGCGGCGTCAGGCGCGGCAGGTGGTTCGCCACGGCCACGTAACGGTCAACGGACGCAAGGTCAACATTCCGTCCTATCAGGTGAATGCGGGGGACGAAATCGCCATTCGCGACAGCGCCAAGAAGCTTTTGATCGTGGAGCAGGGCGCGCAGTTCGCTGCGCAGAATCCCGTGCCCGTCTGGCTGGAAGCTAACTTTGAAAACCTTTCGGGCCGCGTGCTCCGTTTGCCCAAGCGCCAGGACGTGAACCTGCCCATCAATGAGCAGCTCATTGTGGAACTGTACTCGAAGTAACAGGGATCAGAGGTCAGGGATCAGGGGTCAGTTTTACGCGCTCCTGGAAGTTGTATGGGTTTCTCTGGCTTCTGGTTCGAAATGAAGTGAAGGGATTCAGAGGTCAGGATCAAGTCGATACTGTCGGCAGCGCAACAGAAAAGACTGATCCCTGACCCCTGATCTCTGACCCCTAACCAGAAGGAGAACTTGCGCGGCCGCCGCAAAATGCATCGCGACGCACAAGCCGCGCGGGAGACGAGAGACAGTATGCTTTGGAGAGGATTTCAGAAGCCGAAGCGCCTGGCAGTGGATGCCGAGACGCTCAGCGACACATTCGGGAAGTTCAGCGCCCAGCCCTTTGAGCGCGGCTTTGGCACCACCATCGGCAACGCCTTGCGCCGCACTCTGCTCAGCTCCATCGAGGGCGCAGCGGTAACCGCGATTCGCATCGAAGGCGTACTCCACGAGTTCCAGTCCATCACCGGCGTGGTCGAAGACGCGACCGACATCATCCTGAACCTGAAGCAGGTTCCCTTCAAGCTGGCGGGCGAGGGTACCAAGGCGCTGTATCTGCGCGCCGACCAGCCCGGCGTGGTCACCTCCGGGATGATCGAAGCCGACGGCGACGTGGAGATTCTGGACAAGAACATCTACATTGCCACGCTCTCGGAAGGCGGCAAGCTGGATATGGAGATGCGCCTCAAGCGCGGGCGCGGCTATATCTCGGCGGACAAAAACTTCGACGCCGACCTGGGGCTGGGATTCATTCCGGTGGATTCGGTTCACTCGCCGGTGCGGCGCGTGAACTATGTGGTGGAGGCCGCCCGCCTGGGCCAGATCACCGACTATGACAAGCTGACCCTGGAAGTGTGGACCAACGGGGCCGTGTACCCCGCCGACGCCGTCGGCCTGGCCGCCAAGCTGCTCAAGGACCACATGAACATCTTCATCAACTTCGAGGAGGAAATCGAGTCCGAAGGACGTGGCGAAGAAGGCCGCGCGCTGCTGCGCAACGACAACCTCAACCGCAGCGTGGAAGAGTTGGAGCTTTCAGTCCGCAGTTACAACTGCCTGAAGAACGCCAATATTCAGTCTATCGGCGAGCTGGTGCAGAAGACCGAAGCGGAGATGCTGAAGACCAAGAACTTCGGCCGCAAGAGCCTGAACGAGATCAAGGAGATTCTGGCGCAGATGGGCCTCTCGCTGGGCATGAAGATCGACGACCGCGGCAACGCGGTCCCCGGACCGACGAGTATCCCGCCCGCCACTGCGCTGGCCGCCAGCTACAGTCAATACGACGAAGAGGACGAGCCTCTGGATTCGGTAGATCTGCACTTGCCGACCGAGACCGAGAATTTCTAAGAACAGGGACTCGGGACTAGAGAGGCGATCACGCGCTTAGTCCCTAGTCCCTGAGTCCCTCAGTCCCTAGAAGAAAGAGAGTTGCATCATGCGCCATCGCAATGCAGGATTCAAGCTCGGACGCAATACCAGCCATCGCCGCGCGTTGTTGCGCAGCCTGGTCACGTCCGTCATCAAAGAGGACCGCGTGGAAACCACCCTGGCCAAGGCCAAGGCGGTCCGCCCGCTGGTTGAAAAGATGATCACCCTGGGCAAGAAGGGCGATCTGCACTCGCGCCGCCAGGCCATTGCCTTCCTGATGACCGATGCCTCGGTCAAGCGCCTGTTCGAGACCGTGGCCCCGCGCTACGGCGCCCGCCAGGGCGGCTATCTGCGCATCGTCCGCACCGGCTTCCAGCAGGGCGACGGGGCGGAAAAGGCCTTCATCGAGCTACTGGGCGCCGAGAAGCAATTGGACGCCAAGCGCCAGAAGCGGGACGACATCAAGGCCAAGAAGAGGGCCGAGCTGGAAAAGCAGTTGGAAGAGGCCAAGAAGGAAGAGGTTAAGGAAGAAGCCGCGTAGGGCGGCGATTCTTGGGTAGTTTTTTCGTTACTCTGAGGCCGCGTAGCAAGATCGAGATGCGGAGCAAAACGCCGCATCTCGACACCGTTGCAGCCCGATGCCTCAGCCGCACGAGCTTTTCAGATCAGGGCTGGGCGGGGAAGACGTTCAGGATAATGCTAACATACCCCGCAGTAGGATCGCCTGGTTCATCATCCACAAACCCGACGATTTGAACATCATCGTTGAGACCAAAACTGTAACCAAAAAAACCATTTTCGTATGGCTGCAAACCGACGAATTCGGGACCATTCATGATAAACGCGTCTCCGATCATCACCCCGTTGTTGTTGATACCCATGGGGGTTTCGCCTGTACCTTGACCTGGGCTCGGCGAAAAGTTGGCCGGCGCGTTTGGGTCGCCACCTTCAGCGTCATCCACGTACCCACCTCCGTCGCTTCCCCCTGCGATCTGGCCTAGCCCATTGATGCCAGCGCACGTTGTATTTGTTCCGCCCGGAGCATTGATGGGGATGGGATCGGAGTAAGTGCCATCCGCCGCAGGCTTGATGAGAAAGCAGTAATAGTTGATGCCGTCATCCGAATAATCTCCGACAATCCAGCCCGCATCATTGATGCCATACAGGCCCGTGTACGCCGCTCCGGGGTAATTCAGGGCCTGGGGAGATGCCGAGGCGCTGGCGGTATAAAGGCCAGACCCGGCGCTGTAGCCGCCGACAATTTGACCGAGGTTGTTGATTCCGTACCCAAGCGTATCGGCGCCCAGCGTCGCATTCGTTTTCCCGCCAAGATAGGTGAATCCTGCTACCTCGCCTGGCCCGGGGGTATAGTAGCCAACAGCCTCTCCGCTGTGAAGCCCGGAGTTGTTGATCCCATTGTTGATTCCGTTGAGGACGGTGTATAGGCCGGGCAGATTGTCTACCAAAGTATAGCTTGTGGGTATCATCTCCTTGAAGCCGCTGCCGGGAACAATGGTGGCGTCCACGAGGTCGTCGTCGATTTGAAACGGCCCTTCGCCTCCCCACGTTTCGTAGGCATCCACCCTATACTGATGGATTCTCTTTTTGTTGTCCCAGCAGCCGCCGGTCCCGCATGTGTCAGGCAAATTGGCCCCGGCGGCCAGACCGTGGCCGAGGTTCCACACGGTGACGCGGTTGTCGGCCCTGGCGACCCATGCATCATCCGCGGCGGAATGATCACTGATGTCATACAAACCTCCATATGTGCCGGCTACCCCGCCCGATTTGTGTATCTCATCGATAAAGCCGCTCAGGTATCCTCGGGCCGCCGCTCCGCAGGCTTTGGTTGAGGTGTATTGCTCACTGTCCACATAGATAACGCTGCCGTCCAAGCCCAGTTCCTCGACAGACTTGATTGCGTTGCTGGCCTGCGCCTTTCCCTGGTCGTATGCCTCGTCGGGCCTGAAACTGTACCTACCGGAGAATAAGCGGCAGTTTGGGTAAGTGTCTCTTGCGTGCGGGCCCGTGGGTGGATTATTGCAGGCGCAAGGGGCTTGCAGCCCGAACCAGATGGGGATGACGCCCCAGCCTTGTCCAATGACAGCATCAACCCAGGCCTGTCCTTTTTCCCCAATCAGGTTCTTATCATTGTGCCTATTAGGTGATCCGGGCGCATAAATTCCCACGTCATAGTAGGGGCTGGAGTTCCACCATATTTGCATATCACTGATCGAGAGAACATCCGTTCTATCGAATCCGAGGTGCTGGTCGATACCGCTTTCATAAGGGATTTGCAATGGAGCATCCGCCGGGACTGCCGAGTTGCTTTTGGCTTTCGCCATGCCAGGCAATCGTATCGTATTCGTCTTCATGGGCAAGGTTTGGTTTGGAGTCACTGGATCCTGCGTGATTGCGCCGTTGCGGACGCGCGGCGTAATCGCTGTCCAAGATGTTCCTCCGTCATTGGTGGAGGAAAGTTCTCCAGAGCAATTCATCCATCCCTTCGTTGCGGCGGGAAAGCTGAGACCGCACCGGTTGAAATCGCCGCTGCTTCTATGGGTTGCCGCCGTTGTTTTGCCGCCGGGAGACAGCTTCACTAGCGTCGGCTCGGACCCTTGAGGCGCAAAGGGAAGTATCCAATTGGAGCCGGCGACGGTGGTCGACACCGTCTCGTCTTGGACGAGATTAGATAGTATCCGGTCCGGATTCCATGTGCGTCCGCCATCCAAAGTGGAAAAAAGCACCGCAGCCGATTTGTCGCCGTTCCCTACTGAGTACGTGACGGCCACAAAGCCGTTGAGGCTGTCCGCGAATACCGGCAGGCTGTAGGTTGGATAGTCGGCAGGCGCAACCTCCTTGGGTGCTGATAGGGAAATCCCCTGGTAGCTGTTCCCCCCGTCATGTGTAGCCCACAGCGCGGAACCTCCCTCCGATTTGGCAAGAATCCAAATATCCTTGTCTGTGAGGGCAAGAATCCCTTCGATTCTCCCTTCCGGGCCTTCTTTAGCATCAGGCGTGTCATGCCATGAACGGCCTCCATCGGAGGTGAGCAGCAGAGCGCTGCCGGCCGTCATGGTGTTGCCATCGACGCCCAAGCTCATCCAGCCATGAAGTCGATCGGCGAAGGCAACAACGCCCTGGTCGGATAATCCGCGGCCTCCGTGCCATGGCGGAAGGTTCGCGGCTGTCCAGGTCGCTCCGCCGTCGGCTGTGAAGGAGAAGGCAAAGCCCCAGTCGCTCGACGGCTCGTCGCTGACGGGCTCAGGACGCTCATTGTCTTGGACCCGATGCGAAAACAGCACCCAACCGGTGTTCGCATCTAGAAAGAAGACGGAGGCATAATGATCGGTGTTCGGGTTGGGCGGCGAAATGTCTTTCCAGTGCGCGCCGTTGTCTGCGGTCGAGAGCAACCGATCCCCCGTCGAGACCCATCCGGTGTTGGGGCTGAGCAGTTTGAAGTCCTTAACCGGCAGCGCCCTAACCGGTATTTTGGCGATCTGCTCGGGGGTGAGCTGCGGGGGTGAGCCGGCGCCTGTTTGCGCCCCCGCGCTGGCCGCGAAAACGATGGTTAACAATGCAAGAACATAGATTATCCAACGGAATCTCATGCATTCT
>JBEKPA010000171.1:0-7986 GCA_049521195.1 Occallatibacter sp.
CGTCTCCTACTACATCTCTGACCCGGAAGACCGCACCAAGCTCATGCGCGCCCTGCCGGAGATCGAAAAGCGCACCCGCGAGCGCATGGTCGCCGAAATGAAGACCGGAACGCCGCTGCCCACCATCCTGCACGACGTTGTCACGGCAGTAGAAGAACTTTCGATGTCCGCGAAGAACCAGTTTTTTGACGTCATCGCCAAAGTCCCCATGGCCTACCAGAAGGTGAATGCCATCTTCTCCTCACCCGAGCGCAAATCTCCCGGCTCCGGCGGCATCTTTTCCATTTTTGTAAGCGACCTATGCAAGGGCTGCGCCGCCTGCGTCACGGCCTGCGGTGATCACAACGCCCTCCGCATGGTTGCGGAGACCGAGGAAGTCAACGCCGAGCACGAAAGCGGCACCCACTTCCTCGACCTGCTCCCTGACACCTCGCAAAAGTATCTCGGCCTCTTCAACGCCGCCAACCCGTCTGACTCGAAGACCGCAACCTTGAGAAATATGTTGATGGTCCGCACCAACTACGACGCACTCGTAGCTGGCGATGGCGCCTGCGCAGGCTGCGGAGAAAAGTCCGTCCTCCGCTCCATCGCCGCGGTAACCGAGGCCTACATGCGCCCCGTCTACCACGCCAAGAGCGACCGGTTCGTTTCCAAGGCCTCTGACCTTGAATCCAACGGCGCTGCGCGCCTTGCCAAACTCCAGGCCGCCAGCCCCACTGAATACGCGCTGCTGCGTCAGGCCATCGCGCATCTCGTCCTCGGCCTCGGCGGCGAAGACATCCCCGATACGCAAGCCCGCATCGCCGCCTATGAAGCGGCCAACGGCCTCCTCACCGACGCGCAATTGGTTGAGGCCCTCGCCGCCGTGCTACTCACTGAAGCCTTCAACCACAAAAATCTCCAGGCCGTCGACGGCCGCCTCGCCAACGGCATGTCCGTCATGGCCATGGCCGCCCACACCGGCTGCAACACCGTCTACGGTTCCACCGCGCCCAACAACCCCCACCCCTACCCGTGGATGAACTCGCTCTTCCAGGACGGCGTCACCGTCGGCTGGCTCATGGGCGAGAGCTTCATCGTCGACCACGCCCGCCGCTCCGTCATTCCCGAGCGCCTCGCCGACATCCTCCTCACCCGCGACGCCAGCGCCTCAGCCGACGGATCTTCATCCTCCTGCGGCAGTGCGGACGTCATCGACGACGAGGAGTACTACAACCTCTCCCACTTCAATGACGCTCTCATGACCGACCAGGAGATCGTCGAGCTGCCCAAGGTCTGGGTCGTAGGCGGCGACGGCGGCATCGGCGACATCGGTTACCAGAACACCTCCAAGGTCGTTTTGCAGAACCGCCCCAACGTCAAGGTCCTGATGCTCGACACCCAGGTCTACTCCAACACCGGCGGCCAGAACAGCGACTCCACGCCCATGCTCGGCGGCGGCGACATGAACACCTTCGGCGCGGCCACTCAGGGCAAGAACACGGAGAAGAAAACCGTCGCTGAAACCTTCCTCGCCGGTCACGGATCGCCCTTCGTCGCTCAGGTCTCCATGGCCAACGCGCCCAAGCTCTACCGCGCCATTCTCGACGGCCTGGAGTATCGCGGCACCCTGTTCATCCAGGCCTTCACCACCTGCCAGCCGGAGCACGGCGTGCCCGACGATATGGCGCTCTTCCAAGCCCAGCGCGTGCGCGACAGCCGCGGCGCGCCGGAGTTCGTCTTCAATCCCCGCCTCGGCGAGACCTATCAGGAGGCGCTGGACATCAAGGGCAATCCCTCCATCGATCTCGATTGGTACGAGACCAAATCCAAGACCACCGGCGAGACGCAGCGCTACACCGTCGCCCACTGGTGCACCACCGAAGCCCGCTTCCGGAATCATCTTAAGAAGATCAAGCCGGAGGCCGCGGCCAAGCTCATTCCGCTCGATAACATGCTGGTCCGCATCACCCAGCAGGACGTGGTCTACCGCCGCTATCTCGACCCCGCCCACCGCGCCTTCATCCCCGACTTCGGCGTCTACATCACCGTCAGCGACGAATCCGGCAAGACGGCCTGCTACGCCATCAGCCGCCAGTTGGTCATGTTCTGCGTGGAGCGCCGCAAGGCGTGGCGGATGCTGCAATCCAAGGCCGGCATTCTGAACAAGGAATACGCCGCCCAGCGCGACCTCCTCGCCGAAGTCGACGCGGGCAAGATTCCGCTGGACGAGTTCCTCTCCCACGCCCACGAAATCCTGAAAGAACGCCTGGTCGGCGGCGTCCTGGCCAAGGTCTAGCGAGTCCGATCCCGTTCTCGACAAAAATCGGGAACGGGATCGGGTTCCCGCCAGGGCTCCTAAGGGACGCCAGGAGGCTCTGGACAACGCCTGGCCGCTGGTTTATGCTGTTCCTCTCAGCACTCAGAGGCAATATGGGATCTTTCAGATTTCCTTCCCTTCCGTCTTATCCGCTGGAACAGGCACTCGCAGAGATTAGCGGGAACGCTAAAACGCACATGCGCGAGGGCTTCAGCAGAATCGCAGCGTTTGACCACCGTCAGGTCGAATTGCTGGCTCGAGAAGCCGTAGAGCACATAGACTCGATTCTTGAATTGGACACCGACCAGCTGGCGGTCGAACTCGGCATCGACGCTGACGAAGTTGACTACGCGGTCTCTGCGACAAGCCTCACTGTCGCGCTGATATCGTCTCGGAAGGAGTCCGCCGATGACATCACGGACAAGCTGGTCAAAGTAGGTCTAGTAGAGAATTCAGCAGCCGCAAACGTAGCGAACTACGTGCGGATTATCGGCCTCAGACGAGCTGACATCAAGAAGGCCATTGATCTGCGAAACCTAACAGATGAAACCCTGCCTGCTTTCAGAGGCTTCGAGGCGTCAGTCGATCTGAGATTGGGTTTCAAGAAGGATCAAATTGATGCCGTAGTCCCCGTTCTCCTCGTGCACCTTCGAACTGACCTGGATTCAGCGAGGTTGTTTTTTCAGATGAACCGATCCGACGTCGTACGGCTCGCGGACGAGCTCAAGCAACTGGCATCGCGCCTCGACCAAGCTGAAAAGTGGGCGAACGAACGGCCCGCGAAGGGTGACTGATGCGCTGGGATCTGCTCGGATACGCGGCCCTTGGAGTGCTTGCACTGGCCTCAAAGTGGGGGCACGACGGATTGCGGGTCTACGTCCCAACAGGTCTTATCAAGACACTTCACCTGGACAACGATCGGAACACGCAACTGGAGTTTCTATTTTTTGTGATTCTCGGCTCGGTCTTCGGCGTCTTATTGGGCGGCCCAGAGACACCGCGGCAGGCCGTGGCCGCCGGGTTGGGATGGACAGGACTTCTTACAATCCCGAATTCGTCTAAGACAAAGAATGGTGGGGGCGAAAATGCAGAATAAGGTGGTTCTGAGAATTAGCAAGTCGAAATTTGATGCGATTTGGGCGGTGATGATCGTCATTGGGGGAGCCTCTCTGATCGTCGGCTCCAATCCAGTCGCTGCCTTGCCATGGCTAGCGCACGCACTGCTTTGGACCGCTTTGGCAACTGGATTGGTGTTGACAATATTCATAGAGCGCGCCCCCGTTACCACAGGTGAAAGAAAACCGGCTAGCATGGTGTCTCAATTGAAGGCGCACTCAGTCGCTAAGACTTCCGCGAATGCGGAAACGTATGCGTTGGTGTCTGCCAAGAAAGGCGAACGCGCCGAGGAAGCAACTCGAAGGCCTGCAACAGTCCTCTCGGAGGCCCTCAAGCATTGGAGAAGTGTTGACCTAGATGCTTCTAGTAGGCTCTGCGAGAAGTGGCAAGCTGAAATTACAATAGATACGAGAAGAGTTTTCGAGATTTACACCGCCAAGCCGACGATGCCGCGCAGCCGTGATTTGGTGAATGAGGCCGTCGAAATCGCTAGGCGCCTGCAGGGGACGTCACTTGAAGTCCGCCTATGCCATCACGGGGATATCGTGATTTCAGAATCGAGTACGTCAAGGACGGGCGATTTCGATTTCTCCTATGGCCTCAGAGGAAAGGCGAAAACTGAGGGCAGCCTTCTCAACTAGCCCTAAGGCCGGGTGCCCCAGGTCCGGATTTTCGGACCTGGGAGACCACGAACCCCGGACCACGAGAAGACGTAAGCCACAAACACTGAAGCCAGCCCCGAAAGGCTGGCTTCGCTTTCTGCCCGCCGAGGGGCACGGCTGATATCTCTTTCACTCTACCCGCGTAGCCGTGCGCCCCTATGCGCTCGCCGCTAGTGAAAATGTCGTTCAAATGAATTACAATGGCCCTGAGGAGCCTTCGTCATGCCTGCTAACGCATTGGTGCAAACGCGAATCGATCCTGCTGTGAAGGATCGCGCAGCAGCCGTTCTCGGCGAATTGGGGATGACGGTATCGGACGCCGTGCGCATTCTTCTGACGCGAACCGCCAACGAGGGCGCTCTCCCCTTCGCGCTGGCCCAAAACACCGCCGAACACGACGCCTGGTTTCGCGCCAAGGTACGCGAAGCCCTGGATGATCCGCGTCCCGCCGTTCCCCACGAGCAGGTTGAAGCGCACTTTGCCCAGAGGCGCGCCAAGGCGGCGGCAAAGGTGCGGAGGATCAGGCAATGAAGCGCAAGAATGTAGCAGGCGAGTTAGTCGAGGCGATGCGCGAGGCAGCCGCAATCGCCCAGGGCGAAGCGGAACCGGCGGCGGTGCATGACTTCCCGCTCCCGCTGGATGTGGACGTGCGGGCCGTGCGCGCGGCCACCGGGCTCAGCCGGACTGAGTTTGCGCGCCGCTTTGCGCTCGATCCGCGCGCCTTGCAGGACTGGGAGCAAGGCCGCCGCCGTCCAGACCGCGCCGCGCGGGCCTATCTCACCGTGATTGCCCGCCATCCCGAGGCGGTCGCGGAGTCTCTGGCAAGCTGAACGCGCCGCCCATCTGTGGTGTTAGCTTGAGATGTGGGCCACACGCCAAGGGTTCCGCCAAGGACATTCCATGCAAACTCTTCGCCGTTTCCGCTTTCTCTTGTTCTTCTTCGTTGCCGGGTTGGGGTACGCACAGCCTTCCGGAGGGCCTTACGGTCCGATCGATCAGCGCTATGAGCTTCCCAATGCCGGGCCCAACGCCGGGAAGGTGTACTTCGTCGCGCCGGACGGCAAGAGCGATGCGGCCGGCGTCGAACTTGCCCAGCCCACCACCATCGAGGCGGCCATGGAGCGCGTGGTGACCGGCGACGCCATCGTTCTGCGCGGCGGCATCTACAGAACCGGCGGCCTGGTGCTGAATCAGGGCATCACGATACAGCCCTACGAAGATGAGCATCCCGTCCTCAAGGGCACCTGGATCGCTACGGAGTGGGAGGCTTTGCCCAACAACGTCTGGCGGACGCCGTGGTCTCATCTCTTCCCGGCGGAGCCTCTGCCCTGGTGGAATCGCAGCCGTGAGGGAATGAAGACGCCCCTGCACCGCTTCAACAACGACATGGTCTTCGTGGATGGCGAGCTTCTCCTATCCAAGGGTTGGGAGGGAGATCTCGATCCGCATTCCTACTGCATCGATTACAAGAATGGATACGTGTACATCGGCGCGGACCCCACGCACCGGCAGGTGGAGATCACCGCTTACGACAGTGCGCTGGTCAGGACCAGCGCGCCCGCGCACGGCAAGGTCTCGGACGGAAAAGGACCGGTAATTCGCGGCATTACTTTCACGCAGTATGCCTATCGCGCGCTGGAGATCGAGGGCAAGAAGCATTTCACCTCGGCCGAGGAGCCTACCAACGAGCCCGTAGGCATCTCCGATCCGGCGACTTATGGCAAAGAGGTCCGGAATACGCTGATCGAGAATGTCACCATCACTTACTGCTCCCGCGTGGCCGGCTATTTCCGCGGCGACGGATTGATCATCCGCAACTCGCTGGTCAGCGATACCGGCACGGAAGGCATCTACATCATCGGTTCGTCGGACGTGCTGCTGGAGAGGAACATCATCCGCCGGAACAACATCAAGCAACTGACTGGCTACTTTCCCTCGGCGGTGAAGATCTTCAACCAGACGCATCGCGTCACCTTCCGCGACAACCTGATTCAGGAGCAGCCCTACTCCAACGGAGTCTGGTATGACGTAGGCAACCGCGACGCGGTGATCGTGGACAACTGGGTTGAAGACGCTATCGACGGTATCTTCATCGAGATCTCGCGCGGGGCCACCATCGCCGGCAACGTGGTGGTGAATTCCCATCACGGACTTCGCACGCTGAACTCTGCGGATGTGCATGCCTATAACAACACTTTCTTCAATGCGCGCGTATCCTTCGAGCGGAATGACCGTGTAGCCGCGGGTGACACCTTCGACTGGCATGCCACCACCGGGCCGGGCCTGGACCAGCGCGAAGGCCATATCTTTCTGCATAACCTGATAGCGTCTACTGATTCGTTACATGATCCGCTGCTGGAGTTTTTGCAGAGGCCGTCCTCGCTCTGCGGCAAGCTCAAAAATGCGCAGGCAACGGAGGTCGACGGCAACGTCTATATCCGCGCCGCATCGGCCACCGGCTCCGGCGCGCCGCCGCCACTGATTGTCTATGCCCCGTCGGAGGGGGAGAACTGCACCTCGCGGCTTGCCTCGCTCGATGACTTCCGCAAGCTGCAGCCGGCGTTTGAAAAGAACGGCGTGCAGATCGATCATTCTCCCCGCTCGGTCCTGAAAGGGCCCGACCTGGGCCATTTCGAGCTGCAGCGCGCGTTGCCGAATGCGCCCGCCAGGAACTTCCTTCCTTCCGAGGTTCGCTCGCTTCTGGGATGGAGCGAAGCGCAGGCAGAGACGCCCGGCGCTTATCCACTGCGCTGAGGGCAGGTTCTATAAGAGGGAATGACGAGAAGAAACAATTCACCCGATCCGCCGGATGACCCGCCCCGCCTCCACCGTCGTAAACTGAGAGCGTCGCACCAGGATTCCCCATGAAGAAGCTCGCCATCGGTATCTACGCCGCCATTACCGTCGCCCTGCTCGGCTGGGCTTTCTACCAGGCCATGTACGTTGCGCCTGAAGAACAGACCATGCACGAGGTGCAGCGCATCTTTTACTACCACGTGCCCTCGGCCATGGTCGCCTTCCTCTTCTTCGCCATCTCGCTGGCCGGCTCCGTCGCCTTCCTCGCCTTCCGCCGCGGCCGCGCGGAATGGGCGCAGGCCGCCGACGCCTGGGCGCTGGCCGGCGCCGAAGTTGGCGTGGTCTTCTGCACCGTCGTGCTCATTACCGGGCCCATCTGGGGCCGCCGCGCCTGGGGCATCTGGTGGACCTGGGACGCCCGCCTTACCACGACGCTGGTTCTCTGGCTCATCTACGTCAGCTACCTGCTGCTGCGCCGCTTTGCCGCCGGGCCGCAGGTGCAAACCCTGGCCGCCGTCCTGGGCATCTTCGGCGCGCTCGACGTGCCCATCGTTTACATGTCCAACCGCTGGTGGCGCACCCAGCATCCCGCCCCGGTCTTCGGCGGCGGCCCTGAATCCGGCATCAAGGATCCGGCCATGCTAGCCGCCTTTGGCTGGAACGTCGTCGCCTGGCTGGCCTGGGGCCTGCTGATCCTCGCCCTCCGCTACCACGTCGAGCGCCAACACCAGAAACTCGCCGCCCAGGAAGCTCAGGACGCTCTCGACGCCTGATTCCGCGGCACGGATTTGCTTCACAAGGACAAGACCATGGATCAAAGAGCGATTCTCGATCACCAGTTCACCGTTGCCGCCTACGCCATCACCTGGGCCATCCAACTGGGCTATGTGGCCTGGCTGGCCCTCAAATGGCGGGCACAGAAGCGCGACGCCGCCCGCAACCGCCCCACCGTGCGCTAGCGAGCGGGAGGCCAATGTCTTCCGCCACGCGGAGTTTCAGCGGGGAGTCCCGCGCGCGGCCCCTTTCGTTATAAACTTCTTTGTTATGGAAACTACAGGTTGCGGCACAGCTATCGTTACGCCCTTTCGGGCCGATGGGTCGATCGATGAACAG
>JBEKPA010000172.1:0-7951 GCA_049521195.1 Occallatibacter sp.
AGGGGCGCGATCATCGCTGCCGCAACCCATTCCCTGGCCAAGGCGCTGCTGTTCATTTGCCTAAGCGGCCCCGAGGCAGACGGCGCACTGAACAACGAGGCAACCGGACTGGCTACACGCTACCCAGTCAGCGCCTTCGGTTTCCTCTTCGGGATGCTGGCCATGCTGGGCATTCCGCCGACGATGGGATTCATCGGCCGCTGGCGGCTGTATGAAACCGCGTTGCAGATCAATCCTCTTCTTCTGACGGTCTTCGTTCTTTCCTCCGTGATGGCGCTGATTGCGTATACGTTGGCGTTGACGAGCGTTTGGTGGGGACCTGCGCCCGCTCCAGATCCGCCGCTGTCGAGTCTGCCGCAACCGTCCGCGCATCCAATCAGTGAGCCGGTTGTGTTGCAGGCCGTTATTGTCGCGCTCGCCGGATTGCTGCTGGTTGCTGGTCTTTGGCCCGGCATGATCGGAATGCTGATGGGGGGAAGGCCATGAACCTCTGGAATCGACTGATGTGCTACTGCCGGCGCCGCAGCCCCTGGCTCTTCCACATGAACGCGGGCAGTTGCAACGGCTGCGACATCGAACTGATCGCCAGCCTCACCCCTCGCTACGACGCCGAGCAGTTGGGAGTGCGCCTGGAAGGCAGCCCGCGGCACGCCGATATCCTGTGCATCACCGGCCCGGTGACCCATAACAGCGTTCAAGCCATAAAGACCGTCTACGGGCAGGTGTGCGGACCGAAGGCCGTGGTGGCCATCGGCTCCTGCCCGGCGACGACCAATGTTTTCATCGATAGCCGAACCGTGGATGGACCGCTCAACAAGCATATCCCGGTGGATGTGTTTGTGCCCGGCTGCCCGCCGCGTCCCGACGCCATTATCCTGGGCGTGGCCAAGGCGGCGGAGATCCTGGCGAACAGAGCGGCTTTGAAGTTACCCGTCGAGCCTGTCGCGATGCCTTTAGTCGGTCCGGGATGCGGAGACGCTTGCGCATGCGCGGCGGCAACCGCGCCGGCGACCGTCGCATCCGCACCCGTTCCCGCGGCCAGAGAGGCGCAGCCATGAACCTGACCACCGCACTGGCGCGCTTCCTCATCTTTCCCGGGCTTCTCTTCGCCGTGCCCGTGGCGTGGTTCTTCCTGTGGGTGGAACGCAAGGCCGTCGCCCTGATGCAGGGGCGCATTGGTCCTCCTTTCATGCAGCCGGTCTACGACTTCGTCAAGCTGCTGGGCAAGGATACGCCGCCTCGCAGCGGGGTGGCCGGGCTGCTGATGAGGATGTGGCCGCTGATTGCGGTGTCGGCCGCGGCGGGCGCGGTTGGCCTGCTGCCCGTGCTGCCCTCCTCGGGCGGATTCGAGGGCGACCTGATCCTGCTGCTGGCGCTGCTGGAACTGCCCTCGATGTGCATCATCGCCGCGGGCTTCAGCTCGCGGTCCATCTTCGGCGAGATCGGCTCGGCGCGCGAAGCCGTCCTCAGCGTCGCCTATAACGTGGTCTTTCTTCTGGCCATCGTCTCCATCGCCGCCTCGCAGCATACCTTCCGGCTGGAGGCTCTGGCGCAGCTTCCCGCCTCGCCGCTGCGCTGGCTTGGAGTGCTGGCGATCCTGGTGTGCCTGCCTGCCAAGCTGCATCTGAATCCCTTTTCGCTGCCCAACGCTGAGCAGGAGATCTACTCCGGGCCGATGACCGAATACGCCGGTCCCGAACTGGCCATGTGGGAGCTGTCGCATGGGCTGGAGTGGGTTGCGGCAACCGGGTTGGTGGCCACCCTGGCCGCTCCTCACGTCACGTTCGTTTGGCTCGCCATTCTGCTCTTCGTCGCGCTTTCTTTCGCGGTCGTGCTGCTGTTGTCGGTGGTCGCGGCCGCCACGGCGCGACTGGCGATCGATACCACGGTGCGTTTTTACTGGCAATGCTCGCTTATCTTCGCGGTCCTGGCCGTTTCGTCCGCGCTCTTCATGAGGCTTCTGTCATGAACATTCTCACCATGCTGTGGAATAACTTGCGCGGCGGCTCGCGGACGATGCTCTTTCCCGCGCGCCCGAAGGTAAGCAAGGGTTACCGGGGCCTGGTGCGCTTCGATCCCGCGCTCTGCAGCGGATGCGCAATCTGCAAGTTTCGCTGCACCGCGCGCGCCATCGATTTCAAGAGCGGCAAAGGCACATTCACGTGGAGCTACGACCCCGGCCAATGCACCTTCTGCGGGCGCTGCGTGGAGGGCTGCAAGACCCATGCGCTGAGCCAGGAAGCTGAATGCCCGCCCGTGTATGTGACCATCGGCGCGTTGAAGAAGGCCTACACAGTTGCCCGCAAGCCGGCTCCCAAGCCGGCGCCGGCAGCTCCGCCGGGCCCCGCCAGCCCGGAGGCGAACCCTGCCACTGGAGGCGCGCAATGAACGCGGTTGAGACCAAACCGGAAAAGAACCTGCTTGAATCCTTGCCGGCGAAGCTGGGCATCGCCGACCCCTGGGTCGAGATGGGCGGCGTGCGCTGGCTGAACCCCGGCGCGTTGAATGTGCGCGATCTCGCCAAAGGGATGAACGAGGCGCAAGCGCGCTTTGTTACTATCACCGCCACGCAGTTACCCGGCGAGCAAGGCATTCGCATGGAGTATCACTGGGACCTGGATGGCCAGTTGCTCGGCTTTCCCTTTCAGCTTGCCGGTAACTCCATCGAGAGCATCTACGACCTGTGCGAGGCCGTGGACTGGATCGAGCGCGAGATTCATGAAGGCTTCGCCGTGGACTTTCTGGGACGCGAGTACGAACCGCTTCTTCTGCGCCAGGGAGACAAGCTGGGCGTGAACCTGCGCGAGGAGAAAAAATGAGTTACAAGATTCCCATGGGGCCTTACCATCCGGCGCTGGAAGAACCCTACAAGCTGGACCTGATCTGCGAAGGCGAGACGGTTTGCGACGCCAAGCTGCATATCGGATTCAACTTTCGCGGCATCGAGCATCTGGCCGAGACACGCAACTATATTCAGGTGATCGCGCTGATGGAGCGCGTGTGCGGAATCTGCTCGAACATTCACACGCTGACTCTCTGCCAGGCCATGGAAAAGCTGACCGGCCTGACTCCGCCGCCGCGCGCCCAGTACATTCGCGTCGTAATCGCGGAACTGGAGCGGCTGCACTCGCACGTGCTGTGGGCGGGCATCGCGGCCAAGCTCATGGGCTTCAAGACCATGTTCATGACCTGCTTCGAGCTGCGCGAGAAGGTGATGGACATTCTTCAGGCAATCTCCGGCAACCGAGTGAACTACTCGATGAACCGCATCGGCGGAGTCAATCGCGACGTCGAAGATCCGCCGGCCATCCTGGCCATGATCGAGGCGCTGGAACGCGAGATGGTGCGCACCGTCATTCCCATCTTCACCACCAGCACCACGGCCACTTCGCGCTGCGCCGGCATCGGCGTCCTCACCCGCGAGAAGGCCATGTCCTGCGGTGTTGTGGGGCCCACGGCGCGCGCCTCGGGGCTGCCCCAGGACCTGCGCCGCGCCGCGCCCTATGCGGCTTACTCCGAGATGGAGTTCGACGTGCCCGTGCAGCAGGATGGCGACGTACGCGCCCGCCTGCTGGTGCGCGCGCTGGAGATTATGGAGAGCTGCAAGATTCTTCGCCAGGCGCTCACCAAGATGCCGCCCGGCGAGTTGAGCACGGGCGACGCCAAGATCGTCTTCAGCACCGGAACGGCCACCAGCCGCGTGGAGGCGCCGCGCGGCGAGGTCATGTACAGCGTCTCCTGGAAAGAGAGCGCCCGGAACCCCAGCCGCGTGCACGTGCGCACGCCCACCTTCGCCAACATGCCTGCTATCCGCTGGATGGTGATGGGAGCGCGGCTGGCGGACACGCCGCTGATCCAGGCATCCATCGATCCTTGCTATTCCTGCACCGACCGGTAGCGCGGCAGAGACAAGAAACTTCTCAAGCAACGAAATGCCTCGCGCGACAGGGATTTCTGACGGCGGAGCGGCTGATTAACGAGCATGCGCGGCCGCCTAACGGCGGGAGGTGAGCGACGTGAAGACTTCGAGTAGTTCAGCCGCTACGGCGCTCCAGCTTCGGCTCCCTTGCGCGGAGATGGCCGCGGCGTCCCAGGTCCTGTCAAGGACCGATGCCAGAGCGTGAGCCAGCGCGGCGGGATCGCGAGGGGGTACGAGCCGTCCGCACTCGCCGTTCATGATCTCCGGGATGCCGCCTACATTTGTAGCTACAACAGGACGCCCGCAAGCAAGCGCCTCAATAACCACATTGGGGCAGCCTTCCATGTAACTTGGCAAGGTGACCAGGTCCGATGCCGCCATCCAGATGGCAACATCGTCCGCGGCGCAGCCCTGAAGCGCACGGATGTAGCCAGTGGCGTTGCGAGCCTGAATGGCGCTCTCGATTGCAGGCTTGTCGGGTCCCTCGCCGACCAGGTAAACATGCAGGCCGGGCCGCTGGGGATGCAGCCAGGCCGCCGCATCCACCAGTTCGCGAAGGCCTTTCCGCACGTCCATCCGCCCAACGTAAACCACGGTCTCCGCCGCCGGATCGATATTCAACCTCTGCCTCGCCTCCAGGCGGTCGTTGACGTGGAAGACGGAGAGATCGCAGCCGTTGAGAATGGCGCGGGCCTTCTCCGGCGAGGCGCCCATGGCTACGGCTTTCGCGCGCAAGTCGCCGCTGACCGTGACCACGAAATCGGCATCGCGCAGAACCGTGCGCGTGTGCCAGGCCGAGATGGGATCGCCGATCCTGTTGATGTCCGACCCAATGCCCATGGCAACGACCGGAACGGAGAGAGCCCTTCCGATCTTGAGAGCGGCAAACGCGTCGGGATAAAGGAAGCAACCGAAGATGAGATCGGGCGCATAACCGCGCACGTGAGGCAGCAGCACGCGGGCCGCCGTCCAGCCGTTCATCGGCCGGGAAACCAGCGGCAGGGCGGGATAGTTATAGTAGCTCACCTTCACACCCGGCGGGCTGTACGAGGGGTCGAGCTTGCCATAACTCCGGCTGCGCGGCTTGAGCCAGGATGGATACGCGGCGTTGGGAAAAAAGACGCGCACATCGGCCTCGCGGGCCAGCACGCGCAGCGTCTGATAGGCCGAACGGCCCTGCCAGGGCTCCGCCGAGCTGGGAAAATACGGAGTGATGACCGCGATTCTGAGCATAACTATCCTTGAAACCCGATCAATGCGGCGACGATGGCGATTGAATAGCCCGCGAGACAGGGAAGGTCCGCCGCAAACCCTCGGCGACACCCACCAGGGGCGACCATCCCAACTGCTCCTGTGCGGCAGTCTGATCGAAGTTGGAGAGCGGGCGAATGGAGCGGATGCGATATCTCGACAGAGGCACGTTGCGCTTGAGCAAACGTCCGAGCGCCTCGATTCCGACCGCCGCCATCATCAACACGGGCTTGGGAACGTAGGAGACTTTGATCTCCGGCCTGGCGGCTCGCGCCATGCGGATGAACTCTCGTTGCGAGACCCCCGCCGGGTCGACCAAATTGACTAGCTTTCCCTCCAGGCCGGGCCTCGATAAGCCAAGCAGGAGTGCCTCCACTACGTCGTCCACATAGACGAGCGGCAGCGGCAGAGAACCGTTTCCTACAACAATCCAGCGACCGAACATCGCAAAACTGCCGGCTGGGCTGCTGGGTTGGACTCCGGGGCCGAAGATCACCCCCGGACGGATAATAAATGCGGGCAAGCCCTTGTCATGCGCCGCCGTCAACACCATTCGCTCGGCCTCAAGCTTGGTCTGCGTATAAGCGCCGCGCAGTTCAGCGCGAGGCTCCAGCGGCCAAGTTTCGGTGACTCTGCCAGCGTGGCGCACGGCGTGATCGAGTACGCTCAATGAGCTGACGTAGACGACGCGAAGCACGCCGTGCTTCAGGCAAGCGTCAATCACATTGCGGGTACCGGCGACCGTGCCGCGCCGGAAGTCCGCGGGGCTGCCCTTCATCGCAGCTCCCACATGGAAGACCGTATCCACTCCGGCGACTAGAGTCTCCACGTACTCGGGGTCGCCAAGGTCGCCTGCAACATAGTCGACTCCCGGCAGCGTATCCTTGGGAATTCGGCGAACGCCGGCGCGCACCCTCGCACCCTCTTGAACCAATCGGCGCAACAGCGTGCCGCCAAGAAACCCGGCTGCTCCGGTCACCAGCACGTCAGCGGGTGGACGTGGCGTCAACTGTGCCTGCCGGATAGCGTCGCGCTGCCGGTCGGCCTCCGCGCACGCCGGCGCAATCGCGTTGACGAGGCGGCGGCCCTCTTCCGGGGTTACCGGCACTGTCGTGCCTCGATCCAGGGCGGCGTAGAAGTCATGGACGTTCTTGTGAATTCCAGGCGCGCCGGGCAGACGCCCAGTGATGAAGCGCAGCACATTGCGCGGCACTTCATAGAGGCTCGCTGCGGCGTTACGCATGGTGCAGATCACGGGAGAGGCAAATTTGGGGCCGGGAAGCAGCCTGGTAACGTAGCAGGTCTGCAAGAAGCAGTCGATCTGCATAACACCGCGTGTGCCGTGCACGATCACCTGGCTCCGGATGGGGCGCACGTTCCACGAGAGATACAGGCGGGCCTGACCGCGCTCGCAGTCAACCGTGGCCGTCCATTCATCGAACATGAGATTGGTGTCGAGACCGGTAGAGCGGAAATCGATCTCGGCGGACTTGACCTGGCCCAAGAACGCCTCCGCGATGGAGAGGCCATGCACACCGAGGTCTTGAAAGGGATAGGATCCCTTACGATACTGGGGCGGGAGCTTGCCTCCTCCCGGCCAGGCCGGATAATCGGAACTGCGATGAAAGTCGATGGAGAGAACCTCGCCGATGCCGCCGGCGCGAACGATTTCCACGCCGCGCAGTACAATCGGGTCCAGTCTGGCGGAGTGAACCACGCCCAGCGTGCGTCCGCTGGAACTCGCGGCTGCCATCATCTGCTCGCACTGCTCCGGCGTCTCCGCCATCGGTTTTTCGACCAGCACATGCACGCCCCCCTGAAGGGCTTGGATGGCAAGCATCGCATGCGAAGCGGGTGGCGTAAGCACATGCACCACATCCACTCCGGACGCCAGTAACTCCTCGACGCTTCCGTAAGCGCTGGGCAGATGGAATGCATTGGCGGCCGCCATCGCCCGAGCCAGATCGAGGTCGGCTATCCCGACCACCCGAACTGAGGAAAGCGACTTGAGCGCGCGAAGATGGTGCGCGCTGACATATCCAGCGCCGATAATTCCGACTCTAAACTTATTCATGGCAGCAGAAACAAACCTCAAGCCCGGCAAAGAAGGAAACTGGCGGATCGGTATAGAAAGATGATACTACTGAAACGGTGGCGATTTCGCTCCTCAGTGTTTCCTCCGAAGATCGCCTGTGACTGGGCAATGGAACCGCTGCTCAAAAGAAGGCCGAAGGAGTTCATCTATTCTTGTGACGCCCGGTTCGCCAGAAATCTCACCGGCAGCCACGGCCTGCGCGGGCCGTGCGTGTGACAAGAAAAATATGCACAGATCCCGCGATGCCGGACGCTAGCCGAGTTGGGAACCTGGCGCGGCGATCCCGGCCATCACCATAAAACTCCGGCATAGTTCAGTTGTGCGGCAACCTGTTGTTTTCGAGGATTGCCTCGAAGTCGCGGCTGACAGCTTCCCATGACTGTTTGTTTTGCATGCGCTCCACCGCGTTGCTCGCAATGGAACGCCGAGCCGCATCGTCGGAGAGCAAGCGAACGCAGGCGTCGGCAAAGTCGCGCGGATCGTCGGCAATGATAATGTCCTCGCCGTCTGCATAGCGCAGCCCCTCTGCGCCAACCGTGGTGGAGACGACCGGGATTCCCGCGGCCATGCACTCATAAATCTTCAATCGAGTTCCTGAGCCGATGCGGATCGGCACCACCGAAATCTTCGACCCCCAGAGATAGGGCCGCATATCTTTGACCGTGCCGGTGACGGATACGCCCGTG
>JBEKPA010000173.1:0-7932 GCA_049521195.1 Occallatibacter sp.
TAGCTGTAGCATGGCATCGAGATCGGCGGCCGCGGGCAGGAAGGGGACGGCCGGATTGCCCCACTTGTGGAAGAGGATGCGCGCGTAAGCCAGGGTTGTGCGGCTGGCGGTGTCGGCGGCCACAGAGCGCAGGGCGGCAAGCGGCTGGGCGACGCGGCGGATCAGCCGCAGGGAGCGCACGCGCCCCTTGGAAGCGATGGCGCAGCCGGGAAGGATGCGCAGGCCGGGCGTGGCAGCGAGCGCGGCGATGGGGATGAGGCCGATGTCGGCGGCTCCCGAGGCCAGGCGGGCGGCGCATTCGGAGGGCGACATGCGGTCGATCCGGTAACGCAAGGCGAGCGGGGCGTCCAGGGGCGGGTGCTCGAAGTCCCACATCAGCGGCGCGGGATTCAGGAAGTTGATGGCGGCGACGCGCAGCCGGGAATGTGGGATGGAAGTCACGCACTCTTAGACTATCAACGCCGGGCGGAGAACTCCGGAGCGTTTCTGCGATGAATAGCGGGCGGCGGATTTAGCGGGCTGGAAGTCGCAGCTTTGGGGCGGGGTAGCGGGGTAGTTTCCGGTTTGCCGGTGATACGGCCAGAATGTGGATTCATACCCGCTGTGGATTGAGTACAACGGCATTCTTTCGGCAGTGGACTTAGGTCCTGCCGCTAAGCCCTCTCTTCAGGCAGAAGTATGCAGCCCTGGACCAATCGCATAGAGCGGAGATGACCTTGTGGTCCTTCCAATGTGCTAAAGCAAGAGTGCTGTAGAGCCATGGTTCTTCTGGTCGCAGTTGGAGTGCCCATTGAAGCTGACGGAGGGCAGCCTCCATCTGTTGGCATTGAAGAAATGCTTCGCCGAGGTTACCGTGCGCTTCCGTGAAATTCGGATTAATCTCTGCAGCTCGCTTGAAGGCCGTCAAAGCACCATCGAGGTCGCCAGATTCTCTTCGCGCCATTCCGATGACGACATACGGTCCGTCATAATCGGGGTCGATGGCCAACGCCCTTTCGGCTGCTAAAATCGCCTCACTCAAATGATGCAGGTGGAGATGATACAAACCGATGTTAGACCAGCCAGCGGCGAAGTCTGGTTTAAGCTTCAATGCCTGGGAATAGGCTTCGATGGCCTCTGAATACTTCTTCAGTCTTCCGCAGTTGAAGCCAATGCTAACGAACAGAGTCATATCGAGCGGGTTCAACTCCGCCGCGCTTCTGAACGCACGAATAGCCTTCGCATATTGTCGCGAGTTGACGTAGTCCACACCAAGATTGCACTGGGCCTTCCAGTCTCTTGGGTCCAACTGGATGGCTCGTTTGTACGCCTTTATTGCTGCTTTCCACTCGCCGAGTTCGCCATACGCGACTCCAAGATTGTAGAAAGTCTCGGAGAAAGTGGGGTTCAACCGGGCGGCTTCAAGATATTCCCTCACAGCTTCGGCGAACCTGCGCTGCGCGCCGAAATCGATCCCGGCTTGATGGTGCTCGGCGGCAGAGAGACTTGGCGCAGTAGCTTTGCTCACGACAGTTGAGATTCTATCGCGTCCGCTGCAAGCCACTGAAAACGAGAAGATGTCCTCATTGTCAGATTCCGGTCGGTTTGTCGCCAATCCCAAGACTGCGTCGTTGCGCTGGGTTCTCGGACGGCGGCTTGACTTTCGCGCTCGCAAGGGGGTAAGGTGGGCGAAACTGGCCTCGAAGCTGTTTTACTGTTCCCTGCAAGAAATCCCAGTCTGCGCTGACCACAGAAACGAGAACCCAAGCGATGACGACTCTGCCTCTCAACGTGGTGGGAGCCTCGGCGGTCCCTCTGGATGAGGATCGGCTGGCGTGGCTGGCGCTGGCGCTGTCTCCGGGGCTGGGGCCGAAGCGGATTCTGGATGCAGTGGCGCAGTTGGACGCGCCCGGCCAGATATTCACGCTGCCGCTGACGGCGCTGGAGGGGTTGAGGTTTCCGGCCGAGGCGGCGCAGTTCATCTTCGACGGCAAGGCGCGACAGGCGGCCGAGGAGGAGTGGGCGCGGGTGGCGGCGCAGGGGGCGACGCTGGTGACGTACAGTTGCCCGGAGTATCCGGAGCGGCTTAAGGAGATCTACGATCCGCCGCCGGTGCTGTGGGTGCGCGGGGAGACGCGCTTGCTGAGCAGGCCGGCAATTGCCATTGTCGGCACGCGGCATCCCAGCCCCTACGGATCGGGCGTGGCGGAGATGCTGGCGCGGGACCTGGCCGCGCGGAGGCTGCTGATTGTGAGCGGAATGGCGCGGGGCATCGACAGTTGCGCGCACCGGGGAGCGCTGGCGGCGCGCATGCCGACGGTGGCCGTGTGGGGCACGGGCATCGACGTGGTTTATCCCAAGGAGAACAAGAAGCTGGCCGAGGAGATTTTGGCCACCGGCGGGGCGATTGTAAGCGAAATGCCGATGGGAACGTTTCCCGCGCCGCAAAACTTTCCCCGCCGCAACCGGATCTTGAGCGGGTTATGCGTTGCCGTGCTGGTGGTGGAGGCGGCGGAGAACTCCGGCACGCGGGTGACGGCGCGCTGCGCGGCGGAACAGAATCGGGATCTATTTGCGGTGCCGGGAAACGTGACCAGCAAGGGGTCGTGGACGCCCAACACGCTGATCAAGCAGGGGGCCAAGCTGGTGGCCACATGGGAGGACGTGTGGGAGGAGCTTCCGTCGCAGGTTCGGCTGGAGCTGGAGGCCGAGGCGCCGGCTCAGTTGAAGTCGGAGGCCACCGCGGCTCTCTTGCCAGAACCGGTTCTGCGTCCTCAGGAGGCCATGGTGCTGGAGGTTTTGCGCTCGGATGCGAGCCTGCAGATCGACGAGATTCTGGAGCTGCTGGAGACGCAGTTAACGTCTTCCGAGGTTTTTACGGCGCTCTTCGAACTGGAGATGGCGGGCCGGGTGCGGTGCTTGCCGGGGAAGAATTACGTGCGCACGATGTGAGGGGGCGACCGGCGTGCCCTATCCCAAGAGGATGGCTGCGCCGGCGCGCTGGAGCGCGATCAGAACTGTCGGCCGACGAGCGGGGAAGCGGTTCCTGCTTCGTCAGGCGGGACTGGGCGCGCGTCTCCGCCCGATCCGCTCCGCCAGGACCCATCCCAGGCTGAGCAGCGTCAGCAGCGCAACGATTCCCAGCGAGATGACGCAATACAAGCACCACACCATGAGCACATCTCTCTCGATATGCGAGAGATAGAGCGCAAACGCCAGCCCGATCAGAGCAGCGGAAAGCGTGACCGCCCGCCGCCGCGCCAGGGCCAGCCCGGCCAGCGCCAAGTAGCCCGCGATGCCGATGGCCGCCACGGGAATGTGGGCGATCTCGGCAAACGGGCTGTGGTTCACGATGCCGCAGTCCCACTTTTCGTTGATCGAGCAGGGTTCAACATCGGTGGAGTAGTGAACGCGCAGCGCGAGGGCGGAAACCGCCACGCCGCCCAGGGCTAGAACAGCAATCAAATATCGCATTGTCCATTGGACGCGCCGCTCGGGCATCCGTCGCACGATACCATGAATCCATGCGCGAGCCTTTGCCCGAAACCGATGCCAAGCCCCACGGCGGCGGCCGTCGAGTCGCCTTCTTCGGCGGCAGCTTCGACCCGCCCCACCTGGGCCATCTGGCCGTGGCGCGCGCGGCCCGGGCGGCGCTGGAGTTGGATGCCGTGCTCTTCGCTCCGGTGGGCGCGCAGCCTCTCAAGCCCCATGGAGCGGCTGCCGGCTTTGAAGACCGCCTGGCCATGACCCGGCTGGCCATTACCGGCGAGCCGGGCTTCGCCATCTCGCTGGCCGATGCGCCCCAGCCCTCAGGCGCTCCCAACTACACCCTGGAGACGCTGCTCGGTCTGCGCGCGGAACTCCCGCCGGGCAGCGCGCTCTTTTGCCTCATGGGCGCAGACTCGTTTTTCACGCTGCGCCTGTGGCACCGGGCGGAGGAGATTCCATTTGCAGCGCCATTGATCGTTGCCTCGCGCCCCGGCCAGCGGCTGGACGATCTGCAGGCTGCGCTACCTGAGGGACTGACCATCGAATCCATCGCGGAGACGGAGCGGCCAGACTCCGGCGTTGAGGTGCGCTCCTATGTTCTCTTGAACCGCGCTGGAGACCGCACGTTCTTTTACCTTCTGCCGGGTTTGAATGTGGAGATCAGCGCGTCGGAGATTCGGGAGCAGATTCGAGAGCTGGTCAGCGCGCCGTCTGCGACTCCGACTGCCGGGCACGAGCTCTTGCCCAGCGCCGTTCTCGATTACATTCGCGCCCGCGGCCTCTACCGATAGAGCCCGGCGCCGGCGCCCGACTTGCCCCGCTCCGGCTGACAGTCTACGATTGGGGTTGGAGACCTTTCCCACCGAATGACGACCACCGAAGCACGCCAGCAAACCCGCATCCCAATCCGCAATCTGGTACAGGCCGCTGCCCAGGTCTGTCTAGACAAGAAGGGCGAAGACACCCGCATCCTCGAACTCGACCCCATCGACGCCGGCCTGTCCGACTTCTTCCTCGTGACTTCGGCCACGAACGACCGCCAGTCGGTTGCCATCTGCGACGAAATCGAAGCCAAGCTGAAGAAGGAATTTGGAGTTTTGCCCAACTCTGTCGAGGGCCGCCGCAAGGGCGAATGGATTCTTCTCGACTATGTGGACTTTGTGGTCCACGTCTTTCTCGCCGAGCGCCGCGCCTTCTATGACATCGAGAGGCTGCGCAAGTCCGCCCGCCCCGTCACCCCGGCCGAATTCGACGCCGAATTGAAGGCCGCGCTCGCCGAAAGGACCGTCGCCGCGCGCAAGAAGGCCGCCGCCCAGGCCAAGCCGGCAGTCGCCCAGGCCGCGCCCAAGCCCAAGCCGAAGAAGGCCGCAAAGAAAACGCCGGCGAAAACCGCGAAAAAGCCGGTCCCGAAGAAGACCGCGACGAACGCAAAGCCGGTCGCGAAGAAGAGCGCCGCGAAGAAGAAGCCAGCCGCGAAGAAGGCGCGGTGACGAGAGCGAAGCGGCAGGCGGGAACAAACGCCTGCGGAATTGATAGGCAGCAGCGCTGAATCAAGTGCAGAAAATGAAAGTGGGGACCCGATGGACTGGGTCCCCATTTTCGTACTTTAGCCGGCAAAGGTTAGAAGGTATAGTGCAGTTGCAGGCGGATATTGCGAGCTACCTGATACTCATACGGCTTACCGTACTGGCTGTTAATGGTGATGCCGTCCGTGTTCAGCAGCCCCTTCCAGTCATAGGGATGCTCATAGAGCGAGTACGCTTCCCCACCGAAATAGAAAGGTATGCCTCCCGGCGCAATAAACTGCGGTGCATACGCGGTATCGACAGATCCGTAGTAAGCCACCACTTCATGCTGGTTGAGGGCGTTGCTGACGGTCGCGTCGAAGCTGATCGACTGGGACTCTTTGATCTTAAATGTCTGTTTGAGGTTGAGGTCGGTCTGCGTGAACCAGGGGGTGCGGAAAGTCCGGGCGTTACCCACCGAGATCACGCCTGTGGTTGGACTCTGAGTAATATCCACCCATTTTCCCAAGCCCTCCGGATACACCGCAAACTGGCCGAAGTTGCCGCCGCCGGCGATGCTGTAGCCCACATCGACGAAGCTGCTCTGCGGCGTGCCGCTGTAAGCGTCCTGGAAGAGTCCGAGGGTTGTATTGGACTTGCCGCCCTCTTTGAGGTCGTAGTAGCCGTAACCCTTGAAAGCGTTGGGGCGATCGGTGGCGAGCTTCCCGTTGAAGGCCTTGCCATAGGCGTTGTACTGGAAGTAGCTCTCGTCAAAGGCGCGGCTGTTGTTTGGCGCATTGCGTCCGCCGCCGCCGTCGGCCTCATTGCAGCTCGTCAGCCCGCAGTAGTTCCCCCGGAAGCTGCTGTACGTATAGGAGAACATTCCGGACCAGTGTTGGCGGATACTCTTGGTGACCCGCAGTTCGAGACCGTCGTAGCTGCGTTCGGGCAGAACGTTGGGCGGGCATGCGGGATAACTGTCACCCGTGTTGGCGTCAACGCCCGCTGTCTGACAGGTGGCGTTAAAGGCGTTTAGTCCCTCGCCTGGATTGAGGATCTTGAAGTCCTCGTTGCCCTCCGAGTCGAAGAGCGCCGCATCCTCGATCACATGATCGAGCCGGCGCCGCTCCCAACGAGATTCAAAGGCCAGGGTGGGGGTGATCTCATAGTCGATGCCAAGCGTCGATTCGTGCTGGCGATACGGCTTGAGCCCGCTCACAACTTCTTCCGTGCTGCGGTTGTTCAGACTCTCGAGGAAGGTTAGGCCGGCAGGCGCGGTGCCGCCGGCAAAGTTGGCTCCATCGGCATAGCAAAAGCGGTCGATCTGGTCGAATTCAACACTCACATCCGCCAGGTCCTCATTGAGCGCATAGGCGCAGTTCTGCCAGTACTGGCCGCCAAATGAGCCAATCGCGACATTCAGCTTCATCATGTCAGTGAAGGAGCCGTAGCTGCCAAATATCTTCATCTTGCCTTTTTGCATCGGATCCCAAGCGAAACCAACGCGCGGGGCAATCTTGGAGCCCCAACCGAAGCTGATGGGATTGGTTGGCAGACCCGCGGCATTGTTTTCGCTCGGAACATTCTCCTTTTCCACGCGGAGGCCGATGTTGACGCTCACTCCCTTGGGCATGGTCCACGCATCTTGTCCAAAGAAAGCATGGTTATAGCTTGTGGCTTGTCCCTGTGTGCCGTAGTCCCAGACGATTACGTAACCATACCGTCCGGTGCAAGCGCCCTCATCGTTGTTTTGCGCGGCGACAGCCGCGGTCACCGTGGCGCAGTTTGCGGCGCCGGTGCTGCCTGCCGGAGCATAGGCATTGTATTGGTCCTTTTGCGGGTTGGTCGTGTTGGGGATGTAATTCTGCGGGAAAACCTGGAGCGTCGGCGCCGGCCAGCGCTGGTAAATGTTGTTGCTGGAACGGTTTAGCTGGTAGCCAACTTTGAATTCGTGCGTGCCGAACCACCCGCTCTTGTGAATGGCTCCATCCTGGTCAAACTGAATGCGTTTGTCAGCATCGTAAAGTGTGTAGGTCTGGCTGTTGGGCTGATTGAAATAGCCGTTCGGCTCTTGCAGATCGGCTGGCAGCGCCGCTCCTGTCGTATCCACATCGCCTACACCGCTTGAAAAAAAGATGTCGATGTTTCCCGTCGTTGGATAGCCGAAGTCGTGATAGTTCTCAAAAAAGTACCCGAAGCGGCTGGTGGCCACGAAGGACTGCGTAACCGTGTAATCCAGGCCGAAGTTGTAAGTGGAGTTGGGCGCGGCATATCCAAGCTGATGCTCGTAACCGATCGGATTTATGCTCGAACTTAAGTTGAACAGCCCGTTGACATCGTCCCCATTGGGCAGAGTTTCCCCCGACTGCCGCTGGCCCTGATCGAGAGCCGAGGCGAAGACCTTGATCTTGGACCCAAGCGCTCCATCAAGGCGCAGATAGTCGTAGTAGGTCTGCGTGTTCTGTCCGAACGCGAGCGGTTTAGCCTGGCCGGGGAAAGTACTCGGAAAGGCGTAGTTGTAACTTACGGTATGCTCTTCATCCGACCACTCCGGTGAAAAGGCTGCTTCGAGGAAGAGCTTGTTCTTGAGCAGCGGCCCGCCGACTCTGAAGCCGGGGAATACGTCGCTGGTGTGGTACGTCTTGGGCTGGTACTGCTGCCACGCCGTATCGGTATTCGGGTTGAAGGATCCGTTCGGGTCATAGCGCGGATCTGCCCGCGGGGATCCGTTCATCCCGTCGTTGTTGAACATCATCCATACGCTGCCATGATAATGGTCGGTTCCCTTGTGCATAATGACGTTGATGACTCCACCCAGCGCGCCGCCATGCTCCGCCTGGATGCCGGAGGTGTCCTCCACCATCTCATCGATGAAGTCGAAGGGAACATTGGTATGGGAGTAGCCGCCAATCAGGTTGGCCGTCTCCTGGCCTTCCACGAGATAGGAGTTTTCCGAGTC
>JBEKPA010000174.1:0-7918 GCA_049521195.1 Occallatibacter sp.
ACGCCGCCGGCGCGGCTGCCTACACCGCGCAGTTGGTCAACTTGCTGCCCGACCTCGGCACCGTCCCCCGTTTTGGCAACAACCTGTTGAACACGCCCAAGCTGGATTGGCAGATCAACGGCAAGAACCACCTCAGCGTCCTCTACCATCGCCTCAGCTGGGATTCGCCCGGCGGCGTCCAGACGCAAGCCACCAACGACTATGCCATCGACACGTTCGGCACCGATTTCGTGAAACTGGATTACGGCCTGACGAAACTGGATAGCCAGATCACAACCAACATCTCCAATGAGGTTCGCTATCAGTATGGCCGCGAGCTGAACGACGAGGGTCAGCAGCCGTTGAGTGCCTACAGCACGGCGAACCTGGAGGGGACAAACGGGAACACGAATGTCGCCGCGGGCGGTTTTTCGCCGAATGTGGTGGAAGTCTCGCTCGATAGCCCTGGAACGAACGGTTTTTATCTCGGATCGCCATACTACTCCTACCGCAAAGCGCTGCCCGACGAGCACAAATGGCAGGTGGGCGATACGGCCGCGTGGCAAAGGGGCAACCAAAACATCAAATTCGGCGTGGACATGGTCCACAACTACGACATCATGAATAACACCTATGAGGGCAACGGCGTTTACACCTACAGCTACCTCGGGAACTACTTCGCCGACCTGTTGAACGAGCCGAATTCTTTCGGCTCAGCTGCTCATGGTGTGTGCAACAGCACGGGCACCGTGACGGCGCCTGCAACTTCTACAACCTCCACCTCGACGGTTTACACCGGAACCGCTCCCTGCGGAACCTTTGTGCAGGGCTTCGGGCCGCCGGCTTGGGATATCGCTACCATGAACTACGGCTTTTTTGCGGAGGATCACTGGAAGCTGACCCCGCGGCTGACGATCGATGCGGGCCTGCGCTACGACTATGAGGCCCTGCCGGCGCCGTATCCGACGCTGGTTGCGGCCTCCGGCAGCTTCACGCCTTACCTGGCGTCAACCAATGGTCTATGCTCCGCCTACACCGGCCCCGGCACCTGTCCCACGCTGGCTGCCCAGGCCAACATCACCAACCACCCCAGCGAGAAGAGAAACTTCGGCCCGCGTGTCGGCATCGCATACGATCCGTTCGGCGCCGGCAAGACAACCGTCCGCCTCGGCTACGGCCTCTACTTTGGCCCCATCACCAACGGCGCGCTGCTGAACAACCTGTTGAACACCGGCAGTCCGCTCGGCCAGTACACGTCGTTGACACAGAAACCGAATACCGCGGGCGCGCCGCTGTTTCCCAACATCATTTCCGCGGCCTCGGGATCGACGCCGACCTCGTACTTCTTCTCACAGAACTTCAAGAACCCTCAGGTGCATGAGTTCGACCTATCCCTGCAGCAGGCATTGGGCAAGGGCACGGTCTTCCAGCTCAGCTACATGGGCGCGATGGGCCGGGAGCTGCCGAACGCGATCAACATCAACTACAACCCGAATGCAAATACGGTTACGACCGCAAGCGGCACGCCCAACGGCGTGGTCCAAAGCGTGATCACGGTTTCCGATCCAGCCGGCTTGGGCCCAATCCCCAACGGCACAAACTTCACCGTTCCAACCTACACCGGTTTTATCAATCCGAGTTTCGGCGCTGTGAATGAGCTGATGAGCAATATCAACTCCAGTTACAACGCCCTGGTGGGCGAGATCGAGAATAAGACGTCGAAACATATTCAGTACGACGTGAACTACACCTGGTCGCACGCCCTGGACTTCAACCAGAACGCGTCGACCACCACCCTGGGCAACGGCGCGTTCGACCCGTACAACATCGACGGATACCCCAAAGGCGCCAACTACGGCAACTCGATGTACAACATTCCCAACCGTCTGGTCGCTTGGGCGATGATCAACTCACCCAGTATCCCCGGGAACGACTGGATGAAGTGGATCGCAAACGATTGGAGCCTGAACCCGGAGTTCCAGGGACAGAACGGCCTGCCGTATTCGGCCACCATCGGTACCGGTTACCCGTCCTACTCCGCGTATGGTTCGAGTTGGAATGGTGCCGGCAGCAACTACTGGATTCCGGCCATCGGGCGCAATACCCACCAGCAGGCTCGTATACTGGTTCTCGATATGCGCCTGGAGAAGCAGTTCCCGATTCCGGTGCATGACAAGCTGTACCACCTGCAGTTGCTGGGCGAGTTCTTCAACCTGGCCAATCACCAGAACGTCACTACTGTGAATTCAACCGCGTACAACCTATCGGACAACTCGGGCCTGACAAAGGGTTGCACGGCCAGTCAGTTGGTGCCGGGACAGGCGCAGGAGGAGTGCTCGACCCTGACTTACGTTCCATTGGCCGGCGCTGGACACTTGGAGAGCGGCTTTGGCGCGGTAACAAGCACGAACAACGTGTATATGTACACCCCGCGAGAGGTAGAGCTAACGCTGCGGCTGGAATTCTAGCGCAAGAGCGACTTTTCACTTCATGGGCGGCGGCTTCGGCTGCCGCCCTTGATTTGCCGGAGAGAGGATTTCAACGGATTGCAAGCCACGGGCCGATCTTTCGGCATTGCTGTGCGGGCCGATGCCCGACCTGCTTCTTGACCGGCTCTTTCCGTTCCCGCGCTACTCGTATGCCAGGGCGTCGATGGGGTCTTTGCGCGCCGCCATCCAGGCTGGATACAGCGCGCCGCACAGCGCGCCGGCAAAGGCGATAGCCGCGCCCTTGGCCAGCCAAAGCGATGTGATCTCAAAGTGCTGGGTGGGAAAGACGCGGGCCAGCAGCAATCTCACTCCGTAGGTGCCCGCAATGCCCGCCAGTACCCCGGCTACCGCCATCACCCCGGTCTCGCGCAGCACCATGCCCACGATGGCCAGCTTGGAGGCGCCCATCGACTTGAGGATGCCGACCTCGCGCGTCCGCTCCAGCACCGCCGTATACATCGATTGGAAGATGACCAGAAACCCAACCAGAACGGCGATGAAGGTGACCACATTGAGCGCAATGTTGAATCCCGGCAGCCTGTCGGGGGTCATCATCGAATTCCAATCCTCCATGGTCTGGAGCGGGTACTGTTCCAGGCCGCGCGTGGCGTGGATCTCCTGGATGACCGCGTTCTCATTGGCCGGATCGTCGACCTTGATGTAAAAAAGCGAAGCCTTGCCCGCGTCTCCCGCCAAGTCGTTCATGGTTTCGATGGGCAAAAGCTTGCGGCCGCCCTTGCCGTGCTCCACAATGCCGCAGATGCGGAATGAGTGCTTCAAAATGGTGAGGCTGTCACCCACGTGGTATCCGCCGTTGTTACGGGCCAGCACATCGTCGATGATGACGTCATAGGGTTCTTGAAACGGTCCCCCGGAGAGAAAGACAAAGGGCTTCAGGGCGTTGAAGCTGGGGTAATCGATGCCGTAGAGAATCTCCACAGAGCCGGTCGTGGAGAGGTTCATGTTCACAGGTGATGCTACGGCCACGTGCGGCAGACGGCGGATGGCCTCGATGTTCTTGATGAGCATGGACGCGCCCCCGACGCCGTTCATGGCGCTGGCGGTCGAGGGGCGCATCATCAGGTCGGCCCCGATGCCGTTGGTGCGCTCCTTCTGGTCGTTCAGCATGCCCATGAAGATGCCCACGATGGACAGAATCATGATGACTTCAATGGCTACGGCCAGGACGCTGATGATAGAGCGGACCGGCCGGTGGAGCAGATTGGCAAAGATAAGCTTATTCATGGTCGAGCGCGGCTCCCAGGAGCCGCAGGGACGAGATGCCGCGCAACTCCCACGCCTTCAGGGTAACAGCCGGGGCTGGCGGAGCCGCGAGCGTCAGAAGCGGCACTCGGTTCGCGCCTGAAAGTGGTCGGCATCGGGAGCAAATGGCACAATCACCGGATTCCAGTTATTTCCTCCCTTGAAGTGGACCTTGAAATTCGCCTGCACTTCATAGTTCTCCCCGGCCTTCGCGTCAACTTTCAGCGGAAGTTTGAACTTGGAATAATCGGGAGGGTCGCTGTACGCCACCCAGATTTCGTGACTGCCCGGAAGCAATTCCGCGAGATACAGCTGCAGGGGGTTCCCACATAGATGCATCTCGGACTTGGACGCCGGCGCTTGCGGCCTTGCGACGGGCGAGCCGTCGACATCGGTAATGTACACGCCATAATCCAACCATATCCAGGCGACCTCCGCGCGTGGCCTTGCCTCGCCGCTATAGAGCTGACGCACGTTGTAATGGAGTACCCGCGCCACGGCCGATGTACTGCACAGAACGATCAAAGCCAGAAATACGAACCGCTTCCTCATCTTGCGTCTTCCTCCGAAGAATTCGATTCAGGGCAAATCCCATCCCCTGGGTCCACAACGGTGGAAGTCTACCATGCCCCGTGAATAACTGAATCCACAACCCCGTTGTGCGCCCGCCTCGGGTCCAGGCCGACTCCTGCCGGGCCGCAGCCAGCCTCCAGCTGGAAGGGTGAATAGTTAATCAATACTGCCAGATTTGGTTCAATCATCCCATATTGATGAAAACAAAGAGAAAAACGATGAGTTTCTTTGACGGGAGCCGGAATCGAGATTATTGTAGATAGGGGTAACTTCGGAGTACGTTACCTACGTTTCGGTTGCCGATGGAAAGCTTTGGAGAAGACCTGCGCAAGGAGCGGCTATCCCGCGGCGTTGCGCTGGAAGAGATTACCGCGGTTACCAAGATCAGCCGGCACCACCTGGTCGCGCTGGAGCAGGAGAAGTTTCGCCTGCTTCCCGGCGGCATCCTGAGCAAGGGCATTGTGCGCGGCTACACGGGAGCCCTGGGCCTCGACCAGCATCTATGGACCGAGCGTTTCCTCAAGGCCTATTCCGCCTCCGGCGAGATGACCGACGATGACCGCGATTGGACCGCCTTCGCGTCCAACGTGGGCAAGGCGCGCATCCAGCGCCGTGAAACGATTGAGTTCCGTCTGCGCTGGACCGGCGCCATCCTGCTGCTGCTCGCGGTCGCCGCAGCGGCCTTCCTCACGGTGCGCTACTACGGCCTTCGCGTTGGCTGGTGGACCTCTCTGTTGCCCACGGAGCAGGCCCGCGCCGCGGCCCATGCTGTGTACTCCTCATTCCATTCGCTGTTTGCCCGTGTTTTCGCCCGGCTTCACCGCTGATGCGCTGCCGTTGCCGCATTGGCTCCTTCCCCGTGGAATCCGGGGTTCCCGGCGCTGACCCGACCCTGGAGGGCTTCCCGGCGTCCGCTTCCTAGTTGGGGTGGAAAAGTGCGGGAGCCCGAGTTGCGGTTCACCGGGCTCAGGGCGCCCTTGAACGGCGAACAATCCCCATTCACTGCTTGTCTTTGCCTCCAGCCGCCAGGCGCAATTACCATAGAGGAATGCATCCCAGGGCGCACGCCTGACGGTGCAGGTGTGTGCTGTGCGAGAGTGGGTCCGATGCGAGAGAGTATCTTGCTTGCGCGCCGGCGATCCAGCATTTACCGGTCCTCGCGTCAGGCCGCCCAAATTGAATTCCCTGCAATGGGAGGAGCGTTAACCATTGAGCGACCGTTTCCTGTTTACCTCTGAGTCAGTCACCGAAGGCCACCCGGACAAGATTGCCGACCAGGTCTCCGACGCCATTCTGGACGCCTGCCTGGAGCAGGACCCCTACAGCCGCGTCGCCGCCGAAACCCTGACGGCTACCGGCCTTGTGGTCATAGCCGGCGAGATCACCACCAAGGCCTATGTCGATTTCCAGAGCCTGGTCCGCGGCGTCGTTGCCTCCATCGGCTATGACAACGCCCTCTACGGATTCGACTCCAACACCTGCGCCGTGATCTCAAGCATCAACAAGCAGTCCGGCGACATCGCCCAGGGCGTTGACACCGGCGGCGCAGGCGATCAGGGCATGATGTTCGGCTACGCCTCGAATGAAACTCCCGAACTGATGCCCGCGCCCATCTCGCTGGCCCACAAGCTCTGCCGCCAGTTGACTGCGGTGCGCAAGAGCGGCAAGCTGCCCTACCTGCGCCCCGACGGCAAGAGCCAGGTCACGGTGGAGTACGACGAAGCCGGCAAGCCCGCGCGCATCGACGCCGTGGTCATCAGCACCCAGCACTCGGAGAGCGTCGACAATGAGCAGTTGCACGCCGACATCCTCAAGTACGTGATCCAGGCCGTGCTGCCCGCCGCCTGGCTCGACGAGCACACCAAGTACCACATCAACCCCACCGGCCGCTTCGTCATCGGCGGACCCATGGGCGACACCGGCCTCACCGGGCGCAAGATCATCGTGGACACCTACGGCGGCATGGGCCGGCACGGCGGCGGCGCATTCAGCGGCAAGGACCCGACCAAGGTGGACCGCTCGGCAGCCTACATGGCCCGCCACATCGCCAAGAACATCGTGGCCGCCGGCCTGGCCGAGCGCGTCGAGGTCCAGCTTGCCTACGCCATCGGGGTGGCCGAGCCGGTCAGCGTGCTCATCGATACCTTCGGCACCGGCAAGATCAGCGCAGCCAAGCTGACCGAACTGGTTCGCAAGAACTTCTCACTTACTCCCAAGGGCATTATCGCGAGCCTCAACCTGCGCCGGCCCATCTATCAGAAGACAGCGGCCTACGGCCACTTCGGCCGCACCGAGCCGGAGTTCACCTGGGAGGCCACCGACAAGGCCGCCGCCCTGGCGGAGCAGGCCGGAATCGCAGCTGCAGCCAAGTAGGCCCAGCCGCAGCGCGTTCACGACGCCATGGGATCCTTCGCGTGAATCGCCGCGAAGGGTTCCATTTTGCTTTAAGGAACCTCCGGTCAAGTCCAAATACTCGCCCGCTTTGTAGCAGGGCACGACTTCAGTCGTGCCGCAAACGGCCCACAGAATGAAAGCCGGGTGCCCCATCCTTGGCGCGTGTCGCCGCGGCGACTCTCTGGGCCAAGGGTGGGATAGTATGAACCTCAACGGTCACAGACGCGATCCCAACTGCCGCCAACAGCCCAACGCGCACTTCGAGCCGGGCCGCCGACAGTCTTCCCAGCTCCGGGAGGTCAGCCGCCTATTCGGAAACTTGACCGAATCCACCCACCCCTTTTTCCCCTCCCAGCGCCCATTTCCTGCCTCGCTCCCCGCTGTTGAACTCCCTCCCCAGGAGACCGTGCCCCTCCTTTGTGCCTGAACTCCTTGAGCAATTCTTGAACCCTCCTCGTGCTTCGCCAAGCGCATCGACTCTGCCCAACCCGTTTTGCAGAGGAATACGATCCGGCAATGCATAATGACCGTATGCCCAACCTCCGCCGGCGCACAATGAAAATGAATGGGGGAGCAATGCCTTACTAACCACTGACCACTGACAACTGACCACTGACAACTGACCACTGACAACTGTCCAATCTGTCAGGCATGCGACCGGTCTGTACCCCACCCGGGAACCGACCCCCCTACCCCTCCGGGAGCCTCTCTTCCATCCACGATTTGCTCGTAACTATCACCGGATGAATAGCTTAAGAATCACGCCTAATGACTGATCGGTAATCATTACCGGCTGTTTTTAACCCCTGGCAAGCCGAAAATACCGCTTCGCGCTCGCCACATCCTTGAATATCTGCGCCTTCAGCGCCTCCGGCGAGGGCCACTCGATCTCTCCGCGCAGGCGCAGCATAAACTCCAGTTTGATCGGCGTCCGCTCGTCAAGCTCCACTGGGGCCCCCACGTCCGCCGCGGCGGATTCGTCCGTGGGGTGGCGGACCGGGTCAAAATCAAGAATGTGCGACTCGACGGCAAACGACGCCTCGCCGAACGTCGGCCGGTTGCCCACGTTGGTCACCGCCTGAAAGCAGCGCCCGCCAACCATCAGCCGCGTGACGTAGACCCCAAAGGCGGGCAGCAGCCCCTCATAGGCCGCCAGATTCACCGTCGGCACCAGCAGCCGCGTCCCGATCCCGCGCCCTCTGGCCGGCGTGGAGCGCACC
>JBEKPA010000175.1:0-7832 GCA_049521195.1 Occallatibacter sp.
AACCAGCGCAAAAAAGGGGAGCCGAAGATGACCATTGAGGGACTGGCCGCCGGATGGAATCTTCAGCGCGTCACCGCGCAGCCCGGCGCAATGCTGGGCGAGGAGTTCCTCGTCTCGCTCGGCATATGGAACCGCTCTAACCTCAATGCGGAAAAGTCGACAGACTGTTGTCATTGGAGGATCATATGATTTGTCCATACTGCGGGAAAGAAATCCAAGAATTATGGCAGCCATTTGTAATTATCACTGATGGTGGTAGTAAGCCGCTTATCGAGCCAGGTCGCAAAATAGAGACAACTGTGAAAATAGAAAAGTTCAGTTATTCGCACATTAAAGTTAGTTCATACTGGTCAATATGCGAAAGTTGTAAACGCGTAATGATAAAGATAATGCAAACCACTTTTGAAATTGGACAAGATTCCCCCAGTAAGAACACACTTGCGAAGGCACCAAGTAAGACAGTTACTTGGTTGGGCCGTCCAAATGAGAAGGCCTCTCCTATAATTAGTGATCTTGTTCCACCTCAGATTGCAATAGACTTTAAGGAGGCTTATCTAATATGCGATGATAGTCCACGGATGTCGGCCGTTCTTTCTCGGCGAATACTTGCAGATCTACTCGATACATATGCGGGATTGAAGCATAGGCAATTAGTAGATCGTATAAATGCATTTGTAAATAACTCAGATCACCCCAAGAGACATAGGGATAATATGCACTATTTGCGTGAAATTGGAAACTTTTCCGCGCACACAATAACAGACAAAGGCGGAGATATAATCGACATTGGCACAAAAGAAGCAGAATGGACGTTGAAAATAATTCAGGATTTGTTTGACTATTTCATTGTTGAACCTAAACGAGATGAAGAAATCCGTGCAAGAATTGATTCCAAAGTAAAAAAATCGGGAAGGAATCCTATTCAGATAAAACTGTAAATTCAATTATTTCAAGGTAAATGGGCGGGTGGCGCACCCTTCTTTTGCTTTTTCCACTTATACAAACGAACTGGGTGCCCCATCCTTGCCGTTCGCCGCGGCGACCCGCGGCGACCAACAAGGGTGGGAACCACAAAACCCAACCACCGGCCCTCGGGTCTTTCCATTCTCCCGTCAGGGAGAACACGAGAATAGCCCAGGGCGCCGGGTGCCCAGGTCTCGCATCTGAGACCAGTGATTTCAATCAATCAGTATTCTCCCGCCGCAGTCCGCAAAACAGCAGCACCACCTCGCCTCTCGCAACATCGTCGCCTCAATCAGGCGCGTTTCACTGCGCGGCAGGAAGATACAAATCCAGATTTCTCGCCTGGTTCAGCTTGAGAGTCGCTGCGCGGTCCACCGCGCGCATTGAAATGCGCATGTGCCTCGCGTCGGGGTCGACGTAGTGCAGGCCATCGTCGGAAGCGAAGACCGATACGGCGGAGAGGGTCGAACCGTTCTTGAGGACAATGCCAAAGGTCTGCGACTCGGACTCGGAGCTTGTCGAATGCGCGGAAGGGGAAGAAGCCGCTTTCTCGGCTGGCCATGTGTATTCCGTGATCACAGCATGCCCCGTCGGCTGAACGACGGCCGGCGCAGCCATCTGAACGAACAGGGGTGGCTGCTGAACCAAAAGGACTGGCTGGGGCGCATACTGGGGCGCATAGTCGTCGTACGCAACGCTGGAGTCGTAGGGCATGTATGCATAGCCGAATCCGAAGGGCGAGACGGCCCGGGCGCGGCTGAAACCGTAGCCACGCCGGGCGAAGCCAGGCCCGCCTCCGCCGCGGCGCTGGGCGCAGGCATCGTTCGCCGCACTCACAGCAACAAGCGCAATTAGGCTGAACAGGATCGTCCGCAGCATGGCCACCCCTCCTGAGGAGGAGTCTAATACCGGGGCTCGCGCTTGTAAACTTCGCCGGGCGGGTGCGCACCCTTCTTTTGCTTTTTCTACATATACAAACAAACTGGGTGCCCCATCCTTGCCGTTCGCTGCGGCGAACCGCGGTGACCGGCAAGGGTGGGAGACCACAAAACCCAACCACCGGCTCCCGGGTCTTTCCCTTCTCCCGACAGGGAGAATACGAAAATGGCCGATGGGTTGGAACCCCCCTAGCTTCGCCACCCCGATCATCCGTCTCCCGTTCCCCATCCTGAGATTCGCCGCGCTGGCGGGCGCGGGGCGAGAGTTAGGATAAAGACAATGACCACAGCACTTTTGGAGCATGCGCCGATGGCGGTGGCCGAGAAATCGGTGCGCTCGGCGGATGGAACGCGCATCGGCTTTCGCCGCGTGGGCAGCGGTCCCGCCGTTGTCTTTGTGCATGGCAGCGTCTCGACGCACACCGATTGGATGCCGGTGGCCAAGCTGATGGCGGACCGCTTTACCTGTTTTGCGATGGACCGGCGCGGCCGCGCCAAGAGCGGCGAAGGCATCGGGCCCTATTCGATCGAGCGCGAGGTTGAGGATATCGCCGCGATCCTTGCCTTGGCGGGTCCGGACGCGGCCCTGGTTGGCCACTCCTATGGCGCCATCTGCGCCCTGGGCACGGCCATGCGCCACCCGGTGCCGCGGCTGGTGCTTTATGAGCCGCCTCTGCCTGTCGGCGGCCTGATTGCCGGCGAGAATCTGGCCCCCTATGCCCGCGCCGTTGCGGAGGGCGATCTGGACAAGGCTCTGGAGCTGGGTCTGGCCGCCTTCCCGCGCATGCCCGCGGCGGCCATTGTCGCGCTCCGCACCTCGCGGGGATGGCCGCGCCTGCGCGCGCTGGCCAAGAGCTGGATACGCGAGCTTGAGGCAATGGATGCGCTGAGCGCGGATGTAGAGCGCTATCGCGCGCTCTCGTGCCCGTCGATGCTGCTGGTGGGCAAGCTGAGCCCGGAGCATCCGATGCTGGACGCCTCGCGGGCGCTGGCCGAGGTTCTGCCCGGCGTGCGCGTCGAATGGCTATCAGGCCAGGGCCACGGTGCGATGCGTATGGCGCCTGAGATGGTGGCGCGCCCGATCGGCGAGTTTCTCGCGGAGTGATTGGCGGGTAGCAGATCCCGTAGGCGCCGGCTGCCCCCATGGGGCGCACACTCCCGGTTCTTTGAGATTGCAGGCCGCCGGAGATGCGCCCGGCGCGGAGTTACTTGCCCGCCGCCGGGGACAGCGAATTCGCCTTGGCGTGCATCGCATCGCTGAAGAACTTACCCTCGCCGGTAAGTTGAAATGTATCCCAAGAAGAGAACATGGTCGGACCCCACTCCGGATCGAAGCACCAGGCGATCCAACTGATGCCCCTCGATTCGAGGTAACTTGTAATCTCGTTACCGTACCCGATACCCTGTTCCCTGGTGCCGTCGCCGGTGTTGAAACCGATTTCGGTTGCTATGATCGGGAAGCGATCGGCGGCAAAGCCGAAATCCTCTTCCCACTTGGGCGGCCAGGGCCTCGGTCTCTTGAAGGGATAGGGATGGGTGACGTATCCGATTTGCTCCGCCCGGATGGGACTTATGCGCAGGGGAGTTAGATCATAGGCCCAGTCGAAGCCGGCGACCAGCGGAATGGTTTCCTTGTCATAGGCGCGGATGACAGTAATCATATCTTCGTTGATCTGGCGCCATTCGTCCCATGACATCGACCCGAGTTTGCCATTGAAGACCGTCGGCTCGTTGAATAACTCGAAGAACGCGACGGTATGATTTCCGTTGAAGTGGGCTGCCATAATGCGCCAGAAGTTGAAGGTCTCAGGCATGCTTGTCTCATACATCGGGTCCTGAAACAAACCCTGCTTGAGATTGCCGATGGAGTGCCAGTCGATGTCCACATACAGGCCGAGGTCGGTGCACCACTGCACGGCCTGATCGAGCAAGGCAAGGTAGTTCTTTGTTCCGCGCAAGCGCCAAGCAGCCGGGTGGACGGGAATGCGCACCACCGTGGCACCGGTCTCCTTGACTTTGATGAAGAGATCCTTGCTCCAATGACCCTGGCTTTCGGTCTTGTCGGGATCCGCGATGCTCACGCCGCGGAACAGAATCGGATTGCCGCTGAAATCGACGAACCGGTTACCGCTGACGGAAATGAGCGGGAGTTTCTTTCCATCCGGGCTGTTGAGAGGCCGCGTGAGATAGGCCGCATGCCACCAGTCGTTCTCTTTCCTGGTCTCGGTCTTGGGGTTCGCGGTTTGCGCAAGCGCGCTCATGCTACAAAGGATTGCGATGATGGCAACGGCAAAAGTGAATTGCCTCATGTTGTTTTATCCCTTCGCGCGGAGTTTGCCGGCTGCGGATTGTTGCGGCCCTCGGATGCAATGGTGAATCGCCTAATCATATCTTCCGGCCTGGAGCGTCGTCGAACTCAAAAAACTGCGGGCGCTGCAGGTCCGATTGAGCTCACTGCGGCGGTTTCCGCAAACGCATGATCGCCGTGCGGCGGCAGAGCAACGGGCCGCCAATCGCCAACTTTGGATAAACGTTGCAACTACTGCCGCAGCTCCACCAGCGTTGCTCCCTGGCCGCCTTCATTCTGCGGCGCTTCGGCGAGCGTGGCCACGTGGGGATGGCCCTTCAGAAACTCGCGCACGCCGCGGCGGAGGATGCCGGCGCCGTGGCCGTGGATGACGCGGACGCGCGGCAGCCCGGCGAGAAAGGCGCGGTCGAGATACTTTTCCAGTTCTTCCGTGGCCTCATCCACGGTGCGGCCGATGAGGTTGATCTCCATGCGCATCTCGTCTGTGTTGGCGCTGGTGACGGTGACGTGGACGTTCTTCTGCTGCCGGGCGGCGCTGAGCGGAGATTCCTTCGCAGATTCTCCACCAAAGCGCTGCGGTGCGCAGCACTCGTCGCGCCTGACGCGCATCTTGATGGGGCCGAGCGCGACCTCAAAGATGTCCTTCTCGACCTCGCGCTGCACCACCGCGACCTTGTTCATCGACTTGATAAGGACCTGGTCGCCGGAAGCGATGTGCTTGAGAATATGCGGTTGGGCGTTAGCGTCGCCCTGATCGGCGCCGGTGCGGTGAGCGACGACGGTCTGGTTGAAGCTCTCCTGAAACTCGCGGCGCAGGCGCAGGATGCGGCGCTCGGCTTCCTTGGAGAGCTTCTGCTGCGCGGCGCGATCCTCGATGGCGCGCACCGTCTCGCGCATCTGAAACTCGAAATCCTTGAGCAGCGAGGCCAGCTTGATTTCAAGGTCGCGGGTGCGGTTGCGCAGCTCGACGTCGCCCTCGCGCACGAGCCGGGTCCGCTCCTGGTTGAGCGCGTACTGCTCGGCGCGGGCGGCCTTGCGATCTTCTTCCAGTTGCGTCAGCTCGTTGTGCAGGCGGTCGAGAAAGCGGGCGATATCCACCTGCTGCGAACCCAGGCGCTGGCGGGCAGCGGCGACGATGCTCGAGTTCAGCCCCAGCCGCTCGGCAGTCTGGATGCCGGCCGACGCGCCGGGAACGCCGAGGCGAAGCTGGTAGTTGGGCGCGAGCGTAACTTCGTCCACGCCAGCCGCTGCGTTGACCACGCCGAGCGTATTGGCGGCGTAGACCTTGAGCGAGGTGTGATGCGTGGAGATGAGCGACCATGCGCCCGCCGTGAGGAAGTGGCTGGCAATGGCCACGGCCAGCGCCGAGCCTTCCTCGGGTTCGGTGGACGAGCCGAGCTCGTCAAGCAACACCAGGGAGCGCGCATCGGCCAGCCGCGAGAGGCGGTCGAGGTTGGTAATGTGCGCGGAAAAGCTGGAAAGCGCGGCCTCGATGGATTGCGCGTCGCCTATGTCGGCCAAAAAGGCAGTGAAGACCGGAAAGCAGGCGGCCGCGGCCGGCACGGGCAATCCCGCCTGAGCCATCATGGCCAGCAGGGCGGTGGTCTTGAGCGCCACGGTTTTGCCGCCGGTGTTGGGCCCGCTGACGATCATCTGCCGCGCCTCGGAGGTCAGCTCCAGCGTGAGCGGAACCACGCCCGTATTGGGGCGGGCGCCGATGGAGCGCAGGCGCTTTTCCAGCAGAGGATGGCGAGCGCCTTCCAGGCGCAAAAGATCGAGCGCTATCGCCGGGGCCGCGCAATCGAAGTCGCGGGCAAAGCGGGCGCGGGCCTGCAGGCTGTCAACCAGCGCAAGGACGCGCGCACCTTCGACGAGGCCCTGTGCATAGCCGCCCACCAGGCGGGTTAGGGCCACAAAGATGCGATGAATCTCGGCCTGCTCCTCTTCCAGCAGGCGCACCAGCTCGTTGTTCTGCTCGATGGTTTCAAGCGGCTCCACGTAGACCGTCTGCCCCGAAGAGCTGGTGCCGTGGACCACGCCCGAGACCCGCCGCTTCAACTCGCTGCGGACCGGAATTACGAAGCGGTCGCCGCGGATGGTGATGAGTTCATCCTGCGTTGCGCCTTCCTGGGTCAGCTTGCGCAGCGCGGCGCGCAGGCTCTCTTCGATAACGCGCTGCTGCCGCTCCTGGTCGCGGCGGATGCGGCCCAGCTCCGGCGAGGCATTATCGGCCAGCGAGCCATCGGGCTGAATGGTGCGCTCGATGGATTCGGCCAACGGGCGAAGACTGGTTGTGAGCGCGGCAGAGAGCCCTGAGAGCCCCGGCAGCTTGCCAACCAGCCGCGCCGGAGGCGATTGCAGCAGCGACTGCCAGGAGGCCACGTCGTTGGCGAGACGGGCCACGGCTTGCAGCTCGCCGGCTTCCAGAGCCGCGCCGGAAATCTGCGCCTTCGCGGCCAGTTGGGTGGGGTCGAAGAGGCCGCCGAGAGGGATGGAAACCAGCTCGCCGAGCATAAGGCGGACCTCGCCAGTGAGCTGATGCTGGAGGGCGATCCAGGCCTCGTCGGTCGAGGGTTTGAGGTCCAGGATCGCGTGCCGGCCCACGGGCGAGGCGGCAAAGCCGGCTACAAGCGCCAGCAGCGGCTCCCACTCCAGAGCGGCAAAGTCGGCGTGCGAAACCGGCGACGGAATGGGATCGAGCAGCGGCATACCCAGAAACTATCTTAGCGGGCTGCGGCTGGGCCGCTGAAAAGGGAATCGTCGCCTTAGGTGGTTGAGTCCGACGCGGGGGAACTCGGTGCGGCGCCGACTGCGGGCGCGGGTTTTTCAGCGGCGGCGCTTGCCGAGCTTTCGCCGGTGGCGGAAGGAGCTTTTGTGTCCGCCGGCGCAGTGCCCTTTCCGGATTCGGACGCGCCCCCAGAACAGGATTCCGACCCGGATTCGGAGGCGGGCGCGTCGCTCTTGGCCGGGTAGTCGTTCACGTACCAGCCGGCGCCCTTGAAGTGAAGGCGCGGCGCGGTCAGCGGGCGCTCCAGCACGCCCTGGCACACGGGGCACACAAGCTCCTGCTCGGAGTTGAAGTTCTGGATCTTCTCAAAACGGTGGCCGCACTGGGTACAGCGATACGCATACAGCGGCAAAGTCGTTCACCTCTGGAACACGAGATCACTCACTGTGCCTATTCTACCGGCAGGGCGGCAAATGCATGGAACACAGCGGCATCCCACCCTTTTCGGTCGCCGCGGTTCGCCGCGGCGACCGAAAGGGATGGGGCGCCCTGCACTTCGGCGCGGACCTCAGTGCACGGCGATGAGAACGGATGCCGAGTGGTTCTCCCATTCCAGCGAGAGCTTGCCGGTGGTGCCGCCAAGGTCGGTAAGTGTGTATTTCAGATCCTCAACCAGAGCCAGCGGTTTGCTCATCTTCATCTTCACCCTGCCCAGATCCTGGGCGGGGTCGTGCGACAAGCCCCACTGGCCGGTCTGCTTGTTGACGATCAGAACCCAGTTGTCGGGGTCCGAGATGTCGACAAAGAGAGTGTAGTCGCCCTTGGGAACGGCCAGGCCGTCGATGGTGAGGTCGGCGTCGGTATGCAGCTTGGTGGCGGAATTGGCGCCGGCGCG
>JBEKPA010000176.1:0-7715 GCA_049521195.1 Occallatibacter sp.
ATGGCGCTTGCGCTTCCCACCACTTCGTCGATCGTGCCTTTCACTCTGTCCTTATCCATTGTTTTACGCTCCTGAACTCTAGTTGCTCACGACTCCCGGCAGGGAAGTAGTATCAAAAGAACCACACCGAACTCCCAAAGCATGCTTCGACCGTAAAACATCGTTTTCTTGCGTGAATATCTCGATTTAGCGATTGAAGCCTATCGATCCGGCGCATCTTTAGCGCGCCAAAGCAGTGGCTCCCTGTCTCATTTCCCACGGGGCTGCGCGGGCTTCGCGCCTTGCGCTCGATCCAGCCTGTTTTTATCTTTTCGTAGGTAGCCTGCATCTCATCCAGTTCCAGATCGCTCAATCTCTCGATATCGATCATCTGATTGCGAGCTTTGTCCATGGCCCGGATCAACTCATTCAGCTTCAGATTGATGGCGCGCGCATCGCGATTCTGCGTGTTCTGGATCAAAAAGACCATCAGGAAGGTCGCGATGGCCGTCCCTGTGCCAATTACCATCGCCCAGTTGTCTGAGAAATGGAAGACAGGTCCGGTAGCAGCCCATACGACAACCACCAGGCCCGCGCCCACGAACGCCCACGTCGACCCCAGCCAGCCTGAGGCTACAGCGGCGAACCGGCCGAAATGGCCGTGTACGGTCCGAGACTTCGCCTCATGTGCTTGTTGATTCATCTATATTTCCTCCATACACCGGTTTTTGTTGACGATACGCCCGCGGTATTGAGGCGGTCTGTCGCAAATGGAGCACCAGCTAGTGTCCCGTCTCCAAAGTTCTTTTCATAAATGCTGTCATCCTGAGCGAAGGTCGCCGACCGGGGTCCCCAGCGACACGGGGTCCCTAATGAGCGTCCGCCGCGGCGGATGCTCGTTGGGGTGAAGGGACAGGTTTTCGTCGCTGGGGTGGCAAGGCGACCGTAGTCGAAGGACCTGCATTTTCTGCGATTGACCCGCAGAAGCCACACTTCGGATATCTTGCGAACTTCAGAATCACCATACTTAGGATGGGATAGCACGATGCCCGCATTACCGGAACAGTGAACAAGTCCTAAAAGATTCCGGCCAAATAGACTTCGAATGGACGAAGCTTATCGGCCTTGGCGCCGCACTCCGCCAGCACCACCGGCGACAGCGTGATCACCGGGGCAGTGCGAGTGGGTAGCACTTTGTATACCATGACGGATCGGGAAATAGCCGCGCCTGCCGGTTGGGATGATAATGTGATCTAAATCACAGCCTGACCGGCTATAGAGTTGCCATTCTGGGTAGGAGTCGTGGCATTCCCTCGCCGCTGGGCCTGATTTTTGACCGGTGGCCGCGATTCTGCTGGAGGCCTCATGCAACCGATGCACACCATCCCCGCACGCGGTGGGCTGAACTTCGATGAAACGCCCTTTCTGGCCATCTGGGAGGTTACGCAGTCCTGCGACCTGGCCTGCAAGCACTGCCGCGCTGCCGCCCAGCCCATGGCCCACCCGGATGAACTGACCACGGCCGAGGGCAAGGCGCTCATCGACCAGATCTCCGCAATGCATGTGCCCATCTTCGTCTTTACAGGCGGCGACCCGTTGAAGCGCAAAGACGTCTTCGATCTGATCCGCTACGCTGCCGACAAGGGCGTGCAGGTTGCGCTCACACCCAGCGCCACGCCGCTGCTGACCCGCGAGGCGATTTTTAAATTGAAAGAGGCGGGCCTGGTTCGCCTTGGCATCTCGCTCGACGGCTCAACCCCTGAGATTCACGACAAGTTCCGCGGCCTCCCCGGCGCCTGGGCGCGGACCATCCAGGCCATCGAGTGGGCCAACGAAGCGGGCATTCCCATCCAGGTCCACTCCACCATCAGCCGCCACAACGCCCACGACCTTGACAACCTCTGCGCCCTCTTCGAGAAGCTGGCCATCGTGATGTGGAATGTCTTTTTCCTGGTTCCCGTGGGCCGCGGCCAGTTGGGCGACCTTCTCAGCGGCGAAGAATTCGAGCAGGTCTTCGGCAAGATCTACGAGCTCTCGCACCGGGTCAACTTCCAGATCAAGACCACCGAAGCCATGCACTACCGGCGCTACCTGCTGCAACACAATTTAGAAGAACGCAAAATCGGCCACGGGCACCCGCGTGCCGCGGCCACGCATGCATACGAGCCCGGCGCGCCCACCGCCGACGCGCAAACACGCACCGCGAGCTGGGCCACACGGCGCGTGAACGACGGCAAGGGCTTCCTGTTTGTCTCCCATGTGGGCAACGTCTATCCCAGCGGATTCCTGCCCATCCATGCCGGCAATGTGAGGCAGACGCCGCTGAGCGAAATCTACCGCAACGCGCCTATCTTCAAATCGTTGCGCGACACCAGCAAGCTGCAAGGCAAGTGCGGCGCATGCGAATACAAGGAGATCTGCGGCGGTTCGCGCGCCCGCGCCTACGCCGTCACCGGCGACCCCCTGGCGCAGGAACCCTGCTGCATCTACCAGCCCAAGCACTGGGACGCGCAGTTGGAGAGCGAAGCCGCTGCCTTCGCCAAGTCGTAGCTGGCCGGCAAATCCATTTCCTGACCGGCGAAGAGATCTCGATCCTATTCTCGGCCGCCGTGCCGGCGCACGTTTCCTCGCCGAACCTGTATCCTGATTGCGTTCCATCTTTTCATTGAAGAGGAAGGGAACGGATTGGCGCAGCGGATGGATTGGACGATCGAGAGAAGGCGCTTCGGCTCGGGATTCGGTGCGAGGCTCGCGCCGAAGATCGGCTTTGGCCTGCGGAGACACTGGCGTCTGGCCGGCGTTGCCGCCCTGCTGCTTGGCTCAGCCGTCGGCGCGGTCCTGCTGGCAGCCTCCCACGGCGCGCGTCCGGCGGCCGTCGTCGCTCCTTATCCCCATGAGCTTGCCCAGGTGAGCTTTGCCGTGGCCGGCGATGTGATTCCGCACGAACAGGTGCGCGCCGCCGCAGCCGCGGCGGGCGAAGGCGTCCAGGGCTGGACCGCACTCTTCAGCGACGTGAGCGACGTCTTCGAGAAGGCCGACTTCGGCTTCGTGAACCTAGAAACCCCGGTCGCCCCCGCGCATTCCCATGGTTCCAAACCCTTTATGTTCGACGCTCCCATTGCGCTTCTCGATGGGTTGAAGGCCAGTGGAATCAAGATCGTATCGTTTGCCAACAACCACGTCATGGATCAGGGCTGGGCCGGGTTTACCGAGACCCGCGAGCACCTGCGCGAGCAGGGGCTGCTCTTTGTGGGCTCCGGCGACAGCGCCCAGCAGGCCTGGCAGCCAGTGGTCGTCGAGGCCAACGGCATCAAGGTTGGCTGGCTGGGCATGACGCGCTGGCTCAACGGCAACCGCAACCCGGACAAAGACGACCAGCCCCACGTGAACTTCTTCCCCTATCCCAATGAATCCGGCGGCGCGCCCGGCATGGACGAAGCCGGCGTCCTTGAAGCCATCAAGCAGGCGCGCGCCCAGTGCGACCTGCTGGTGATCTCCATCCACTGGGGCATCGAGTACGCCGCCGCGCCCCGCCCCGAAGACGTTGAGACGGCCCACAAGATGCTCGAAGCCGGCGCCTCGGCGATCATCGGGCATCACCCGCATGTGCTGGAGCCGGTGGAGACTTACACCACCCAGGACGGCCGCGATACGGTCATCTTCTATTCGCTGGGAAACTTCCTGTCGAACCAGTCGCGCACCTACGTCGACGGCCTGATGCCGGACAAGAACGGCGACCCGCGCGACGAGATGATTGGCCTTTTCTCCGCCGTCCGCAAGGACTACGGTCCGGCCGGTGTGCGCGTCGAGCTGGGGCACGTCGGCATTCTTCCCGTCTGGGGCGAGAACAACCGCAACGAGTTGGCCAGCGGCCGCACCAAAACCGCCGTCATCCGCCCCATCCTGATCGACCGCGAGATTCCGCGCCTGCAAGCCCGCCTCGATGAACTGAACAAGATTGCCGAATTGAACAAGATCGCCGAAGTTAACAAGACCGCCGAACAGAACAAGACCGCCGAGGCGAACAAGGCGAACCCGCCCGCCGCGCCCCTCACCGCCGATCAGCGGAAGGAGTTCATCGCCGTGACCAGCCGCCTCAAGCTGCTCAGCGACCGCCGCGCCCTGATCCTGGCCCGCACCGGCGATGAGTACGTGACCGATCCACCGAAGCTGTCCGCAAAGCCGTAAAACTCCGGAACTGTCGGACTATTAGAGTCTGCCTTCGTCGCGCGCGGAGAGAATCTCTTCGAGGGAGACAGGCTGGGTGCGTTCGCGTAGCGCGCGAATCGAGGCTGCTGCCTGCTTCACTTGCTCGGGGTCAACAGCGGATTCGGCCTTAGCTACGGGGTCGATGCGGGCAACGATCCTTCCGTTACGAGAGATGAGTATGCTCTCCCCGCGCTCCACTTCGTCAAGAATGCGGTCCAAATCAGCCTGGGCTTTCGATGCTGGAATTGTTCTCATGCGATGGCAATGTCATTTCTTTGCGAATGCCTTCTGACATCATCGGCAATTTGCGTCACTAAGGAGAGCCGATCCCCCCAGTCAATACCCGTTAGCCACCAGCCAGGCCGCGGTCAATTCGAAGGACGGCTTCTTCTGCGCCTGCATCTGGGCGTGAGCCAGCTTCACCAGCACATCGGCCTCAACGTTCATGGGAGCGCCGACGGCAAGCGTGTGCAGGTTGGTCCGCCAATAGGTCAGCGGCAGAATCGCAATGGTAATCACCACGCCGTCGAAATCCGCAATGGTCAGGCTGATGCCCTCAATGGCCACCGATCCCTTGTGCACCATCCATGGGCGCACATTCTCCGGCACGCGCACCTTGAGGGTCCAGTCGGTCGTCATTCTGTCGAACAGCGGGCTCGACTCCGGAATCACCGGGTCGAGGGCGGTCATCGTGCCCGTCCCGTCGACGTGCCCTTGCACAATGTGGCCGCCCAGCGGGCTGCCGGCAGCGGTGGGCAGCTCCAGGTTCACCTTCGCGCCCGGAGCCAGCGACCCGAGCGAGGTGCGGTCCAATGTCTCCTGCGCCAGATCGGCATGAAAAAGCTGGGGGTCCACATCGAGGGCGGTCAGGCAAACGCCGGAAACCCCCAGCGAATCGCCCTCTCGCAGCCGCCCGGCCAGCCCCGGAGCCTCGACGGTGATCCGCTGCACACCGCCACGGCTCTCCAGGCTGACCAGCGTGCCGGTCTGTTCGACGATGCCGGTGAACATGCTTCCATTCTAAGGGGTCAGAGAACAGGGGTCAGATTTCAGCGGTCTGACAACTGACCACTAATCACTGACCACTACTCTCCGCCCACGGATCCTTAAGCAGCGAGCACAGCCCCAGATCGTTCTCATAGCGCTCGACCTCGACCTCGGCCATATGAATGGCGTGCGTCATTCCGCGGAAGGCGGGAACGGCGTCGGAGCCCATGATCTGCGGAGAGACGAAGAGGTGGATGCGATCCACGAGGCCGCCGGCCAGCAGAGCCGTATTCAGCCGCGTTCCGGTCTCCGTCAGCAGCGTCAGAATGCCCTCCTCGCCCAGCATGTCCAACACCTTATCCAGCGGCACGCGGCCAGCTTCGGCGGGCAGAACCTCAACGCGCACGCCGCGGCTGCGCAGTTCGGCGATGCGGGCCTGGTCGTTGGAGACGGTGAAGATCGCCAGGTCGTTCTTGGCCGTGGCCACCATCTTGGAGTCGAGCGGCATGCGCAGGGCCGAGTCCAGCACCACGCGCAGGAGCGGCCTGCGCCGCCGCAATCCGCTGCGGTCGGTGAGCAAGGGGTCGTCCGCAAGAACCGTATCCACTCCGGTCAGCGCGGCATCCGCCTGCCAGCGCAGCGGCTGCACGGCCAGCCTCGCGGCTTCGCACGTGATCCAGTAAGGCGCGGCTATATGATGCACTCCCGGCGGCGGCGCGATGCGGCCATCGAGGGTCATGGCCACCTTCATCAATACCAGCGGTCGCCGGTGCTGGCTCCAGCGGGCGAAGCCCTCGTTCAACCGCCGCGCCTCGGTCTGGCAGACGCCTAGCGCCACCTCGATTCCCGCGGCGCGCAGGCGGTCCATCCCGTGACCCGCTACGGCGGGGTTGGGATCGATGGTGGCGGCGACCACGCGCCCCATGCCCGCCGCAATCAGCGCCTCGGTGCAGGGGCCGGTGCGGCCGGTGTGGTTGCAGGGCTCCAGCGTGACGTAGGCCGTGCCGCCGCGCAGCCGCTCGCCGGCGTGCTGAGCGGCAACCTTGAGAGCGACAGCCTCGGCGTGGTCAACCAGGTCGTACTCGTGCCAGCCCTCGCCGGCCATCTGACCGGCGCGGTCCAGAATCACGCAGCCCACGGCCGGGTTGGGCGAGGAGACGGCGATGCCCCGGCGTGCCAGCTCCAGGGCTCGCTGCATCCAATAACGGTCTTGATCCAAATCGCTCATTCTATTCCAAAAGAGAATCAACAAATGCGACTGGCGAGAACTCCAGCAGGTCGGTCATCTGTTCGCCTACGCCGGCGAAGCGCACCGGCAGGTTGAGTTCCTGGGCGATGGCGACGGCGATTCCGCCTTTGGCCGTGCCGTCCAGCTTGGTAAGCAGGATGCCGGTGACGCCGGCAGCCTGGGTGAAGAGCCGAGCCTGCTGCAAACCGTTCTGGCCGGTGGTGGCGTCCATCACCAGAAGCACCTCGTGCGGGGCGTCGGGGATCAGCCGCTGGGCGGTGCGGCGCATCTTCTCCAGCTCGTCCATCAGGCCGGTTTTGGTGTGCAGGCGTCCTGCGGTATCCACGTACAGGTCGTCGATCTTGCGCGCCTTGGCGGCGGCGATGGCGTCGTAGAGGACGGCCGCCGGGTCGCCGCCTTGGCGGGTTTTGATCATCTCCACGCCGGAGCGCGAGGCCCAGATTTCAAGCTGCTCGATCGCCGCCGCGCGAAAGGTATCTGCGGCGCACAGCAGCACGGAGCGCCCTTGAGAACGGCTCCAGGCGGCCAGCTTGCCCGCGGAGGTGGTCTTCCCGGTGCCGTTCACGCCCACCAGGAAGATGACTTTGGGCGGGGTTTCAGGGCAGGGAACCGGGCGCTGCGGAGCCTCCAGAATGGCGCGCAACTGGGCCTTCAGCTGGGCACGCAGTTCCTCGCCGCCTTCGATGGCCTGGCGGCGGGCGCGGTCGCGCAAGGCGTCGAGAATCCGGGTGGTGGTCTGCACCCCCAGATCGCTGGTGAGCAGCGCGGCTTCAAGGCCTTCGAGCGTGGACTCGTCGACGGTCCGGGTGAGAGCGACGATGCCTTCGATCTTGGACGAAAGGCTCTCGCGGGTGCGCGAGACGGCCTGCTTCATGCGCTCGAAGAAGCCGGCCTTCGGGCTTTCGGCCTCGCCGGGCCGGAGCGCGGATTCGGGCATCGCCGCGGGAGGGGTTATCGAGTCTCTCTTGCCGCCGAAGAGCTTCATCGTTGGAGGGGTCCAGATTTGAGTCTAGAGCATCGCGGCTGGGCGCGCGGCGAAGCGCCGCTTGCGTCAGTCGCCCGGCGCCGCTTCCAGCTCCGCGCCCAGCTTGTGCAGCTTCATCACGCGCCACTGCAGGCGATCGAAGAAGAGGTAGACGACGGGGGTGGTGAAGAGGGTAAGCATCTGGGAGACGATGAGACCGCCGACAATGGCGATGCCCAGCGGCTTGCGCAGTTCGGAGCCGACACCCATTCCGATGGCCAGCGGCAGCCCGCCGAAGAGTGCGGCCATGGTGGTCATCATGATGGG
>JBEKPA010000177.1:0-12804 GCA_049521195.1 Occallatibacter sp.
GGAATTTGGCGTTACAATGGCCGAGTGGCCTGAAACCCCAATGTGGAAGGGCGCAGCGATTGCTGCATGTTTTGCCGCGATCTGCGCGGCAGCACTCACTTGGCAGGCTCACAAGGCCAAAGCCACCGAGCAGAGATTCGCTGAGGACGCCAGGGCATGCCGGACACGCGCCGACCAGGGTGACGCAAAGGCTCAGTCCAAGCTGGCATACATGTATTCCCACGGCCAAGGGGTGCCGCAGGACTACGACCAGGCTCTCTACTGGCGCCGCAAAGCCGCCGACCAGGGCTACGCGGGTGGTGAGGACGGTCTCGGCTATATGTATTCTTACGGCCAGGGTGTGCCTCAGGACTACGCCGAAGCTCTCCGCTGGTACCGCAAGGCTGCGGACCAAGGCGACGCGAGAGGTCAAAACGACGTGGCCCTCATGTATGAGCAGGGTCAGGGAGTGCCGCAAGACTACGCCGAAGCTCTCCGCTGGTACCGCAAAGCCGTTGACCAGGGCTATGCGAGCGCGCAATACAACCTCGGCAATATGTATTACTACGGACGAGGGGTGCCGCAGGACCTCGCCGAGGCCGTTCGCTGGTACCACAAGGCCGCCGATCAAGGCGACGAATATGCTCAACGTGTCCTGCACATAAAGTGGAAGGGCATGAGCGCAATCATGAAGATCGGCCTCTCATTAGGGTTTCTGGGGAGTTCGTTGCTGTTGGTGGGCTCCCTGACGCCTGGCGGGAGCTTTGGAGGCGGGAGCCAGCGAAGATCTGCCCTGGCCGGACTGCTCATCCTGTCCACCATGGCGCTGGATTTGGGTGGTTTCCGTTATATTGGCATCCTCACGCCCCTATCAGTCGTTGCTGCCTTCCAGATTGTCAAGGGCCTTCTGACGGGAACATTAGTCGCCATTCTCCTTTCTATCGTATTGCCAACCAACATCTGGCCAAAGGCTGTTAAGACTGGGCTGGTAATTTTTGGATTGTTGTTCATCGGAAATGATCTCTTTGTGGTTTCGAACCACAAACTTAGGGGTGTTGCCCTGGCCCTTCGCTCATTCTGGTCAATCAATGGAATGTTACTTGGAACAATCGTCTCCTTGGCCATCGTTCTTTGGCTGACCACCAGGAGTCGCGCGGGAACAGAACAGCAATAACGTGGCGGCAACATTTAATTCCAGCTTCAGCTGAAGAGCCCCAACCCATCCTCACCCAACAAATCTCCAAATCGAGCAGTCTTCCGCGTTCGACGATGCGTATTCACCTTCCGGCTGGTTGGACAGAATCCTGTGGTCGGCGATCGCATCCGCCCGCGACCGCCTTACCTCGCCCTTGAACAGCCGCACAAACCCCGCCTCCACTTCCAGCACCCGCTCCTGCTCGTTGTTCACATAAAGGAGGTCCAATTGCCCCCGTCGCCCGGCAAAGCCGTTCTCGAGCGCTTTCAGAAGCCGCCGCAGCACCGGCGCTCGAAAGGGATTGAAGAGAAGCGCCGCGCAAGGCCCTTGGGGAAACCGGAACTCGACCGCATCCCGGCAAACCACGCGCACCGGCGCACGCGCCCGGCCTGCCGCCCGCCACGCCGCCGCGTTCCGGCGGGCAATCCGCGCCAGCGTGGGATTCAGTTCCACTCCCACCACCTCGCGAAAAGGCATCTCCGAGGCCAGCAGCACGGCCCGCCCCATCCCCGCGCCCACATCTACAAACGCATACGCGTCGATCGGCGCCACGGGCCGGCTCCCCCGCCATCGCGCCATCAGCGACTTGAAGACGGAAGGCGCAATCCCGTAGTAAGCCGTGTTATGCCGGTCGTGCCGGTGCCCGCACTTCAGGTGCCGCCCCGCGACCAGCCCGCTAGTCCGCACCCCAAACTCCAAGTCGAACGGATGCCGCATATACCCATCGCCGACCGCCAGCCCCGGCAGCAGCCGCCTCGCCTCTTTAACCCGCGCCTCGGTCCCATCTTTCACGTATTTACCTTACCAAAGTTACATTACCGCCCAATAGTAACCAGATAACCCTTATGGGGGAGCGTATCCTGCTAATATGGTATGGTTTGCTCAAGAAGCGCTAAGGCCGGTCTCCTAACTGCCGATAAGAGGAATGAGCGATTACCAAGTTTCGAGGGCCCATGAGTGCCGCTTTCCAAATTTCCGATGCCCTTAGCGCTGCCGCATTGTCCATTGCGGTAATCGGTCCAGACGCGCAACGGCGCGGCGAAGTGGCGAGCGCTCTGGCGGAATGCCAGGATGGCCAAGTCCAGGAGTTCACGGCCTATCCAGCCAGCCTCGGCGATGTGCCGCAGATGCTGATGCGGAACTACAACGTCCTCATCGTCGATCTGGACAGCGATCCGGAGTTCGCCCTGGAGCTGATCGAGAGCATCTGCGCGCAGTGCTCGGCGACCGTCATGGTCTATTCGGAGCAGTCCAGTCCGGATCTGATGGTCCGGTGCATGCGCGTCGGCGCTCGCGAGTTTCTCCACCTGCCCCTCATTGACAACGCGATGGCCGAGGCCCTGGTTCGGGCATCAGCCCACCGCCCGGTAACCCAGGCTCCACAAAAGACCGACGGTGCGCTCTTCGTATTTCTGGGTTCGAAAGGCGGTTCCGGCGTCACCACTCTGGCCAGCAACTTTGCCGTATCTTTAGCCCAGGAGTCGCGCAAGAGCACCCTTCTGATCGATCTCAATCTCCCGTTTGGTGACGCGGCGATGAACTTTGGGATCAAGGCTCAATACTCGACGGTGGACGCGCTTCAGAACTCCGGCCGGCTCGATCCGAGTTCTTTATCCACCATGGTCGTCCGTCACAGTTCCGGCCTGTCCGTGCTCGCGGCGCCCAGTGAAATGACCACCTTCCAAGCCACCGATGAGGCCATCGACAAGCTGCTGGCGGTAGCCCGCCAGCAGTTCGATTACGTGGTGGTGGATGCGGGATCGAGACTCGACCTGGAGAAGACGGCGCTGTTCAAAGAATCGGCCACCCTCTACCTGGTTACCCAGGTCGGCATTGCCGAACTGCGCAATTCAAACCGGATGATCGGACAGTTCAGCCATCGCGGAGGCCCCAAACTCGAAGTCGTAATCAACCGCTATGATCCCGATTCGAAGGGATTCGCTGAAGAGCAGGTGACCAAGGCGCTCACCCGCCCGGCTGACTGGAAGGTTCCCAACAACTATGCCGCCGTGCGGCGGATGCAGGACACAGCCACTCCGCTGGCGCTCGAAGACTCGTCCCTTTCGCGGACTATCCGGCAGATGGCCAGAGGCGTTTGCGGCGCACCCGAAGTCGCGGAAAAGAAAAAGAAGTTCAGCTTTTTCCGGTGAATCGAACCGCGGCGATGGGAACGGCCGTGGAAACGGGGACGCTTTGGAGCCGCCGCCAGCCTCAGTCGTATCTCTCGAAGACAATTTGCTTGCGATGCCATCCGAAGCCGGCCAGCCGTTCGCGGACGCTGGAGACCATGAAGTTCAGCCCGCAGATGTAGGCGTAGATGTCGAAGTTCAGCTCCGACGCCAGCAGGTTTGGATCGGGCGGGGGCACGGGCAGCGGCTGGCCCAGGCGGGTGGCGCGCTCCTCAATGATCCGGGCCACATGATCCTGCACGTAGCCGCGCAGGCCGCCCCAGCCCTCCTCGGCGCGGCTCAGCGTGGGCAGGTAGTGGAAGTTCGGCTTGCGGCTCGCCAGTGCTTCGAATTCCTCGCGGTAGTAAATGTCGCTCTCGTAGCGCGTGCCGTAGACCAGCCAGATCTCCTTGCCTCCGCTGCGGTCCGTTCCGTCGGCGGGAAACAGGCTCTGCAGATAGGCGCGCATGGGCGCGATACCTGTCCCGGTGGCGATCAGGATCGAATCGGTAATGGGCTCATTCAGCACGAAGTGCCCATGCGGCCCGTGAATCTGAATCGTCGCTCCCAGCGGCAGGTCGGGCAGGTCGGCCAGGTGATTCGAGAAGAAACCCTCCTCCACCCGGTTCACGCACAGCTCGAAGCGGTTGCCGTTGGCCGCCGAAGCGATCGAGTAGGCGCGGGTCTGCAGTTTGCCGTTGGCGTCCTCGGCCACGGCGGAGACAAATTGGCCGGAGGCATACGGGAAGCTCTCCACCGCGTCGATGACAAAGACGAAGTGATAGCACTGCGCAACTTCGGAGATGCAGTCTTTCTGTTCCAGGCGTGCGGTAAGGAGCGGTCGGGCCAAGGCGGTTCTCGCTGGGGAAGAGATGGCGCCCGCAATACGGGCTGTGTGCAGTATCGCCAGAGGAGCGGCACGTTGGCAAGCCGGAGGTCTCCCTGCAGCGAGGCCGTTGGCTGCGACCATCAATGCCGGGAGGGCGGATTGGGAGACCAATGCCTTGACGTGTGCAGCACCCGAAGAATCTGAATCGTGTTCGCACGGATGCGGTAGATGAGAAAGTAGTGCCGATGCGCCAGCAGTTCCCGCGTTCCCGGTACCCGGCCGAGGCGGCCCATCTCGGGGAACCTCGTCAGAATCGCCGCCTTTTCCGAGAAGATTAGGTCCATCTTGATGGCCGCGCGAGGGCTGTCCGCTCGGATGTACTCAAAAACTTCGCGCCGGTCCGCTCTTGCGGTCTTCGTCCAAACCAGTTTCATCAAGCTGACCTATGCACGGTCCTCAAGGCGGTTGCGCGGAGCGCCACGAACTCCGCCTCGACCTCTCCGGCGGGAATAAGATTTCCGGCGTCCGCGTCCTCGATGCCGATCTGCACCTGGCGGCGAAACCACTCTTCATATTCTGAATCGGTGCGCTGGGTCTCGACGAAGTCCCGCATGAACTCGCGCAGAAGATCCTGATCGGTCCGTTCGCGAGCCGATGCCGCCCGGGAAAAGGCAGCCTTCAATTCCGGTTCCACACGGATTGTGATCGTCGTCTCGGCCATGCTCGCCTCCTGGGGGCGAAGGTTGTTCTCAGCGTACCACGAGACGCGAACTCGCACATCAAGAGGTTTTCACGCGCCCGTCCCCCTATAATTGACGGGGAGCCGGATGAGATCTTTGCGAGCTTTTCCGCCTCCGAGCCCGTTTCCTGAGGAATCCATGGCCGCATTGATCGACGCCATTACCGTCAAGCGCAAGATGTACTTTGAGTTTGAAAACGTCCCGTACTACTGCCTCGAAGCCGAGGTTTCCACCCCCACTGCCCGCGGCGGCCAGACGCTGGTCCGCCTGAAGATGCGCAACCTGCTCACCCGCGCGGTCTTCGACAAGACCTTCAAGGCCAGCGACAAGTTCAAGGAGCCGGATCTGGAGACTCGAGGCCTCCTACCTGTACAGCGATGGCGAGGGATCTTACTTTCTGGATCAGGGGAGCTTCGATACGCACACTCTTTCCGGCCAGATGGTCGGCGATGCGCTGGACTTTCTGGTCGAGGGTGCGCTGATCCAGCTTCACAAATTCAACGGCAATCCCATCGGCTTGCAGTTGCCGGCCCAGGTGGAGCTGGCGGTTGCCTATACCGAACCCGGCGCGCGCGGCGACACCAGCGGCAACGTAACCAAGCTGGCAAAGCTCGAGACCGGCCTTGAAATCAAGGTTCCCCTCTTCATTCAAGAAGGGGTCAAGGTCAAGGTGTACACCGAAACGAGGGAGTTCGCGGGCCGGGCGTAAGCGGCGCATCCGCTCGCTGAAATTGAGGTTCGCGGCTCCCCACTCTCTCCGCGTCGCCCCATCGAGCCGATCGAGTTACATTTCCGGTACCCGCGCCCACACCGCCGGCTCGACAGGAAGGCCGAGTTTGAGGTTTTCCGCGCGCATCTCGCACGTCCTTGGAATCAGATACGATTCACAGTCCTTTCGGCCTATAGGAAGAGGGAATACGGAAGAGCGGCGTTTCTACTCCTTCAGCGTCACCGTGATCTTGCGCGCGTCGCCGCCGGTGGAAGTTATCGCTATCTCGCCCGTGGACTTCTTGCGGATGCTCTTGAACTTCTCGCCCCACTCCACCAGCACCAATGCGTCCGCAGTCAGCAGCTCATCTAAGCCAAGCGCTTCAAGCTGCCGCTCGCCTTCCAGGCGGTAAACGTCCAGGTGAAAGAGCTTCACGGGCTTGCCGTCTTGCGCGCCGACGTATTCGTGAATCAGGGTGAAGGTCGGGCTGGTCACCTCGTCCGCCTCGGCCGCGTCCAGGGCCTGGGCGATGCCCTTTACCAGCGTTGTCTTGCCGGTGCCCAGATCCCCGCGCAGGATGAGCAGTTGCGGCGGCTTCAGCACCCGCACCAACTGGCGGCCGACATCGATGGTATCCGCGCCGCTGAGGGTGGTGAACTCGTGCATCCGGTCCTCGTCCTCCTGGTTCTTGCCTGGGTCGTTGCTCATCCGGTGGCCTCGCGCGGTCCTGCGGCCGGTGACGGCTCAGCCGGCAGCCCCTGCAACCAAACATACCCGTTCGGACCGCGCCAGCGAAAGCGAAAAGCTCGGGAAAATTGTGCAAGGGTATCCGTGGCCAGCAAGGTGTGCTGATCGGCCTCGCGGACGGCCAGGTCCGCGGCCAATCCATGCAGATAAACGGCCGCCTCCACCGCCCTCGCCACCTCGGCGGGGTACTGCGCCAGCAACCCGGCCACCAGCCCGGTGAGCAGGTCGCCGCTGCCGCCCTTGGCCATAGCGGGATTGCCGCTGGTATTCACGGCCACGCTGCCATCGGGATGGGCGATCAAAGTCCGCGCGCCCTTGAGCACCAGCGTCACGCCCATGCGCTGGGCAAAGCCGCGCGCAATTTCCAGCCGGTTGGCCTGCACCTCGGCCACCGTGATTCCCGCCAGCCGCGCCATCTCGCCGGGGTGCGGCGTGAGCACCAGCGTGCGCTCGCCGCGGCGAACCAACTCGGCCAGCAGCGCTGGCTTGGCAGCCAGAATATTGAGCGCGTCGGCGTCGATGACCGCCGGAATCTGGCTGCCGAATAGCAGGCCGGTGGTGAACTTGACCGTCTGCGGGCTCTGGCCCAGGCCGGGACCGATTGCCAGCACGGTCTTGCCGGCCATGAGCGCCGCCATAACCTCCGGGGCCAGGTTTGCCGCCGCAATTTCTCCGGCCGGAATCGCCGCCAGCGGAAAGGTCATCAACTCCGGCGCAACCGCGGCCACCAGCTCCAGCGCCGGGGCCGGAACCGCGGCCGTGACCAGGCCCGCGCCAGCCCGTAACGCCGCCAGCGCCGCCATGGCCGGTGCGCCCGACTTGCCCCCAGCCGTTCCCAGCGTCCCGCCCACCACCAGCACGTGGCCGAAGCTGCCTTTGCTGGCAGTCGCCGCCCGCGGCGTCTGGGTAAGCGCCAGCGCCGAGCCAGCCCAATGCAATCGCAGAGAATCGGGGTCCAGCGCCGCGACGATGGCGGCCCTCGGCGAGCCGATGGGCGCCACCACGATGGGTTGATCCCAGCGCCGGGTCAACTGTCCAAAAACGTGCGCCGGCTTGGGCGCGGTAAAGGTTACCACCGCATCGGCGGGAAAGACCGGACTGGCTTCGGAAGTGGCCAGAGTTGCGCTGGTCTCGTCGGCCGGCCAGCCGGAGGGCAGGTCGACGGCGAGAACGGGCGCGCGGCTGCCCTTCAGCCAGTTGAGCGCCGCCAGCGCCAGCCCTTTCAGCGGCGGCTTGAACCCCGTGCCCACCACGGCGTCCACGATCAGGTCGGCTTCAAGGGCGCGGCTGTGGCGGGCCAGATCCTCCTCCGCCGCGACGATGTGGATGAGGCCATGCGCGGGGCTCGACAGTTCCCGCCAGGCCTCGGCTGCGTCGTCGGCCAGCCCATCGGGCGCGCCCAGCAGCAGCGTGGTTACTTCAAGGCCGGCGCCTGCCAGCAGCCGCGCGGCCATCATGCCGTCGCCGCCGTTGTTGCCTCGGCCGCATAGCACCGTCACCCGCCGCGCGCGCGGAAACTGCCCTCGCGCAAACGCCGCCACGGCCGCCGCCGCGGCCCGCATCAGCTCCAGCGACGGAACCCCGAACCGCTCGCTGGTTGCCCGGTCGCAGGCTTGCATCTCGGCTGCCGAGAGAACGTGCATGGCTCCATGGTATTGCAAGACAGGGACGAGGGACTAGCGAACCGCTCGCCGTTTGCCAGGCGATCCTGCTTCAGCGATCGGCCGTCGCGCGTGGAGTTGCGCGTTCCCGCACTCGCGTCAGAGCGAAGGCGCCAAGATGAGGCTCCCAGTTCAGCGGGTCAAGAAGTCCTCAACGCTTTTCCGCTGCCGTGGCCAGCTTGGCTTCGGCTTCGGCAATGACGCGGAGAGCCTCGGTGTAGGCGTTTTCGCTGTCACCGGCTTCATTCCACTGCTTTTGGCCGCGCTCCAATTGCTCGTTGGCGCGGGGCACGTCGATCTCCTCCGGCTTGAGCGCGTCCGAGGCCAGGATGGTCACCCGGTCGGGCAGCACCTCGACAAAGCCCCAACTGACGTTGTAGCGGGTGAGGCTTTGGGAGCCGCCGGAATCGCCGTCCGCACCTCCGTGCACGATCACTTCGCCGGCGCCCAACTCGGCCACCAGCGGCGCGTGTCCGTAGAGCACCTCCATGCAGCCCGACTTCGCCGGCAGTTCGACCGCCGAGGCCGCGTGCTCGAAGAGCGTGCGCTCGGGAGTCACCAGCCGGACCCGCAGTTGGTTGGCATCTTCTGACATAAGAACCTCTCAAGGGACTAAGGGACTAGGGACTGAGGGACTAGAAAGACCCGGCGACCTCATTCGATGCGAACTGATTCCTGCACCCTTATCCCCCGTTGCATCTGGCATTGCTGCCGTCGTCCTACGTGCTTTTCCCTAGTCCCTTAGTCCCTTAGTCCCTAAACACTCGCCTTCAGCTTCTCCGCCGTCTCCAGCACTTCCTCGATTGCGCCCTTCATGTAGAAGGCCTGCTCGGGAATATCGTCGTACTTGCCGGCGATGATCTCCTTGAAGCTGCGCACCGTGTCGGCCACCTTCACATACGCACCGGGGATGCCGGTAAACTGCTCGGCCACGTGGAAGGGCTGCGACAGGAACTTCTGCACCTTGCGGGCCCGCCCCACGGTGAGCTTGTCGTCTTCGGAAAGCTCGTCGATGCCCAGAATGGCGATGATGTCCTGCAAATCCTTGTAGCGTTGCAGAATGCGCTTCACGCCCTGGGCCACGTCGTAGTGATCCTGGCCCACGATGCGCGCCGAGAGAATGCGCGAGGTGGATGCCAGCGGATCGACGGCGGGGTAGATGCCCAGCTCCGACAGCGGGCGGCTGAGCACGGTGGTCGCATCCAAGTGGGCGAAGGTGGTGGCCGGGGCCGGGTCGGTCAAGTCGTCCGCGGGCACGTAGACGGCCTGCACGCTCGTGACCGAGCCCTTGCTGGTGGAGGTGATGCGCTCCTGCAGTTCGCCCATCTCGGTGGCTAGGTTGGGCTGGTAGCCCACGGCCGAGGGCATGCGGCCCAGCAGCGTCGAAACCTCGGAGCCGGCCTGCGTAAAGCGGAAGATGTTGTCGATGAACAGCAGCGTGTCGGAGCCCTCGACATCGCGGAAGTACTCGGCTACAGTGAGCGCGCTCAGGGCCACGCGCAGGCGCGCGCCCGGCGGCTCGGTCATCTGCCCGTAGACCAGCGCACACTTCGAGTTGGCCCAGTCGCCCGGCTTGATGACGCCGGACTCCGTCATCTCCAGCCACAGGTCGTTGCCCTCGCGGGTGCGCTCGCCCACGCCGCCAAAGACCGAGTAGCCGCCGTGGTTCTTGGCCACGTTGTTGATGAGCTCCATGATGACCACGGTCTTGCCCACGCCCGCGCCGCCGAAGAGGCCGATCTTGCCGCCCTTCAAGAACGGCTGGATCAGGTCGATGACCTTGATGCCGGTCTCGAACATCTCCTCGTGAGTAGACTGCTCGTCGAACAGCGGAGCCGGCCGGTGAATGGGCATGCGCTGCGTTTCGCCGATGGGGCCCAGCTCGTCCACCGGCTCGCCGATGACGTTGACGATGCGGCCAAGCGTCTGCTTGCCCACCGGCATGCGGATGGGACCGCCCAGGTCGGTGGCCTTCATGCCCCGGACCATGCCGTCGGTGGCCTCCATGGCCACGGTGCGCACGCGGCCCTCGCCCAGGTGCTGCTCCACCTCGAGAATCACGTTGATGGGCGTGGGCACCTTGAAGCCCTCGCTGGTGACGCGCAGCGCCTGATAGATGGGCGGCATGGTCGCTTCTTCAAACTGCACGTCCACCGCCGGACCGCTGACCTGAATTACCTTGCCGATATTTTCTGCCATTTTTCTGCCTTTTCGCTTATTGCGCCGCTGCGCCGGAAACAATCTCGATAATCTCCTTGGTGATGGCCGCCTGGCGCACGCGATTCATATGCAGCGTGAGCGCGTCGATCATATCCGAGGCGTTGTTGGTAGCCGAATCCATGGCCGTCATGCGCGCCGCGTGTTCCGCAGCCACCGACTCCGTCATGGCGTGATAGAGCATGGAGCTGACATATTGCGGGAGCAGTCCGTTGAACAGCTCCTCCGCCGGCTCCTCATAGATGTAATCCACCTGCGCGGTGCCGAACTTGCGCGACTCCTCGTCGGCCGCCTCGGTATCCACCGGCTCCAGCAGGATGCCCGCCGAGAGAGCGGCCTCGGCGGCGCGCTCGCGCTCGGCTTCGGTCGGTTCAACCGCGCCGGTAATCTGCGGAATGCCGATCTTCATGATCGGCAGCAGCTTCTCCACCACCAGGCGCTGCGCGATCACCGATTTGAATTCGTTGTAGACGACGTAAGCGGCGTCGATCTCTTCATGCACGTAGCGGGAGATCACGCTCTGGGCCAGATCGTAGACGCGGCTGGTCTCCAGCTTCAACAGCATCCCCGGATGATCGCCGGTGATTTCGACAGGCGCCTTCCTCTCGCGGGTCTTGGTGACGCGGCCGTCGTCGCCGGTGTGTTCCGAGTAAACGGCTGCCGGATAGCGCCGCCGCAACTGGTCGCGGCCCTTGCGGCCCACGGCCTCGATGTCGATCTCCCGCGTGGCGTTGCCGGAGATGAACTGCAAGGCCGTCTTGAGAATGTTGGCGTTGAAGGCCCCGGCAAAGCCCTTGTCGCCGCTGATGACAATCAAGAGCACCCGCTTCTCTTCGCGCGTGGCAAAGAGCGGATGGCGCAACTCGCCGGTCGCTTCGTCGAAGATATCGACGCGGCGAACCAGCGACTCCAGCACGCTGGTGATCATGCGGGCGTAAGGCCGCGCCGCCAGCGCCCGCTCCTGCGCGCGCCGCAGCTTGGCCGCCGAGACCATCTTCATGGCCTTGGTAATCTGCCGCGTGTTCTTCACGCTGCGGATGCGCCGCCGTAGATCGAGGACGTTTGCCATAAGTCTTTCCTATTTCTTATCGCCTGCCGCTGGAGCAGTTTCCTTGGTGCTTGCCGCTGGAGCAGTCTCCTTAACGCTTGCCGCTGGAGCAGTCTCCTTAACGCTTGCCGCTGGAGCAGTTTCCTTAGCGCCTGCCGCAGGAGCAGTTTCCTTAGCGCTTGCCGCTGGAGCAGTTTCCTTAGCGCCTGCCGCTGGAGCGGTTTCCTTAGTGCTTGCCGCTGGAGCGGTTGGCGCCGCAGCCGGTTCTTTCGCAGCCAGCTCCGCCTTGAAATTCGCCGCGTACTCCTTGAGCGCCGCGTGCAGCTTGTTGCGCAGGTCGTCGTCCAGCGCCTTCTTCTTGGTCAGGTCGTCGATCAGCGCCGTCTGCGCGCTCTCAAAGTACTTGTACAGGCCCACCTCGAAGGCGCGAATGTCCGCGACCTCGAGGTCGTCCAGGTAGCCCTGCGTCCCGGCAAACAGCGCCACCACCTGCTGCTGCCACGTCAGCGGCTGGAACTGCGGCTGCTTCAACAGTTCCGTCAACCGCATGCCGCGGTTCAGTTGCTTCTGCGTCAGCGGATCGAGGTCCGAGCCGAACTGCGAAAAGGCAGCCAGTTCGCGATACTGCGCCAGGTCCAGCTTGAGCGTCGCCCCCACCTGCTTCACCGCTTTGATGGCCGCCGAAAAACCCACGCGCGAAACCGAAAGGCCCACGTTCACCGCCGGACGCACGCCGGAGTTGAACAGATCCGTTTCCAGAAAGATCTGCCCGTCGGTGATGGAAATAACGTTGGTCGGAATGTAGGCCGAAACGTCGCCGGCCTGCGTTTCGATCACCGGCAGCGCGGTCAGCGAACCGCCGCCCCGCTTGTCACTGAGCTTGGACGCGCGCTCCAGAAGCCGCGAGTGCAGATAGAACACGTCGCCCGGATAGGCCTCGCGGCCCGGCGGACGGCGCAGCAGCAGCGAAATCTCGCGGTAGGCCATGGCGTGCTTCGACAGATCGTCGTACATCACCAGCGCGTGGCGGCCGGAGTCGCGGAAGAACTCGCCGATGGCGCAGGCCGCATAAGGAGCGATGTAGAGCATCGGCGCCGGCTCCGAGGCCGATGCGGCCACGACGATGGTGTGCCCCATCGCCCCCGCTTCGGTCAGCGTCTGCACCACCTGCGCGATCGACGAGCGCTTCTGCCCGACGGCGCAGTAGATGCAGATCAGATCGTTCTTCTCGTTGTTGATGATGGTGTCCAGCAGCACCGCCGTCTTGCCCGTCTGGCGGTCGCCGATGATCAGCTCGCGCTGCCCGCGGCCGATCGGAATCATGGCGTCGATGGCCTTCAGGCCGGTGGCCATCGGTTCCCGCACCGGCTGCCGGTCGATGATTCCCGGCGCCAGCCGCTCGATCGGCAAGGAACTCGTGGACGCGATGGGGCCCTTGTCGTCGATCGGCTGGCCCAGCGCGTTCACCACCCGCCCGACCATGCCGTCGCCCACCGGTACGCTCAAAATTG
>JBEKPA010000178.1:0-7647 GCA_049521195.1 Occallatibacter sp.
GACGTTGCAGCCGGCAGCCCAGGCCCGCATGGCAATGCCCTGAATGTATTGGGAGTCCGCCGAGCCTTCCAGCCCGTGGACCAGCACCAGGGTCAGCCGCCCGGCCCGGCCAGGTCCTTCTTGGCCGTGCTCATCCTGCCAGTGGCAATGGCACAGCACGCGGCTGCCGTCGGCGGGGTCTACCTCGACGGTCTCCGCGACGCTGGCCAGGCGGAAGGCGGGACGGGGCAGGAAGTTCCCCACGATCGTTTGCAGGTGGCCGTTGGACAGGCCGCGCCTGGGCTCAAACCGGGTCAGCCACTCCGGCAGTCCGGCCGACCCGCCGGCAAACTCTTTATTCTCGCTGATTTCAGGGGTCACGGAGACTCGGAATCTCTAAAACTTGAGGAAGGTTGGCTGTGGTGCGGCGAATGCAAATTGGGGCGGCGGGTGGGGATCGAACCCACGACATCCTGAGCCACAGTCAGGCGTTCTGCCACTGAACTACTGCCGCCATCTATCCTCTTGATTGTAGCATCGATCCGGGTTGACAGATCCCCGGCCCGGCAGGGTCGTAGAGCCGAACAGACCCCAAACCGGCTAAAGCGATCACGCGGCGCCAAGGTCCGTGGCCGCTTGTTATTCCACCAAAGCCGGACGCCCCGCCCCTGACCTGGCACTATCTGTGAAGAGGCATCAATTCCCGCTCTTGCCCGTGCCGAAGATCTTTTGCAGCAGGTTGCGGTGGTCGGCGGAGTGGTCGCAGGCATCCGTGGGCGCGGTGCCGTCGAGGAAGGCCGCTTCGTAACTGTCTGGGCAGGACTCGTCGCTGAGGAGGTTGCTCACTTTGTCAAGGTCCACGACCTGAACGCCATTGGGCATGGAGAAGTCGTGCGTGTCGGAGTACTGCGGCAGCAGCACAGCATTCTTCATGAACTCGGCCCAAATGGGCGCGGCGGCGTGAGCGCCTTCGATCTTCACATCCGTGTAGTCGTCGTTGCCCACCCACACGACGCACAGCAGGTTGCTGGTGAAGCCGGCGAACCATGCGTCGTGGCTGGTGCCGGTCTTGCCCGCGGCAGGCGCCAGGAAGCCCATGTTGCGCACTCCGGCGCCTGTCCCCTCGCCACGAAGCACGTTTTCCATCATGTTGGTGGTGAGATAGGCGACGCGCGGGTCCAGCACCTGCCTTGACGCAGGCGTGTAGTCACTGATGATGTCGCCGGTGGGTGTGCGCACGCTGGCCAGCATCCAGGGGTCCAAGTGGAGGCCGTTGTTGGCGAAGATGGTGTAGGCGCCGGCCATTTCGAGCGGTTCGGCGTCATAGGAGCCGATGGCCACCGAGGGGGTACCGCGAGCGCTCTTGATGCCGGCCTCGCGGGCCAGCGCGGCCACGCGATCGAAGCCCACCATTGCGGCCAGGCCGATGGTGGCATTGTTGAGCGAGCGCATTAGCGCGTAGCGGGCTGTCACCTCCTCGTGATACTGTCCATGCATGTTGCGCGGCGTGTATTGGTATTCCGTGCCCTCACCGTAAGTGGTCTGTTCGTCGCTGAGCATGGTGACCGGCGAGAAGGGTTTGCTTTGCCCGGATAGTAAGGTGCCTTCGGCGGCCGTGGCAAAGGCAGCGGCATAGACAAAGGGCTTAAAGATGGAGCCGGTGGGCCGTTTGGCCACCGCGTGGTCCAACTGCGAGGCGCCATAGCTGCGCCCGCCCACCAGCGCCAGCACCTGGCCGGTGTGGGGATTGAGCGCCACCAGAGCCACCTGCGGATACACCCAGGTCTCGCCCGGTTTGTGATGCCTGTGCATGGCGTCCACCTGCGCGTCTACGACGTGGATGGTGGAATCGACCGCCGCTGTGGCAACGCGCTGCAGGTCGGGATCAAGCGAGGTATAGATGCGCAGGCCTTCGCGGTTGAAGTCGCGCTCGCCGAGTTTCTGCAGCAACTGATCGTGCACCAGGTCGACGAAGTAGGGCGCCTCGCTGGCGTCCACGCTGGCTTCCGTCAGGTGGAGCGGCTCGGCCTTGGCGCGCTCGGCCTGGTCCTTGGTGATGGCGCCGGTCTCGACCATCGAGTCCAGCACCAGGTTGCGCCGGTCGATGGTGCGCTCGGGATGGCGGAAGGGATTGAAGTAGCTGGGCCGCTGGATGATGCCGGCCAGGAAAGCGCACTCGGCCAGGTCGAGCTGGCCCATATCCTTGCCGAAGTAAACCTGCGAGGCTTCGCCGAAGCCGTTGATAGAGAAGCTGCCGCGCTGGCCGAGCGGGATCTGGTTGGCGTACATCTCGAAGATCTGCTTCTTCGAGAAGCGTTCTTCGAGCTGAAAGGTGATGGCGATCTCGATGATCTTGCGTTTGATGAGCTTTTCCGGCTTGAGAAAGAAGCCGCGCGCCAACTGCATGGTCAGCGTGGAGCCGCCCTGCTGCTTCTGGCCCGTGATCACGTCGCGGAAAGCCGCCTCCATCAGCCGCCAGTAGTTGACGCCGCCGTGCTCGAAGAAGCGCCGGTCCTCGATAGCGAGGACGGCCTGCACCAGGTTGGGGGGAATCTCGTCGTAGGAGATCAGCCGGCGCTTGGTGCGGTTGGGGTCGTCGCTAAGGCCGGTGATGAGCAGCGGTTCCAACTCATAACTCGAGAGCGGCTGGCCGTGATTGTCGGCGATGGATACCACAAAGCCCGAGTCGACGCGGATGGTTGCGCTGTCTTGCGAGTGATAGGACTCCGGGCCGGGGCGCACGGTGATGGAGTGCGCGCCCATCGAATAGGTGCCCAACGGCGAGAGCTGCGAGGCGCCATCGGCGGAGTAGCCGGCCTCGCGCAGTTCATTGGCGATGATGCGGACAGTGAACTTTTGTCCGGGGCGGACCTCGCGGGGCGCGGCAAAGATCTGGGCGGTGTTGGCGAAGATGGGCTGCTTGAGCCGCTCGTCCACAACGTTACGGTACGACACGAAGAAATAGCCGAAGACGACGAAGACCGCCAGTACGCCAACCCCAACCGTCAACAGCCCCATTTGCAGCAGCAGCTTTGCCCAAGGACGCTTTCCCCTGGGCCTCTTCCACCGGATTACCAACGCTATCGCTGCCATTGCTGTTCCTGTGCCGAGCTCTTAGCTATTAGCTCTTAGCCCTTCGGTTCCGGGGCTAGCTCTCGCCAAGATCTCGCGCCGCCCGTTCAAGCAGAATGAGCTAGAAGCTAGAAGCTGCTTTTACGCTTCAACCGCCGTCAACATGCATCTTCCTCGACGCGGGCCTTCACCGACGCGACCACGTCATGGATGGCCACATCCACGCTGGTTGCCGTCGCGCGCGTCTGCAGTTCGATGAATCCGGCGGCTGCCTTCCTGCCCACGTTGACGCGGTAGGGAATGCCAACCAAATCCGCATCCTTGAATTTGACGCCGGCGCGCTCGTCGCGGTCATCGAGCAGCACGTCCAGGCCAGCGGCTTTGAGCTCCGCGGCCAGCTTCTCGCCCACTTCGACGAGGGCCGCATCGGACGCGTTGGTCACTGTCACCACCACGGTGAAGGGGGCAATCGCGGCCGGCAGCCAGAAGCCGTTCTTGTCGTTTGCCTGCTCGATGGAGGCGGTCAAGATTCGCTCGATGCCGATGCCGTAGCTGCCCATGATGGGCGTGACTTCCTTGCCGTTCTCGTCCAGAACGCGCGCGCCCATGGACTCCGAGTACTTGTAGCCGAGCTTGAAGATGTGGCCGATCTCGACCGCCTTGCCGACGGCCAGCTTGCCGGCGCAGCCTTCCCGCGGGCAGGCTTCGCCTTCGTTCACGCTGCGGATGTCGGCCATCAGCGTCCAGGTAAAATCGCGGCCGGGGGTGACGTTGCGCAGGTGGTAGTCGAGCTTGTTTGCGCCGCAGACCATGTTCTTGCGGCCCTCGAGGGAGCTGTCGATGAGGACGGTCAGGCCGCCTTCAAGCGGCTTGGCGCTAGGCTTGAGGCTGACCGGTCCGAGGTAGCCTGCCGGGCCATCGAAGTACTGCGCGAGCTCTTCGGCTTGCATGGTACGCAGTTCGGCTGCGCCTGTGACGCCGAGCAGTTTGGTCTCGTTCACCTGGTGGTCGCCGCGCATGAAAGCCGCCACCGGCAGCCATTCATCCTTGACGGCGTTCCTGCCGCGCTTGAGAGCCATGTAAGCCACGCACTTTATGTCCGACGCCGGTGAGATCTTGAAGAACGCGGCCACGTCGGCGATGGCGGCGCATCCCGGCGTGTGGACCAGCTCCGGCGTGCCGTCGCCCGTAGCCTCCAACTCGACGACCGGCTCCAGCAGCGAATTGGCCTTTTCGAGATTCGCCGCGTAGCCGCACACCGGGCAGCTTGCGATCAGGTCTTCGCCGGCGTCGGTGTAGACCATGAACTCCTGCGATTGCGAGCCGCCCATGGAGCCGGAGTCGGCCTCGACGGCAACGAACTTGAGGCCGCAACGGGTGAAGATCCTGCGGTAGACAGCGTCGTGCAGATCGAAGCTCCGGTCCAGGCCGGCCTTGTCGATATCAAAGGAATAGCTGTCCTTCATGATGAACTGGCGCACGCGCAGCAGCCCCGACTTGGGCCTCGGCTCGTCGCGGAACTTGGTCTGAATCTGATACCAGATCTGCGGCAACTGCTTGTAACTGCGCAGTTCGCCGCGGGCGATGGTGGTCATGATCTCTTCGTGGGTCATGCCCAGGCAGAGGTCGGCGCCCTTGCGGTCCTTGAGCCGGAACATGTTATCGCCCATGCCCGTCCAGCGGCCGCTCTGCTCCCATGGCTCGCGAGGCAGGATGCCGGGCAGGTAGAACTCCTGGCCGATCTTGTCCATCTCCTCGCGCACAATGGCGACGATCTTGTTCAGCGAGCGCTGGCCGAGGAAGAGGTAGCTGTAGATGCCCGCGCCGAGCTGGCGAATGTAGCCGGCGCGGAGCAGGAACTTGTGGCTGGCCACTTCGGCGTCTGCCGGGGCCTCGCGGAGAGTCGGGATGAAGAGCTTGGACCAGCGATGCATTGAGATGAGTGCGTACTTTCCCGTCCGCCTGCCGCCCCAGCGACGAAGTGGGCGCCGGAATACCCCAGGGCCGGGGCATCGTCGCGGACCCCGGATTTCACAGCGGACGCAGGACAATTTGCGACTGCCACCATTCTAAATGTTCAGGGAAGCGCGCCAGGAGGCAGCGGCCCCGGTTTGCGGCGTTTTCCGAAAGCTGTGGTCCTTTGCGGTGCGCGCGAGATCGCGTTTCCTACCAACCCAGCGGCGAAGAGTCTCCTTACGATGGCGGCGGCGCGGCCGGCTTTGCGGAGCGCAGCGCGATTACGGCGGCCAGCGATACCCATAACAGGGTTGGATGCCGCTCAGTAAATGGGCGGTCGTCGGGGCGCGGCCGGTAGCCAGGATTCAACTGCTCGGGGCCGGCGGCGGTCTGGGCGGCGCTGGCCTGGGGCGCAAAGAGCGTTGCGTAATCGCAGCGCGGAGCCGAGAGCGCCGGGTCGCCATAGGCGAGCAGATAGTTCGCATTGCTCTCGGCATCGAAGCAGAGCGTCCGCTGCAGCATCTCGAGTTGAACGGATTGCAGGCTCAACGGCGCGTCGTCTCCGTTCTCAATGGCGATCGTCCACTTTGTGGAGGTGCTGAAATCGACCCAGGGAGCGTCGATGGCCAGACGCTCTTCGTCAATCTGGCGGCCGTTCTGCAGGCTGTGAACGCGAAGGATATTTCCGTATGAGTTCACCGGCGGCGAAGTTTCCAACGAGATGTTTCCTTTTATTCCCGCTGGGGATTTGGCAAGCAGACCATATTGACAGCAGACAACAATCCAGAAGCCGCGTTTCTGCCAATGCGGGGGAATCTCATTGATCCGCCTTCTGCTCCCGCCGCACTACAATCGACTCTTGCAGCACGATGCCCAACTCGACCATTGCGACCGCATCGACGTGGTGCTGGTGTCGCCGCGCAACCCGCTCAATATAGGAGCGGCGGCGCGGGCGATGGCCAACTTCGGCTTTCGGCGGCTTTCGGTCGTGGCTCCCTACGGCCCTCCCTGGCGCGAGGCCCGCTCGGCCATTGGCGCGCCGGAGCTGCTGGCCTCGGCGGCGGAGACCAGGACGCTGGCTGAGGCCGTGGCCGGATGCACGCTGGTGGCGGGCACCGCAACCGTCACCTATCGCAAGCCGGAGCAGCCCGTAGTCCAGCTGCCCGATCTGGGGCCTCTGGTCGAGCGGGAACTGGCCCGCGGTGGCCGGGTGGCGCTGGTTTTTGGATCGGAAAAGCACGGGCTGACTCGCGACGACCTTTCCTATTGCCACCTGCTGGTCGAGATCCCCACCGATCCCCGGCAGCCCTCGATGAACCTCGGCCAGGCCGTGGCAGTGTGCCTGTATGAGCTGGCGGCGCGGGTCTTTCGGCAGGCGAATGCCGCGCCTGAAGCGGCGGCTGAAGTTGAGGGAACGGCAGGCGCGCCCGCGGCGCCCTCCCGCAGTCTCGATCGGCTGGCCGGCGTGGTGGAGGAGGCCATGATCGCGGCCGGTTACTCGCCCGCGCCGATGCAGGCCGCCAACCGCCACGACCTGCGCCTGCTGCTGCGCCGCCTGGCCCCCACGGAGCGCGACTCGCGGCGGATTCTGGGCCTCTTCCGGCGGATTCTCTGGCGATTGAAGCGGGTTCCGAAGGGGCGCTGAGCGCGCCTGCGACACATGCTATCCCACCCTAGCCGCAACAACAAAGACGCGGTGCCCAGAGGGCGCCCAGGTAACGCACCCAGCAACTCCCGTTTGCGGCTTCGCGTGAGCCTTGTCACGCGGGTAAAAAACTCATGTTGACACAAATATCTAATAGGCATATATCTATTAGTAATATGGCGAAACGCTCAAGTTCAAGCATGGAAGTCCTCCTCGGCCTGCTCACCGTCGAACCCATGTCCGGTTACGACCTGGGGCAGACCATCCGCGGATCGGTCGGCTTTTTCTGGAATGAGAGCTATGGGCAGATCTATCCAAACCTGAAAAAACTGGCAGAAGCGGGGTTCGTGACTTCAAAGTCGGAGCGGCAAAAGGGCAAGCCGGACCGGCATATCTACTCCATCACGAAAAAGGGCCGGGAACGGCTGGCGGCATGGCTGGCAGTCGAGCCGCAACCGGAGATTTCGCGCAACGAATTGCTGTTGAAGCTGTTCTTCGGCGCTCAGGTTTCCGCTGAGACTTCAATTCAGCATGTGGAGCGGATGGTGGAGAGGGAGCGCGCGTATCTCCACGAATTCCGGCGGATAGAACACGAGGAGATCGCCGAGAATCAGCAGTATCCCGACGCGCCTTTTTGGAAGATGGCGGCGCGATTCGGGCAGTTGGAATTGGAAGCGCATCTGCGCTGGGGCGAGGAAACACTGGCCGAGCTGCGCTCGATCGCCAAAATGCAACGGAGTCATGGAGAAGCAGGAAAGGAAATGGAACATGCAGCGAAATGAGGTTCTCTCGGTAGAAAACTCAGACGCGAGACAAGCGCCGCCGCAGATCGCTTCGTGGTGGCATTTTGCCGGCTTCCTCTTGATTGGCGCGGGCGTAGTGGCATTGGGATTTCTGGCTCAATATGCGCCCAGCGGAGGCGGTCCGGCGGCAGGCGGCCAGCTTGCCAGCCATGGCAAAGCCATTCCCATTTACCTGACCGCAATCTTCATGGA
>JBEKPA010000179.1:0-7611 GCA_049521195.1 Occallatibacter sp.
ACGCATTTGCCGCAGCGCGTGCAACTGGAGCTTCCCCAGTTGTCGTGCAGATCGGTAATGACGATGGAATCGATGCCGCGGTTGGCCACATCCCACACGTGCGCGCCCTCGATCTCGGCGCAGACCCGCACGCAGCGGGTGCACAGGATGCAGCGATTGTGATCGACGGTGAAGCGGTCGAGCGAGGCATCGACGGTCAATTCGGGGTTGCGATAGGGCAGGCGCACATGGGTCAGGCCCTGCTCCTGTCCCAGTGTCTGCAGTTCGCAGTGGCCGTTGGCCACGCACACCGAGCAGACATGGTTGCGCTCGGCGAACAGCAGCTCAAGAATCGTCCGGCGGTGCTTCTGAAGCCGCTCGCTGTTGGTGCTCACGTCCATGCCTTCAAAGACGGCGGTGACGCAGGCCGCCTGCAGCTTGCCGGTGCCCTTGATCTCCACCAGGCACAGGCGGCAGGCGCCCACGTCGCTCAGCCCTTCCATATGGCAGAGGGTGGGGATGTAGATTTCGTTCTCCCGCGCCACTTCCAGGATGGTCTGGCCGGAGCGCGCGCTGACCTCCTGGCCGTCGATTTGCAGAGTTTTAACGCCCATGCTCTCATTCATGCCACCACCTCCACGGGCGCTTCCATCTTGCAGACCCCAGCCGGACAGCGCTTGTGCACGATGTGCTCGATGTACTCGTTCCTGAAGTATTTGAGCGTGCTCAGCACGGGATTGGGCGCCGTCATGCCCAGTCCGCACAAGCTGGCCTCTTTGATGGTCTCGCACAAACCCATCAGCAGGTCCAGATCGTCCATGGTTCCCGTGCCGGTGCAGAATCGGGTCAGCAGCGTGTACATCTGGGCCGTGCCCGCCCGGCAGGGAATGCACTTGCCGCAGGATTCGGTCATGCAGAACTCGACAAAGAAGCGCGCCACATTGACCATGCAGGAGGTGTCGTCCATGACGATCATGCCGCCCGATCCCATGATGGAGCCGAGCCGGACGAGGGCATCGTAGCTGACGCCGACGTCGAGCATCTCGGCGGGAATGCAGCCGCCCGAGGGACCGCCGGTCTGCACCGCCTTGAAGGTGTGGCCGCCGGGTACGCCGCCGCCGATAACCTCGATGATCTCGCGCAGCTTGATGCCCATGGGCACCTCGACCAGGCCGGTGTTGGCGATCTTGCCGGTAAGCGCGAAGACCTTGGTGCCCTTGCTCCTCTCCGAGCCCATGTTGGCAAACCACTTGCCGCCGCTGCGGACGATGGGCGCGACGTTCGCGAAGGTTTCAACGTTGTTGATGAGCGTGGGCTTGCCGAACAGGCCGCTCACCGCCGGGTATGGCGGCCGCGGCTTGGGAGCGCCGCGCCGGCCCTCGATGGAGGCGATCAACGCCGTCTCTTCGCCGCAGACGAAGGCTCCGGCGCCGAGGCGAATCTCCACATCGAAGTTGAAGGGCGTGTTGCAGATGCCGTTGCCCAGCAGGCCGCGGCGCCGCGCCTCGCGCAAGGCAGTGGTCAGCCGCGCGACGGCCACCGGATACTCGGCCCGCACATAGATATATCCCTTGCTCGCGCCCACGGCATAGGCCGCGATGGCCATGCCCTCGATGACGCGGTGCGGGTCGCCCTCCATCACGCTGCGATCCATGAACGCGCCGGGGTCGCCCTCGTCGCCGTTGCAGACCACGTACTTCAGGTCGCCCGCGGCCTTGGCGACCGTTCCCCACTTCAGGCCGGTGGGATAGCCGCCGCCGCCGCGGCCCCGCAGGCCGCTTTCGGTGATGCGGTGGATCACGCCATTGGGCGTCATCTCGGTCAGCGCCGTCAGCAGCGCTTTGTAACCGTCGCGGACAATGTAGTCGTCGATCTTCTCCGGATCGATGTAGCCGGCATTCTCCAGCACCACCCGCACCTGCTTGTCGAAGTGCTCGTTCAGATCGCACTGCAGCTCGGGCACCGGCTGGCCGCCCAGGCTGGAGACGATGGCCTCGGCGTGGCCGGCATTCACATGGTGATAGAGGGTCTCTTCGGGATCGACGCGCACCAGCGGCCCGGAGGAGCACGGTCCCATGCAACCGGTGCGGCGGACGAGCACATTCTTGCCGCAGGCCTCGGCGGCCTTGGCGAGGGCTTCCCGCAAACGGCCCGCGCCCTGGCTCATGCAGGCCAGGTCCATGCAGACATTTACTTCAAAATCGTATTTATCGTTCTCCTGGCTGACGGTCTTCGCTATCTGCTCAAGCTCTTCGATTGTCATTCCACCGCCCACCTTTCCAACTGTTCGAGCATCTGCTCCGCGGTCACCTCGCCGGCCACTTCGCCGTCGCACAGCACCACGGGGGCGCGGCTGCAGGCGCCCACGCACCGGGCCTTCATCAGGCTGATCCCGCCGTCCTTGGTGGTCTGCCCCTGCTGAATGCCGAGGCGCTTGATGGCCGCCGCCATCAGGTCGTCGGCGCCCTTGATATAGCAGGCCGTGCCCTCGCAGACGGTAATGGTGTGCTTGCCCGGCGGCTTCAGGCTGAAGTAGTGATAGAAGGTCACCACCCCGTAGGCCTGGCTCAACGGCACGCGCAGGGAGTGGGCGACAAACCGGATGGCATCGTCGTCCAGGTAGCCGAACGCGGACTGCACGGTGTGAAGCGTTTCAATCAGCGCGTGGCGGGCAAAGCCATTCTTGCGCATGGTGCCGTTCACGATCTTCCATCGTTTGTCGTCGCTGGGCAGCGGCGGGGGTGTGAATGCTGGCACAATTCCTCCGTTGGCGGATCAAAACGCATGGCGATCGTGCTGCCGCACCTTGCTCCTTGTCTATCCACAGTTGTACCTGCGGGGGCCGTTTTTCATTCGTGATAGTGGTCACTGGTATGGGAGATCATCCCGTCTTGCGGAATAGGGGCGAAATGTTCCGGTTTGGGAAGGGAAATCTCTCCGCTGCCACAACTGGAGTGAACCCCATGGTGGGTTGGTCTGGGTTTCTGACCCCTGAACCCTGCCCCCGGTTTTATCCCAGCGGCGGCAGGTGGTCGGAGATCCCGAAGAGGAAGATGATTCCGATAATGCAGCTGTAAGCGGCCCCGGTCCAGGCGATGGCGTGGTAGAAGCGCGGGTGGTGATGGCCGCTGGCCCTGAAGGCACCGCCCATCGAGGCAGTCATCACCGCATTCATGGCTACCAGGCCGACAGAGAAGGCCGCCAGGCCCAGGATGCCGCGCGAGGTTCCGCCCAAGTTGGCGGTGAGGAAGAAGAGGGCCAACTGGCTGGGAGTTTCTGCGCCGACGCCGTGCAGGATGCCGATGAGGAAGACCGACTTTCCGTTGTACATCCACTGAAAGCGTTCCGGCTTGGGGGCTTGCCGGTTCCAGCACCGGCGCACCTGCCAGGCCATCCAGAGGATGCCGTTGATGGCGATCGCCAGCCGGCTTTCGATGCGGCTGTGCGAGTGCCCATGGGCGTCTTTTCTGAGGATTCCGGCGACCACGCCGATGCCCAGCACGATCAGGGTGAGGCCGATAAGGCGCTCGGTCCAGTGGTCGAGCCCCTGGGGCAGGCCCATGTGCAGTTCGAGCACGGCGATACCCAGCGCGGCGACCGTGAAGGCGTGGCCAAGGGCATAGGTCATGCCCAGCCGCAATCCGCTGCGCCAACTGCGCTGCACGGCCGTGATATCGGAGATGGCCGCCAGGTGATCGTAGTCGAAGCCGTGGCGCAGCCCCAGCAGCAGGCAGGAGCCGAGCGCGGCATCGAGCTTCCAGTCGCCCAGAATTGAGGTCACGGGCCTAGTATAGTGCAGAAACGGCGCGGATGGCGCGGCGGGCTCGATCGCGCCGCCCTCGAGAATCGGGCAGTGAGAATGTCCGCATCTGTAGAATGTGCAAGGAGCACCGTCCGGCATGACCATGACTTACTTCGACCAGGTCTCTGAAGCCGCAGCCTTTCTGCGTGCAAGACTCGGCCCGCTCACGCCCCGCATCGGCATCGTCCTCGGCTCCGGACTGGGCGCGGTGGCGGATGCGGTAGCCGAGCCGGCGATCGTTCCTTACGCGGAGATTCCGCATTTCCCGCAATCCACCGTCGAGGGGCACACCGGGCGGATCGTCGCTGGGCTGCTCGGCGGGTCGCCGGTCCTCATCCTGCAAGGCCGTATCCATTTCTACGAGGGCTGCGCGCCGCGAGAGGTTACCTTCCCGGTGCGCGTTCTCGGCTTACTCGGCGTTCGCGCCGTCATCCTCACCAACGCCGCCGGAGGCATCGCGGAGGGCTACCGGGTGGGCCAGTTCGTCGCCCTCGCCGATCACATCAATCTCATGGGCTTCAACCCGCTCGCCGGTCCCAACGAAGCGCGCTTCGCCGTCCGCCCCGATGCCGGCCTCCGCTTTACGGACATGACCGAGGCCTACTCGAAACGCCTTCGCGCCCTGGCCAGGGAGGCCGCATCGGCAGAGGGATTCGCTCTCGAAGAGGGCGTTTACATCGCTGTCAGCGGTCCCAGCTTCGAGACGCCGGCCGAAATCCGCGCCTTCCGGGCTCTTGGCGCCACGCTGGTGGGCATGTCCACGGTTCCAGAAACCATCGTCGCCCGCCACATGGGCATCGAGGTTCTCGGCCTTTCCTGCGTCACCAACCTGGCCGCCGGCCTGGGCTTGACATCCCTCAGCCACGAGGAGGTCAATGAGACCGGCCGCCTGGTCGAGCGCCAACTGGTCCGGCTTTTCGAGCGGCTCATCCCCCGGATAGCCGCCCTTCCGGAGCCTGAACCGTGAGGCAAAGAGGCGCAAGCGGACCCCACCCGCATGGCGCCTCGCGCAAGTTCCCAGCATGAGATTCTCTCGCTTTCGCTACCGTTCCTGGTTCATTTGCAAAATTTTAACCGCATAATTATCCGCGGCCCCGCGTCTATATAGATAGTGTGGGGGAAATGGTCAACAGATTCCTGGACTCGATCAAGCGCCACGCCGGCCTCTGGCTGCGTCAGGGCATCTCGCCCCGCCGCCTGGCCCTCACTCTTGCGCTCGGACTCGCCATCGGCTGCATTCCGGTGGTGGGCATTCCCACGGCTCTGTGCGCCGTGCTGGCCCTGGCGCTGCGGCTCAATCTGCCCGCCATTCAGGCGGCGAATTACGTCGCCATGCCCATGCAACTGCTGCTTATTGTGCCCTTTGTGCGGCTGGGCGGCTGGCTCTTTGCCTCCGGCCACAGCCAGGCCCCAAAAGCGAGCGCTCTGCTCCACGCCTCGCCCCTCGATCTGCTTGAGCGGTTGGGCGGCCTGGCCGGCCACGCCATGCTGGCCTGGCTGCTGATCGCCGTCCCCGCGGTGGTGCTGCTCACCGCAGCCCTCACCCTGCTGCTGCGGCGGGTTCCGGCCCTGGCCGCAGCGGAGGCGGGCAACTGAGAACTTATCCGTAAATTGCGAGTTTTGTAGCGCCGCTCTCCAGAGCGGCTGTCGTGCATCCGCCGCGGCGGACAGACCTTCACCCACCGCCCCTGGCGGCTTGGAAGCCGCCAGTACAGCCGGTCTGGAGACCGGCGCTACAATTTGCGGATAGGCTCTGAGCGCTGCCTACTTGCCCGCGTTAGGGTCGGGCACGGGCTTCGCGCTCTCCAGCCATGCCGTATAGATCATGTCCCGCAGCATGGAGGCTCCGGCGGCCAGCCGCTCCGCCGTGAACTCCCGCGACTCAGCCGTTCCCGCTCCCACGAAGCCTCCGGCCTTTTCCAGCTGGTAGACCTTCTCCACGTAGGAATTCGTGTGCCGCAGGTAGGCTACGTAACTCGCGAAGAGGTCGCCCTCGATGGCTTTGGCCTCCGTCATCTTGGCACGCACTTCGGGCTCATGCAGATTCGCGGCCACAAACGGCCCCTCGAACTGCCAATGAATCTGGTGGCCCGTGGTATAGCCGTTGGGATTCGGCCCGGTCCAGCCGTTGTAGCGGATGGTGGTGTGCAGCGGCTGCGAGCCGTCGCCGACATAGTGGCCCAGCCAGCCGGCATAGAAGATCGCCGCCGCTTCCACGCCGCGAGTATCCTGCCCCGCGGCCGCCAGCCCGCGATACTCGCGCAGAGCCGCCTTCAGCCGCTCCCAAACCTCGGTGGCCTCCCAGGGCTGCAGGCCGAACTTCTCCGGCCGCTCACCGGCGGCAAAGACCTTGGCTTCGAAGTCCAGCCGCTGGCGCGGCAAGGGACCCAGCGCATCGGCCAGCTCCAGGTCGATGAAGTGCTCCGGAGCCTGCGCCGCGCTCAACTCCGGCTCGGCGGCCGACCGCCAGCGGTCCGGCTCCGGCCCCAGATACTCGATTTCGTTCACTGCCGCCTGGGAACGCAGGAACGCGGGAACGCCTGCCGGCAGCGTACTGGCCGCCAGCCGGTTGATCAAGCGGTGCCCTTCATTGCCCCAGGCGCGAGCGGCCTGGGGCTGCGCCAGGGCGCAAACCAGTCCCGCCGCGGCAAGGGTCGTATGAACAAAACGAGAAGAAAGCGATGGACGCAACATGAGGCCAGTATACGTCTGGCCTGGTGAAGGCGATGTTTCCAAGTATAGGCAAACTGGACGTTTTTCCGGCCCGCGGACTGCCAACTCCGGCACTGCTAGGATGTGAATTGCGCTCCGTTCCGAAGAAATCCGGCTTCGATTTGCGTACAGAGTCTGGAATCGAACGTTTATACTACTAAGCAAAGCGTTCGCACGGAGCTTCGTCGGTTCGCGAGCGGAGCAAGAGGTTATTCTTGTAAGTTCGCGGTCTGCCAATGGCTGGAAGGCCGCTGCACCGGAGCCGATTTGTCGAATAGTTGCCTTGGGGGCGACATGCACGAGCAACCAACTGTTGCGGCAGAACCACCCGCTCGCGGGGTTTGGAGCGGCTCTTCCTACATTCAGCTGGCCCTCGTAGCACTCGCGGGGGCCCTGGTCCTGGGACTGGTCCTGGGAGTGGTTGCGCCACGCCTGGCAGTCAATTTCCAGTACAACAGAATGCTGATCTTTGCTGCTGGAGCCGCCGCAGCGGCCCTCGTTCTTCGCCTGATGGTCCAGCGGGAGCAGCGCCAGGCTCTGCAGCGGACGGTCAGCCAGATCGTCGGTGAAGACGCGTCCCCTGAAGTCGCGATCGCGCGCATTCTCGAGGCTCTCTGCGTTTCGCATGGCTGGGACGCGGCCCTCGAATGGAAGGTCAACGATCCGGGCAACCAGCTTGAGTTCCGCTCCGCATGGGGCGCACCCGGCGAGCGCATGCGGTCCCTTATACAGGAGAGCGCTGAGTTGACCCTGGCCGGGCGCGGCAGCCTCCCTGGAGCGGTCTGGCTGGACGACCATCCGGTTTGGATTCCCGACCTCAATTCCATGCCCCTCTGCCCGCACGCTCAATCGGCCTTGAACCACGGGATGGTCTCCGGCTGGGCCGTACCTGTGCGCGTGGGCAACAGGGTGGTGGCAGTTCTTGAATTCTATTGCCACTCCGCCATTCGTGAAGATCGCGAGGCCCTCGCCGCCGTGGAGACGGCGGCTGCCTCGCTGGGGCAGATGCGGGCACGATCCCACGAACACGGCCGAGCCGAGGAACTATACCGCCGGCAGGAGATACTGCTCGACTCCGTCGCCGACGGCATCTGCGGCGTTGACCCCCGCGGCCTGGT
>JBEKPA010000180.1:0-7608 GCA_049521195.1 Occallatibacter sp.
GTTGAAGATGCGCTCCGCAATCATAGTGGCAGTTGTTTTATCGGGGTAGTTGGAACGACTGGAGCGTTTCGCATTTGCGCCGAATCTCCCCTTCCTCACCGAAAGACGTGCGATCCACGCGATTGGGACAGCCTCTTGCGAGTATGCAAGCACGCTAATGTCTTAGAGTTGGCGCCGGAGCATTGACCTTTGGTCTGATTGGTCGATTATGCCTTTGCCCCAATCGTGCCCCTTCGGCAAGCGCAGGGCAGACTCTCGGGTGCCCCGGTGACTGCGGCGGACGAGATCAAGGTCAACCGGCGCATCGCCGCTGGCTGCCTGTTCCCTCGTCCCTGTTCCCTTATATGCTACCCTCCACTTGGTGAGCGCCGAATTCATTCCCATCTTTGAGCAAGAGTACCGGGCGTTGCGCCCCAGGGCGCCGATGCCGCCCATCGTGGTTCGCTTCCGCCGGTTTACCTCGCTGAACACCAGAATCCGCCTGCGCGAAGGTCAGATTCAGGTCAGCCTCTCCGACCTGCTGGAGGGCGCGCCGGAGTCCGTTGTCCGCGCCATCGCCCACATTCTGCTGGCCAAGCTCTACAAGAGGCCCATCGACGCCGCCCACAACCTGCGTTTCAAACGCTTTGCCTACTCGGCCGCCGTCACCCGCCAGACCGAGTTGATCCGCGGCGCCCGCGGCAACAAGCGCATCTCCGGCCCCGAAGGCCACTTCTATCACCTGGAAGAGGTCTTCGACTCGCTTAATGCGCGCTTCTTCGGCGGCCTGCTCGGACGTCCCGAGCTCACCTGGAGCGAGCAGTTCGCCAAGCGCTCCCTGGGCCACTACGACGCCGCCCACAACACCATCGTGGTCAGCCGCGTCTTCGACCGCCCCTCCAGCCCGCGCTACGCTATCGAATACCTGCTCTACCACGAGATGCTCCACCTGAAGCACCCGGTCAGGACGCGAGGCATCCGCCGCTGCGTCCACTCCCGCGAGTTCAAAGCCGAGGAGGCGCGGTTCCCGCAACTCAAGGAGGCCCTGGCCTTTATCAAGCGGCTGTAAGGCATATTCAAGCCCTGGCAGGAACTGCCGCGGCTTCCCGGCAGCCCATCATCCGCCGGCAATCTACTGGGGGCCAGGGCAAGCGTCGCTCAGCGTGCTACCGAGGTTTTCGGTCTGGATTTCGAGCGTGGCGCGCGGAGCGCCGTCCTTGCCCGTTCTTGCGATGTGAAAGACATAGATGGTTTCATAATCGCTGTTGGGCCAGTCCGGCACCTGCGATGGATTGGTCCCGTAAGACTGGAGCATCTGCCTGGCAAACTCGTACAACTTGATGTGCTCCCAGGCAACGAAGATCAGCGAGTGGGCATAGGCCGGCTGGAGCAACTCCTTCTGAAGCTCGGCGATATGCAGGTATCCGATCTGAGTATTCACCGGCATCCCGAGACGGATCGCGGTCGGCTCGATGGTTGCCAGCGGCCGCAGATAGGAGTAAGTAGGTAGAACATGGCCGTCGTTCACTTGCTCGGCTGGGTCTGGCGCATAGATGAAGTCCGGCTTGCCATAGCGCGAAATCAGCAGGGATGGCAGGGCCAGCGACCGGTTCAGCCCCTTGCAGGTCAACTGGCCAAGTCCGCCTTCCGGCTTTTCGCCATGCCGAAGCAGCACGATGGTTTCTCCGCTGGCCTGGAGCTTTTGCGGGCCGCAGGACGGCAAACTTGCGAACAAACAGGCGAGCAAAAGACTCATTCTAAGGATGCGCTGCGGAAAAGCCGATCGGTTCATGGGGTTTCTCCTCGGGGCGGTTTAGCCTATCAGATTACGACAAAGGCGTGGAACTTCAATTCCCCGCCGCGCCGCAACTCCCATCGGCCGATTCGACCTTTGAGTAATGGTTCCGCTAAGCCGGGGAGCGCTACGCCGCCTTCTCCATCGCCGCCCCAGCCTCATCCGGACCATCGCTCCGCCGCCTGGCCACCCAAACAATCAACGCGATGCCCGCAACCACCGAGCCCGCGCTGGCCAGTTGCGCATTTGACAATCCCCACAGAACCTTGGGGTTGCGGCGAATGAACTCAACCAGGAAGCGGGCAATCCCGGCCAGCACCAGGTACTGGCCCACGATCGCCCCCGTTCTGTGAGGTTTTCCGCCGCGCCACCACAGCCACCAGCCGATCAGCAACCCCGCGGCCAGTTCGTAGAGCGGCGTCGGATGCACGCGAATTAGCGTCGGCTCAATTCCGTGCGGGAAGCTCATGCCCCAGGGCAGATTGGTCGGCACCCCATAGCAGCCGTCTCCGGAAAGAAAGCAGCCGATGCGCCCGATGCCATAGCCGATGGCCGCCGCGGGAGCCGCCAGGTCCAGCGTGCGCAACCCGCCGATCTTCGCCCACCAGCCCTGAAAGACCAGCGCCGAGATACCGAAAAGCATCCCGCCGAACCAGGCAAATCCCGCCGTATCCCACAGTACCCGCCAGCCCATCTCGCGAAACTCGATTGGAGTGTCAAGGACGTGCCACAGCTTGGCGCCCACAATCCCCAGCAGCGCCGCAACCGCCACCATCCCCACCGCGTCCGGCCCCGCGGAGTTCCCGCTGGCCCCGTCCAAGCCGATGCGCGCGCGCTTGAAGCCACGGTCCATCACAAAAGCTGCCGCCACGATGGCCAGCCAGAGCATCAGGCCGAAGGTGGGCAGGTCTATGTGCCAAAAGTACAGATTGAGGTGTATGTAAGGCAGCATCGCTCTTCAAGTATAGACGCGCGAGGCAACGACGAGCACCGCGGGCCGAAACTGGCCGGCTTGGGATCGCAATTTACACAATATCCGTTGCTCCGCGGCGTCCCATTCGCGGATACTGTCTGCATGGCTTCCTCCACCTACCAGAACCTTGAGGTTCTCTTTACCCGTCAACAGATCGCCGAACGCGTCGCCGAGATGGGCGCCCAGATCACCCGCGACCTGAACGGTGAAAAGCTGGTGATGGTGGGCGTGCTCAAGGGCGCCGCGCCCTTTTTGGCCGACCTGTCGCGGGCCATCCAGGCCGACGCCACCTTCGACTTTGTGGCCACGTCCAGCTACGGAAACGGCGTGCGCACCTCCGGCGCGGTCAAGCTCATCAAGGATCTCGACGAGCCCATCGAGGGCAAGAATGTGCTCATCGTCGAGGACATTCTGGACACCGGCCTCACCCTCGCCTACCTGCGCAAGCTATTCCTGCAGCAGCGCCCCAAGACTCTCCGCATTGCCACGCTGCTCGACAAGCCCTCGCACCGCATCGAAAAGATCGACGCCGACTATGTGGGCTTCTCCATTCCCAATCTCTTCGTCATCGGCTACGGCATGGACTATGCCGAGCGCTACCGGAACCTGCCCGACATCTGCCTGATGAGCCCAGACCATCCCGAGTAGGCGCGCCGAGGGTGGGGCGCCCAATTTTAGTAAAGCGACATATTTACTGGCGTACAGGCGCTGTGTTCCTGTGAGGTTGGAAGTTGAAAATCATTTATTCTAAAGAGGTTAGCAGCAGCTCCACATGTTCACTTGCGTACAGGTTCTGTGTTCCTGTGGAGGCGCTCTGTGCACATTATTGATTCTGGATGATTTATATAGGGCTCCACAGTTTCACGGCCAAAACCGCGAAAAAAGGATTGCCGGTACTGATCGGTCCTGGAATCGCGGTTTGGCGATTTTGCATAAAGCGAGCAACGTCCGGGCTGAAACCACAGGTTCCTAAAGCGTGACTCGCCAAGAATCGTAATACATTCGCTCGATTGGGGCTTTGGGTGTTCGCCCGCAGGTTAGAACGGGTCGGACAGGGTTCCTCAACGGCTCGGTCCGCTGCCAGTTGTGCGGTCAGCCGACTCTGGTGACAGCAACGCCTCCGTCGATGCGGTAGCGAAAGGGCGCACCATAGCGCGTGAATCTGCACGACCGCAGCGACAGACAGCGGAATCAAGCGAGGTTTGTGAACATTCCTTTGGCAAAAGGCTTCGCAGCCAGTGCGCAGATCGCATTCCGGTGAGATGTGATGTGTATCACTGATTGCAGCCATCGCCGATTCGATACTTGAAGACCGTACTCAGGAGGTCTGTCCGTGAATAGTTTCTGTGCGCGCATGTTCGGTCTCACCCTGTTCGTTTTTCTCGTTTTGGCTATTGCCGTCCAACCTGCCATTGCTCAGCAGGATCAAGCCAAGCATATATTCCATCGGCTGATTCCAGCCGGGGATACCTGTTCCAACTGCCACAAGGTGTTGTATGACCAGTGGAAAGCCAGCCCGCATGCCGCCAACGGTGTCGAATGCACCGTGTGCCATGGTGAGACAACATCACCGGACTTCGCGGGCACGCCGGCGTTAAGCACATGCGACACTTGTCACACCGATCAGGTGGCACAACTGAAGTCTGATCCATTCATGAAAGGCAAGACGTGTGTGAGCTGTCATCAAGCACACACCTTCGTGGAGCACAAGAAGGCGGCCCCGGCAGGCAAGTGATAACAATCTCCAGGCGTGGCATTCTCGAACTGCTGGCCGGCGCATCCGCGCTCACCGCCCTGGAAACGTGTCATCGCATGCCAAGGGAATGTACGACCGGTTGCCCTGAAAACTAGCGATCATGCGCCCGAAGATTCCGCCAAGCATGCGGATGCGCCGCAAGTGCGTTTGCCGCGACTGCGAATCGGAATCTTCCGAGGCTCCTCATTAATTTGTCTGTTCTGTTTGGGCAAGCGCGGAACCATGCAGTCGCGCAGTTCAATCATTGGTGTGAATGTCACCAGTAATCCTGATTTGCACGAAAGCTGCTGGACGTCGGCCATCAGGAAGTACCGCCGAATCCACGCTGCTCCTCGGATAGGTCCCATGAAGTCGGCCAGTGTTCAGTGAACCATTCAGCCGTTCTCCCGGCTGTCGCTTGATGCATTCAGGCCAAAGCACGCTTCAAGGCCGGCTTCCATGAATCAGTCCCGGCAAGCGCCGCAGGGTTCAGGAATAGTGCTTTGCCTGAATGATCGCCTACCCGTTAGTTGCACCACTACTCGAAGACCTTGCCGCTTCCCTTTCCGGCCAATTCGCGGTAGGATTTCGGCATTCTCCTTGAGGAGTCCCGCCATGCCGCTGCGCCGGTTGCGTTGGCTCGTTCTGCTGGCCCTGACCGCGCCCCCGCCGGCCTTTGCCGCCGGGCAAAAGCCCTGCGTTCCTGCCGAGGAGGCCTCCAAGCTCATCCACAAGGACGTCTGTGTGACCGCCTACGTCTACGATGTGGTGCAGTTGCCGGATGGAACCCGCTTCCTCGACGTGTGTTCTCCCCAGACTCCGGACGAAGCCTGCCGGTTCACCATCGTGAGCCTGTGGGAGGATCGCGGCGAGGTGGGCGAACTCAGCAAGTACCGCGACATGAACGTGCAGGTTCGCGGCATCGTGGAACCCATGCGCGGCCGCGCCGGAATGGTTCTCAGCCATGCCCGGCAGTTCTCCGGCGGTCCGCCCAAGTTCAAGCCCAACCCCAAGCTGGCGCGCGGCTTCAACGCGGAGCAGAGCCGCCCGCCCATCAACGATCCCAACTTGCGCTCGCAGGGCGGAGGCCGCGCCTTCATGAACACGAGGGATCAGGAGACGCGGCCGGCGAAGTAGGCGCTGGGAGGTCTTGGCCTCCCAACCATTCCGGTCGCAGCGTGGTTTCCCACCCGTTCCACAAGAGCGCGGAAAGGATGGGGCACCCAGCTTTGGCTGAATCAGCCTGTCTCTTCCAGCGGCGGCGCAAACCGCGCCCCCGTGCGCAGAATCACGGCGGAGATGACCAAAAAGACGAGCGTGGCGCCCAGGCCGAGGCGCAAGCTCCTGGCGTGGTCCGAGATCATGCCGATAATCGTCGGCGAAAACAAATCTCCAAAGAGGTGAATGCATAAGAGATTGAAGGAGATCGCCGTGGCCCGCACCGGCGCTGAAACCGAGTTCACAATGGCCGCGTTCAGCGGTCCGGTGTTCAGGAAGAGAAAGAACTCGGCGGCGAAGAGCGCCGGAATGGCCCATGCGGGCGGCCCGAAGAAGACCAGCGCGCCGCAGGGCAGGGTGAGGGCGACGCTCCAGAAGCTGAGCAAGTAGAGCGCGCGGTAGTTGGTGCGCAGCCAGCGTTGCGCCAGCCAGCCGCCCACCAAGGTTCCGGCAATGCCGTCCACCACCGTTATGACGCCGACCATCCGATCAGCCCCGTTCAAGGGCATTTGAGCGAAGCGCTCAAGAAACGTGGGCACCCACGCCGAGATGCCGCCCATGGCGAAGGTGAGCGTTGCCAGCCCGAAGGTAGCCGTCAGAAAGGCGGGGTTGCGAAACAGGCCCAGCACCGTGGCGCGATCGGCTGTGGGCCGCACCCGGTCGCTCGACCCGCGCTCCGGCTCCCGGCCAATCCACCCGTAGAGCGCCGCAATCGCGAGGCCGGGAATGGCGCAGAGAAAGAAGGGCGCGCGCCAGCCCCAAAGCGTGCCCATCTCGCCGCCCGCCAGGTAGCCCAGCGCCGCGCCCACGGGAATGGCCAGATAGAAGATGGAGAGGATGCGGTTGCGATCCCGTTCGGGATAGAAGTCGGCCAGCACGGCGGGCGCAAAGATGCCGAAGGTGGCCTCGCCCACGCCCACCAGCGCATGGCGAATGAAGAGGGTCCGGTAGTCGTGGACCCAGGCCGTGCCCAGCGTGGCCACGCTCCACAGCACCGCGCCGGCGATAATCAGCGGCTTGCGCCGGAAGCGGTCGCCGAGCCAGCCGGTCAGCGGCGCGGCCAGCGTGTAGAAGGCAAATAGCGCCGTGGTCAGCAAGCCCATCTGCGCGTCGGTGGAGTGAAACTCGCGCTGGATCAGCGGCACCTCGCCGGGCAGGATGTAGCGGTCGATGTAGTTGAACAGATTCAGGGCGAGGAGCAGCAGCAGCGTCCCCAGGGCGGGGCTGAGGCGAGGGCGAAGAGGATGGGGCGAAGTGGGCAAGGGGCTTTGGTTGCGCCAAGTGCGGCGAGAGGTACAACGAATATCATAGAGGGCTTGCTGCCGGGATTCCGGGCGGCATGACTGCTTTCCTGGAGCCTCGATCGCTTCCAAAGCGAAGCGATTCGAGTCCGCAGCCAAGGCCGCTGCCGCCTCCACCACGGAAAAAGCGGTCAGTTTTGACCGGACGCTCAATTGTCCAACATGGCACTGTGAACCGGAGAGACAACTGGTCGCTGTCTTTTTGTCTCTAAGCCAATGGAGGAGAAACTATGTCCCAAGGTAAAATCCTTGCTTTCTCAGTTCTCGCAATTGCCCTGTTGAGCTGTGTATCCCTGGGGCCGGCGCAGGTTGCCATCAGCGTCGGAGTGGCGCCTGTGTGCCCCTATGGGTACTTCGACTATGAGCCATATGACTGTGCTCCCTATGGCTACTATGGGCCCGATTGGTTTGTGGGCGGGGTGTTTCTTGGAGCTGGCCCCTGGTTTCGCGGCCCCCACGGCTTTTACGGCCACGTCGACAACCGCTACGACCCTCGCCAAGGTTACCATGGACCGCTGCCGGAGCGCGGTGCGGAGCCGTTCAACCACTTCCACGGGAACGAGGCGCGGGATGGACAAGGCCATGTAGGCAACGCCGGCCATGATGC
>JBEKPA010000181.1:0-7602 GCA_049521195.1 Occallatibacter sp.
GTGCTGATTGTGGTGGCCTCAGCGCACCGTGCGCAGGCCTTTGACGCTTGCCGCTGGCTGATCGACTCGCTCAAGACCACCGTGCCCATCTGGAAGAAAGAGAGCTTTGCGGATGGATCCGCCTGGGCCTCCGGCGAACCGTTTCCCGCCTCATTTGTTGTCACTCATTCTGAGGCCGAGAATGCCGCGTAGCCGTTGGCTATTTCCTGCTATGAAAGGGCACGGCTTCAGCCGTGACGCAGGAGCGGCAAGAACCGGATCATGGGTGCCCCAGGTCCCGTTTTTGGGACCTGGGATAGCACGAACCCCAACTGCCGTCATCCTGAGCGAAGGTCGCGCTACCGGGGTCCCCGGCGACAGGTCTTCGTCGCTGGGGTGGCGGGGCGACCGCAGTCGTAGGACCTGCGTTTAATCCCTGATTCCTGATCTCTGATCCCTGGTCGGTTTTTTCCGCCAAGAAAAAATCGACATCCGTCCCTTCGCTGCGGCCGATCCAGTTGCGCTGCATGGTGCGCACTTTTTCGGGCCAGCCCTCCAGCTTGTCCAGGCCGTCGAGTAGTTCCTGGGCGTATGCGGTGATGCGAAAGAACCATTGCACCAGGTCGCGCTGCTCGACTTTGGTCTCCTCATGCCGCCAGCAGCAACCGTCCACCACCTGCTCGTTGGCCAGCACGGTGGCGCACTCCGGGCACCAGTTCACCTTGCTCTTCTTGCGGTAGGCCAGCCCGTTTTCGTACATGCGCAAGAAGAACCACTGGTTCCAGCGGTAGTAGTCGGGCAGGCAGGTGGTCAGCTCCGTCGCCCAGTCGTAGCCCAGCCCCAGCCGCTCCATCTGCCGCTTCATGGCGGCAATGTTCCCCAGCGTCCACTCGCGCGGCGGCGTATTGTTCTTGAGCGCGGCGTTCTCGGCTGGCAGCCCGAAGGCGTCCCAGCCCATGGGGTGGAGCACGTTGTAGCCGCGCATCCACATGTGGCGGGCCAGCGCGTCGCCGATCGAGTAGTTGCGCACGTGCCCCATGTGCAACTGCCCGCTGGGATAGGGCAGCATCTCCAGCACGTAGTACTTGGGCTTGCCGCAATCGGCGGGCTCGGCCGCATACAACGAGGGGTCCGAGGCCCACCGCTGCTGCCATTTGGGTTCAATCGCCGCTGGGTCGTAACGCAGTTCGTTCTCGTCCGCCATAACCCTTTCAGTGTAAATGGAAGACGGCTACTGCGCGGGCTGTTTCAGTGCTTTCGAACACGAAGCAGAGTGCATCTCCTTGGTCACAATCTCGTAGCTCTCGGGAGGCTGGAATACGGACAAATCCGGTTCATCGAGGCTCAGGCTCACCAGTTCCAACGTGGACTTGCCGGATTCAGGATCGTCGGAGATTTGGCGCACGTTAAGGGCTCTTGGGTTATCTGCCGTCGTAATCCAGGTCTCTTGGGTATGCACCATCGGCTGATCGTTCCCCATCGTGCCAGCCGGAGTCGTCCAGGTAATCCGCGTGCCGTGTGCCTCTAGTCCCTGGATTGTCGTTGTGCCCAGGTCCTCCCTGGTCGAGTTATAGTGAAGGCTCCTCAGATAGTCGATTTGAGGATTAGAGTCACTGGACGATTTGAACGACCCTGAGGCAATCTTGCCGACAACGCTTTTGGCTGGCTCCGTGGTATCGCTGCCCGCCGGCGCGTTCATAGTGTAGCCATCTGGCGTTGCAAAGAAAACGGTACAGTCTGACTGTCCCGTTTGGTGCGTATGACTCGTAATTACAGTCGCCTCTTTGCCGGGAGAGGTCCAGCTAGTGTGGGTTCCGGCCACCGGATCGGAGACGGAATAACGGGTTATCGGTTTCCCATCTACAAGTTCCCATAAATCTGTGGTGGAAGTCATCGAGCGACCCTCGGAGTCCACTGCCATTACCGTAGTCGCTTCCAATGTGATGGTTGTTCCGTCGGGTAGTGTCTTCACTGACAGGTTCTTGAGCTCCGCAGTGTAGTGCTGCGGCTGACGCTTGTGAGGGGCAGCCCCATTGCTGGCAGTTTGGACTCCGTCCATTTGACCCAAGACCGGCAGCGCCAAAACGGCAACAAGCGCCATTACTCCACAGAAGTTTCCACGCATAACGTACCTCTTACGCCACAATTTGTGGCACACACAGTCTGACGCCGCGTCGCGAAGAACGCAAGCAGGCATGTGAGATTCGATTGCCGCTCTGCCCGGCTCAGCCCGCTGGCAGCAATGTCCTCAGCCATCCCGGAATGGGATCAAGCAGCTCAATTCCCCGACCGTTCACCCGAATGGCCGGGGAAGAAGGCTCCCCGGAAGACCTCACTTCCGGGGCAAAAGCCCGCGCGCTTCAATTGCCTGCGCAAATACGATGCGCTTTAGCCGGTTTTCCGCGGGCTTACGGTGTACAGCGGGCGGTCGGATGCGGTATCTTGGGGTTTAGCCCATGATCTTTTCCCGCGATTACATCGGGTATCTGGCCCGCCGCACGGTCAAGCACCTCGTCGACGCCAAGTTGATTACCACCAGCGACTTGAAGGTGTGCGAAGCGCGCGTGACGGAGGCTCTGCTCGAAGAGCTCTCCCTCGAAGACCGCATCAACGAGGAGGTGCGCGTGATTCTGGACGCGTATTCCGAGGAGATGCGCAAGTCCGGCGCGCAATATGCCGAGATGTTCAAGAAGGTGAAGACCGAGCTGGCCAAGAAGTACAAGGCGGTGCTATGAGGATCAGCCCCGACAAGCTGAACAAGTTGGCCCACGCTGTGGCCGACACGCTGGCCGAGATCGACGAGGTGGGCTTTCTGGAGGATCGGAACACCATTCGCCAGGAGGCGCGCAAGGCGCTCACGGCGCTGCTGACCCAGGAGGCGGGGATCGACACGGCGGCGCGGCTGAAGATCGCCAACCAGCGGAAGATCATCGTCGAAGGCTCGCAGGAGTGGGAGATTCTGTACCGCAAGTACTACAACGACGAGGTGCGGAAGCTGGGCATTTGAGGCGGCTGGCTGGCCTTGGAGCGTCTTTGGCATCGCCCGGAATTTTTGTTAGAGTAGATGAGTAGCCGGCGACGGCTGCCCCAATGTGGCGCTATCGTCTAGGGGTTAGGACGTGAGATTCTCAATCTTAAAACCCGGGTTCAATTCCCGGTAGCGCTACCAACCATGTGACGCTAAAGCCCGCTAAATCGGCGGGCTTTGCTTTTTTCCGAAAAACCTGCTGGCGCGGACGGGCGCTTGCTCACCCACCCCAGGCGCAAGAACAAGGACGCGCTGCCCGGAGGGCGCCAAGGTGCCAAGCGCGGGGCAGCCAATTGCCGAGGGTGGGGCGCCCGGCCCTCGTGCTATGGTGAGATCAGAGTGAGCAGAAAAGGCCTTAGTCCGGGACGTCTAGAGGCGTTCTCCGATGGCGTCATCGCGGTCATCATCACCATCATGGTGCTGGAGCTGAAGGTACCGGGGCCGGACGGCGTAGCTGGTCTGCTCGTGGTGCTGCCTACCGTCTTCCTTTACCTGCTCACCTTCGTGCAGATCGGGATTTACTGGGTGAACCATCACTATCTCATCGACGAGGTGGAGACGGTCAGTCACGGGATTCTGTGGGCCAACCTAGTGTTTCTCTTCTGTCTCTCGCTGTTTCCGTTCGCGACAGACTGGATCGGCGTCAAGGGGCTGTCGTCGTTCACCACCGCACTCTACGCTGCAGTCAGCATTTTTCCGGGGCTCGGATATATGGCGCTGTGGTTCCAGATACGTTCGCAGAGTGCGACGGCCGCACACGCAAGTTGGGGTAAGCAGATTGCGTCAGTTTCGCTTTATCTGGCAGCGATTCCCGTGGCCTACTACCGGCCTGCTGCCTCTCTGGCGCTGATCGGGATCGTTGCGATTCTCTGGCTGCTGCCGCCGAAGGCCCAGGTTCCTTCGGAGGGAGGTTACTGCAAGTCTCCGCGATGGACACGAGCCGAGCCCAAGGAATCCGCTCCTCCAACGGCGGATAAAAGGTAAACTCACAGTCGTGGTTTCTCGGGTGAGGGAGGGGCGGGCGACCCATAAGCGCTAAGGTAAGCAAGACTGTCCCCAGTCGCCGGTCACACCGTCGAAACAACTCCCGAACCTGGGAAACTCTTCCAATGCCGACTTTTGGTTTCTAATCTCAACTGGATGAGTGGCGATGCGGGGTCAGCGCTCCATCGGTGGAGCAGGCGACCCATCGGACCAGTTGCCAACCCAAACCATGAAGATTGTCACCCGCTCTTCAGGGTCATTCGCGGCAATAATCGGCGAATCCGGCTGGTCGGCTCCCCAGCTCTTTGCCGCGTCCCCCGAGACAAAAAACATCACGTGCGGGTGCCAGCTCATGCCGCGGTCGTTCAGGTACTGCTGCTTCGACATCATGTAGCACATCGCTCCCGGCTCCAGCGCGGGCAGGTCCTTCTTATCCAGTGCCGAAGCGGTCGTCGCTGCGATTTGCGTTTTCGATTTTCCTGCCAGCGCTAGTTTGGTCTTCATCAGGAAGATTGGCGCGAAGGTTCTTGCGGCCGACGGATTAAAGCAAATGGGGGAGCGAACTTTGGGATTCCAGAATTCCGGATCGTCGGTGGCGGCGCCCCATGATCGCTCCACGATGCAGAGAAATCCATTGGTGCCCTTTACTGCGGTCGTGAATCCCTCCCGGCCCAGCACCATCACCTCGGCTCCGCCCGAGATAGATGCCGGAGCAGCACTGCGGGCCAACGCGATTTCCGAATTCTGATCGGCGATCAAATACGCATCCACGGGAGCCATGGCCGGATACGCAGCCTTGTCAGCCTGCGCCAGTGCCAGGGGTGTTGCGCCGGGCAGGCAAAGCTGAACAAGAAAGACGAATGCGATGAGCCTGAAATCGTTCTTCCGCATGGGAGTCTCCAATAGACGCATCATACTCGATTCTCAACTGACGGAAACAGGCCTTTGCAGTTGTTGGGAATAATGTATGCTTCTGCGGGCGATTAGCAATTAAAAACGCCGCAATGCCCTGAAATGTGGTGGTGTCCGGTCGGCCGGGGATTCGGAAGCGCTCGCCCAGGATTTGAATCCCAGGTCGAATGGGAGATCTTAAAAGCACACTATCTTAGCGCTTATGGATGGGCGAACATCCGCCCACAATAGGAACGTCAAGCGTCGGACCATCCCACTTCCGCTATTCAACCCACTTTGCCGGCATTCAGAGATGGTGCTATCGCTTGGCGCCGGAATCAGCAGCGCTCCGATCCGGAAGGTCCATCAGTTTGTACCCTGCCGGCGGTTTGAAGAGCGCGGGGTCGGGCTCAGACCGGTCGATGTTGCTCAACTCGGTCGTCACCGTTCCCGTGCGCGGATCGCTCGTCATCCGGCGCACTGTGGTCTTCAACTCCGGCGAAATCCAGGTCTCCGCGATCACCGTGAAGTCGCGGTCATTGTCCATGCTTCCGGCAGGAACCACCTGCGTGGTGCGAGTCCCCGTGACCTCCAGGCCGGCAATAGAATCCGCCGGCAAGTCTTCCATGTGGATATTTGCGGCGTCTCGACTTGCGGCCGAAGGCATAGCAACCGGCGGGACCGCAGCGCGCAGAGGACGCGAAAGAGGGCCCGGCGGCGGCGGGGAAGCGAGAGCGCCAATCAAGTCGTTCATTTGAAGCTCGGGAAGATGCAGCACCGTGGCAAAGTTGGCAGAGGGACTCTCGGAGACCCAGCTGATCTCCGTTCTGTCGATCGGGTTCCAGATGGCCACAATACGACTCTGCTGCTGGTCGCCGGCTTTTAGTTTCAGCGTGCTCTCGGCGCGCAATCGTCCCTCGCCATCGCGCCAGAGCTGCACCTCGACCGTGTTCTTGATGACTGTGCCGTCGGCCAGCGTCTGCTCATGCACGGTAGTCTGAGTGGCTGAAAACGGCGCACCCTTCACCGCCCCCAGTCCGGCGCCCTTCGGCGTCACCGCCGAAACGACCGCGGCGACGGCTGGATCTGAAGCAGTTGCAGCGGAAGCCGGTTCGTTGCCGCCATACACCGGCAACTTCTGAGGCGTGGATTGGGCGCTCGCGATGGGCGCGATGCAGAGTGCGGCGAAGACGATCCTCGGGAGAGTGCGCATCCAAGGCTCCTTTGCTGCGGACAGCGTAAGTTTACACAATGCTTCGTCCGACTTCAAACGGGGGCCGATCCGAAGAAGCATCCGGGGCGGCCGCCAGGAACCGTTCAAGCGCATCCCATTCCGGGTCCGACCTGGGCAAGACGAAGGGCATCTTCCCCAAACTTGGCAAGATGACGCGCAAACGAGCCTGAGAATGCTTCCGCAACCTCGTTCCAGAGCCGCGGTTCCGACAATAGAATCGACAATGAAGGCGAAGGAGCGTTCTCGGACATGAGGCGATTATAGGCCAGGAGGAAAACCTATCGATGGCCTTCTGAGGGGAACGCCCATAGTCTTCGATTCTTCGCGCACTCTTCATTCTCCGGCTATCAGGAAGACCGCGGTGGGAAAGGATGAGGTCTGCCTCGCCGGGCAAAGGCTTAACTGAAACGGCGATTTGCTCTTGTTCCCTGGGAGCGTCTCACGGCCCATTCCGGGTGGTCGCTTGGGGGAGAAACCAGCCAAGTTTCCAAGGAGTCGGCCCGCGTACTGCATTCCGGGTCGAAGCGGACGGCGAACGTATTCCCGTCCAATGGGCGTTTTCCGGTCCCGATGCGGCGAAAAGGCAGGATCCCTCCCGCCGCGCCCCCGGCAGATCCGATGGCGCGTTCCCTGTATCCGCAACGGAGAAGAGGTAGAGACCAGTTCGCCGGTCCTTACCTCTTCTTGAATGCGTCTTGTTGTATCGGCTTGCTACTGAACAGTGATCGAAAGATTCAATGGGACTGTTGTTCCGCCACTGGTTACAGCGATGGGTATGCTGTAGGTTCCTGCCGGTGTGGATGATTTGCTTGATCCGCCGCACCCGGCCATTCCGAGCATGCCTGCCGCGGCAAGGGTTGCTCCCGCAAGCAGAAGCAAGCACGCAAGCCACGGACTTCCGGTCATTCTGGTGCGAAGGATGCGGCGCGTGAAGCCCAGGGGCAGCAGAATCAGGGCCGCAAATATCCCCGGAAGCACGCCTCCCGCTGGGCCATCGCGGAGGGAAGCGGTGGTGGTTCCGGTGGTGCCGATGGTGAGCGTGGTGGTCAGCGGCGCGGAGGAGGGGACCGTCAAGCTGGTGGGCGCGAAGCTGCAAGTCACCAGGGCAGGCAGCGTTCCGCAAGCGAAGTTGACAGTGCCCGTGAATCCGCCCACAGGCGTCAGCGTGATCACCGTAGATCCCGTCGAGCCGCTCTTGATGGTGAGTGACGACGGGTTTGCGCTGAGCGTGTAGCCGGGGGCGGCGGCCACGATAATGTAGTCCGCGGTGGCAACTGCGCTGTTGGTGTAGCCAGTGGCAACGGCGATGGCCTCGATGGTCTCCGTGGCGGAGACGGTGATTGCGCCGTTGTATAAGGTGGACGAAGTGGTCGGCGTGGTTCCATTGGTGGTGTAGTAGATGGCTGCGCCGGAAGTGGAATCGGTGATGGTCACGCTCTGGGTTGAGGTGTAGCTACCGGCAGCCGGTGAGAAGACGGGCGCGGTG
>JBEKPA010000182.1:0-7479 GCA_049521195.1 Occallatibacter sp.
ACATGGCTGAGGGATGCAGGCCGAACCAGTCCAGCAAGTCCACCACATGGGCGGCAAAGCCCACGCTGACAGTCATGTTGGAGCCGGCGTACTCCAGGATCAGATCCCAGCCGATGATCCAGGCGATCAGCTCGCCCATGGTGGCATAGGTGTAGGTATAGGCCGACCCGGCGATGGGAATCATGGAGGCGAGTTCGGCATAACAGAGGCCGGTGAGCGCGCAGACAATGGCTACCAGCACCAGGGAAAGCGCGATTGCCGGACCGGCGCCCGGACGGCCGGCCAGCGCGGTGTGGGTGATGACGTAGTGGATGAGCGGCGTATTCACCACGCTGGTCGCGTCGAATTGCTCGCCGGAGATGGCCGTGCCGATGACCGTGAAGATGCCCGAGCCGATGACGGCCCCGATGCCGAGCGCGGTCAGCGACCACGGGCCAAGGGTCTTCTTGAGCCGGTGCTCGGGTTCCTCCGCGTCCCGGATCAGCTTGTCGATCGACTTGCGGGCAAGCAGTTGACTGGCCAGCGCGGTTCTCCTCATTGAGCGGGGTTGCGGAATCCTTTCGGATGCGGCGGCCTAGCGCTTGGAGACTCCGCGAGCCATCTTCTTGACCTTTTTCTTGTTTTCGCCGCGCGCTCCGGTACGCTTTGCCTTGGGGGCGGCCTTCTTGCGGGCGGCGCGCTTCAGCTTCTTCCGTTCCAGCTTGTCTTCGATCTTGGTGGTGTCGGCCACGTATAACCTCTTTCGCTGCAATCTCTTCGGGGTTTCCCGTAAATCGGGCAGGTGTGACCTCTATGTTAGCAGGGATTTTGCCGGGGCGAAAGCGGCCGCGGAGCGCGCCTGGACCGCATTGGCGACCGGCAATGCGGGGCCACAACCCTGGTCCCTGGCTGAGTGTCCAGATGGACACGGCACCCCATGCGATTCCGGCGTACAATAAAGATAGACCAGAAAGTGACCCACCTGCTCGGCTCCGGCCGTCCTACCGCTTCTGACGAGCTCCGCACCCCACGTAGCAATCAACCAGTAAGTTGACCGGAGTTCGTCATGCGTTCCGACAAGATACATCGCGCGCTAGCGCAGGGAATGAACCGCTTTGAAGTCTGCCAGCTTGTTGCCAAGGGCGTAAAAGCAACCCACAAGACCGGGTCGCGCTTTGAAGATTCAATCAACGACGTGCTGCAATTCCTGGGCACCCACGAACCGAACAAGGCAGGGCTGCACCCGGCGATCCCGCAGGTGAGCGTCAAGAGCCTCAAGCCTGCGGCATAGGTTAGCTCAGACGCTTTGAAGTAGCTGGCGGCGAATTGAGTTAATTCCCCAACTACGGCCCTTGAAGAGCTTCCGTCTAACCTAAGCGCAGCGCCGGATGGCCAACACCGTCATATCATCGAGATTCTGGCCACCGTTAACAAACCCCCGCAAGTCGTCAATGCAGGCGGCAATCAGTTCCGCAGGCTGGCGCGCAGCCTGCTGGCTGACCAGTGTCATGACACGGTCCACGCCATATTCATCGCACTCGTTGCGGGCTTCGGAAAGGCCGTCCGTGTAAAGGAAGAGCGTGTCGCCGGATTCCAGTTGCACGCAGGTGGCGGAAGAATTCGCTTCGAGGAACATGCCCATCGGGAAACCGGTCGATTCAATACAGAACGCGCCTCCGCGCCCAACTACGATTGCTGGGCAGTGGCCAGCGTTATGGATTTCTACTTCCCCAGTTGGCTTCGCCAGCCCGCAGACCAGCGTGGCGTACTGTCCCGCCAACGCACTTTCGCACAAGACGCGATTGACGTGGGTGACAATTTGGCCGAGCGGCAGGGGCATGCCGGTCAGGCTGCGGAACAAGGCGTGAAGCTGCGCCACCATCATGGAAGCGGCCACTCCCTTACCGGAGACGTCGCCCAACAGGAAGAAAAGGCGCCCATCGGACGGGATCAGGTCGCAATAATCGCCGCTAACAGCGCCGACAGGGGCGAAGTGATAGCTGGTCTCCCAGCCGCCCACGGACAGGCCATTTTGCGGTAATAGTCTGCGCTGTACCTGCGAAGCCAGGTCGAGGTCTCGCTGAAGCGCGGCACGTTCCGGCGGGGTAAGGTGGTCCAGACAATAGCGCACCAACGGATCGGCGAGCAAGCGATCCTGTTCCACCGATTCGTGGCACTCCAGACATAGACCGTAGGTTCCTTCGGCCAGGCGGCCCAGCGCCGAATCTACTTCGTGCAAGAGGCTGGCCAGACCTGAATCTCGCGGTGCGGAGGCAACCGCCGTCTCCAGCCGGCGTTTGCGCTCCTCCAGTTGGCTGTGCAGGAAACCAGGCTCTAACGTGGTCATGAGAATCTCCCGGGGGCTCAGTCTCCGCTATTGGATTTCGCAGGCCCTGTTGTCGATTCGCATATTCCTTCCATGGCGACAGAAGCAGTGTCTTTGAAGGGATTTACGCTCAACGCAAAAGAGGGACGGCATAGCTGCCGTCCCTCTTTGTGTTTGTATCCGCTATGGCGATTTCATCCGCGCTGCCGGGTTGGTTGACCCTGCGAGGCTTGAATCGGCCAGCCTGAACTAGACGACCTGAACGTTCTCAGCCTGCCAGCCCTTGGGGCCCTTGGTCACGTTGAACTGAACCTTCTGGCCTTCCTGCAGCGAGCGGAAGCCGCTCGACTGAATGGCGGTGTGATGGACGAATACGTCCTCGCCGTTTTCGCGGCTCAGAAATCCAAAGCCCTTGGCGTCGTTAAACCACTTGACTGTGCCTGTTTCCATTGTGTGTTGCTCCTCTTTACTGATTTACCGCGAACGCAATGTGGAAGTTTGCGAGTAGGCGGTAACCGGAACAGGCAAGAACTTCAGATCGAATTCTACGATTGCGTTAAGTATAGCACGGATTGGCAAATCGCGGTTGGAAAGATCCGGCCGCTGACGGCGAGGGCATCGCTGTCATCGACAGCAGTGTGCTATCATTGAGACTGGATTACAAGAGGAGCGAGGCCCCATGCCTGCCGTCACCGTTCGCAACCTTCCCCAGGAAACCCATCGCGCGCTCAAGGTGCGCGCCGCGCACAACGGGCGAAGCACCGAGGCCGAGATTCGGATGATCCTGGAAGAGGCAGTCGCTCCCAGAACACGCATCAAGATCGGAACGGAACTGACCGCCTTTGGGCAGCGCTTTGGTGGGGTCGATCTTGAGATTGTCCGCGACCAAAGGCCGGCTGAGCCCGCGGTCTTCGAGTGATCGTTCCATGATCATTCTCGACACGAACGTGATTTCAGAGCCGATGAAGGCGCGGGCCGATCCGGCTGTCGCCGCCTGGCTGGACCGGCAAGCTGCCGAGACGCTCTACCTGACGGCGACAAATCTCTCGGAGATGCTCTTAGGCGTTGAACTCCTGCCCGACGGCAAGCGGAAAAGGGCGATGGCCGCAGCCATGCAGGAGCTGCTGGCGGGGCTCTTCGGGACGCGGTTTCTGGCCTTCGACAGGGAGGCCGCGGCGGTCTACGCCCTCCTGGTCGCCAGGGCAACAGCCAAGGGCTCTACGGTTGGCGTTGCCGACGGCCAGATTGCCGCCATTGCAGCCGTGCATGGATTTACCGTGGCGACGCGCGATACCGCGCCGTTCCTGGCCGCCGGCGTACCTGTCGTCAACCCGTGGGAGATCTGAATGAAGGAAGGCTCTAGCCTTTGGGCTCCAACGCAACGGCGGCTGCGTCTGAATCAAAGGACGCTCGCCAAATGAGAGCTGCATGTACCTGTTTCCCATGCAACAGCTTTGCCTGCAGGGACTTTGCGCTTGGACTTTGAGCACGGCCCGCATATTCCGCCGCGCGTTTCCCACAAAGATTGAGGCCCGTCCTCGATTTCGCTTCACAAATGGTGCAATTTATGGCCTATACTGCTCTCAGAGTGAGGATTGCATCCCGGTTTTTGTGTCCTCCTGGTCACTCCCATGGCTACGCAACTTTCCCAGAAGCGCGCCTACGACCCGCCACCGGCGATTCCCAACCGCCTGTACTTCAAAATTGGAGATGTGGCGCAGCTCTGCGGCCTGGAAACCTACGTGCTGCGGTTCTGGGAGACGCAGTTTCCTCAGCTCAAGCCCAACAAGAGCGGAACCGGCCAGCGGCTTTACCGCCGCCGCGACGTGGAACTGGTTCTGGAGATCAAGCGCCTGGCCCACGCCGAGGGATACACCCTAGCAGGCGCACGGCAGGCTCTTGAGAAAGCACACTGGCGCCCCGGCCCTCAGCTGCCAGCTCCCCAGCGCGATTTATATTCCGTTCCCGAGCCTGAGGCGCAACTTGATTCCGAATCGAGCCTGCCGCTGCTGGCCGCCGACCCCACCCAGCAGCGCCTGGATGCGGTTGCCTCGGTGATTGGCCACGCGCGCGCCGAACTGCGTGAGATCGCCGGCCAGCTGGCATTGCCGGTCCCGCGTCCGGCTCGACGCCGCGCCCGGCTCGTGGCCGTGCCGCGCACCTCGGACTCTCTCTTCCCGGCCTAGGCGGCTCACGCCCGGAGAAGCCGGCTCTCGAAATCCGATCTGCCTCGCAACTGGAATTTGCCCTGGAGTTCTCATGCCGATTGGAGACTCTTGCCCGCCGCCGCTGATACACTGAGCGGGCAAGGAGATTCTTGGGAAGGCGCTATGGTTGAGCTGTTGCCATCCATTTTGTCGGCGGATTTTGCTCATCTGGCGGACCAGGTTGCCGCGGCGGAGCGGGGCGGCGGCACGGCGATCCACGTGGATGTGATGGACGGGCATTTTGTGCCCAACATTACGCTGGGCCCCCCGTTGGTCAAGAGCCTGCGCAAGGTGACCAGCCTGCCGCTCGACTGCCACCTGATGATCGAGAACCCGAATGAGTATATTCCTGCGTTTGCCGATGCCGGGGCCAACTGGGTGAGCGTGCACTACGAGGCGTGCCCTCACCTGCACCGTTCTCTGGAGCTTATCGCCGAGCACGGAATGCGGCCGGGCGTGGTGCTGAATCCGGCTACCAGGGTCGATCTCCTTATGGAGATTCTGCCCATGGTTCATCACGTGCTGATCATGAGCGTGAATCCGGGCTTCGGCGGGCAGGAATTCATCCCCTTTTCTCTCCAAAAGATCAGCCGGCTGGCCGAATTGCGGCAGGAACTGGGGCTGGCATTTAGAATCGAAGTGGACGGCGGCGTGGCTCACGACACGGTGGCCCAGATCGTCCAAGCAGGTGCGGAGTTGCTGGTGGCGGGCTATGCCGTATTCGGCGCTGGCCATCCGGAGCGGGATGCGCGCGCCCTGCTGGCCGCGGCTCGCCAGGCGGCAAACGAATAAGCGAGCGGAGTTTTGGAGTCTTGCTAAATGGCTGACGGCTTGTCGACTGGCCTTCGCCGTAATGAGGTGGTATGAACCGGTTGTCTAGATTGTCGTTGAAGATTGCCGCGGGGGCCTTGGCGGTTGTGGTATTGGCCGGGGTTGCGAACGCAGCCAAGATCAGGAAGCCCGTGCACAAGAAGAAAGAGGACTTGAGCGCCAACCCGCTGGCCGGCGTCAACTCCAAACAGCCCGACAAGGAGCTCTTCGACAAGGCCATGATCGCCATGAAGAAGGGCCGCTACGACGTGTGCCGGCTCGATTTGCAGACCATGCTCAACACGTATCCCGAGTCGGAGTACCGGATGCGCGCCAAGCTGGCCGTGGGCGACAGTTGGTTCAAGGAGGGTGGCTCCGCGGCCCTGACCCAGGCCGAGGCCGAGTACGAGGACTTTATCACCTTCTTCCCCAATGCTCCCGAGGCGGCCGAGGCGCAGATGAAGGTCGGCGACATTTACTACCAGCAGATGGAAAAGCCCGACCGCGACTACATCAACGCGCAGAACGCCGAACGAGAGTACCGGAAGATGATCAATATGTTCCCGGACTCGACGCTGGTGCCTCACGCCAAGCAGAAGCTGCGCGACACCCAGGAGGTTCTGGCCGAGCGCGAGACCCAGATCGGCCTCTACTATGAAAGCCGCGAGAACTTCAACGCCGCCATCGCCCGGTTGGAGACGGTGATCGATACCTACCCGCTTTACTCCAAGAGCGACCAGGCGCTGCTGGGCATAGGCGATGCCTATGCCGGCGAGGCTCACATGATCCAGGTTGCGCCCAAACTGCCCGGCGCGATCAAGGAGCGGATGCGCGCCGTCTACCAGGACCGGGCCGCGGCGGCCTATGCCAAGGTGATCACCCGCTATCCCATGGCCCCGCACGTCGAGGATGCCCGCGACCGTTTGGTAGCCATGAACCGCCCGATCCCCGAGGCCACCCAGGATGCGGTTGCCGAGAACGACGCCGAAGAGCGCAGCCGCCAGCCCGTGCACCTGACGACCAAGAGCTTCGACCTCCTCCGGCGCGGGCCCACCGTTGTGCAAGCAGTCCATGTGGGCGAGCCCAGCCTGGACGATCCCAAGCGGACCCTGGCGCCGGATATAACCAAGCAGAGCCTGGCCCTCTTCAACGACGCCGTCAATGCCGGAAAACCGAATGCACCCTCGGTAGCCGCACTTGCGCCGACCGGTCCCAATGAGCCCCCGCGGAGCGACCAGCCGTCCACGGCGCCGCTGCAGCTTGAGGCGCCGGCGGGCGGCACCGGTGTGGGCGTCCAGGTGGTGAGCGCTCCCCCCGCTCAAGCCGCCGATCCTCACCCCGTCCTCAAGCCCGTCGGTCCAGCTGACACCGTTCTGCCCCCCGCTGAGAAGCCGGCCGAGGCCCCCGCCACAGTGAACGACATCAAGCCCGGCTCGACCCCGGCCTCCTCCGCTGCCGACGCCAAGACCAAGAAGCCCAAGGCCGACCTGAGCGACGAGTCCTCGAGCAAGAAGAAAAAGAAGAAGGGCCTCGGCAAGCTGAATCCGTTCTAACCGCGGATTTGAGACCCATGATCGATGAACCAGGGCCGCCCGCAAAGCGGCCCTTCGCTTCAATAGGAGAAGCAAACGCGCATTGCGCCGATAATGGGAGCTGGGCCGGCCCAAGGGAAATGCACGATCACTGCCGCGGCCTTGGCCGCCAGGAGCCTCTGTCCACCCTGGAATCAAATGGCCCCGCCTTGACACAACGAGCCAAGCCCTTGATGCTTAACAGTTCAATCCATTTTCCAGCGCGGGGAGTTCAAGGTTTGCGGGTTCGCGTCTTCTATCACGACAAATGCTTTGATGGGGCTTGCTCAGCCTCGTTGTTCACACGCTTCCATCGTGAGTGCATTGCCGCCGGAGCCAGCTATGAGTATCGCGGGCTGGTGCACCGCGCCGGGGCGCTCTTCGAGGAGAGCGAGTTTAGCGGCGACGAGAACGCCATCGTCGATTTCAAGTACTCGGCCTCGCCCAGGATCACGTGGTGGTTCGACCACCATCTGTCGGCGTTTCTCACCCCCCAGGATGAGCAGAGCTTTCTCGACTGCCAGCGGGATCCGGAGTGCGGCGGGCGCAAATTCTTCGATCCCGATTACACTTCGTGCACCGGCTT
>JBEKPA010000183.1:0-7421 GCA_049521195.1 Occallatibacter sp.
TGCTGGCGGATGATGCCGCGCGTGTCCTTGCCGGCGGCTCCGGCCTCGGCGCGGAAGCACGGGGTATAGGCGGTCAGACAGATCGGTAGGCGGGCTTCGTCGAGAATCTCGTCGCGGTAGAGATTGGTGACCGGAACCTCGGCGGTGGGGATGAGCCAGTGGTCGTTGTCCTTGAACTCGCCTCGGGCGGCGGAATCGGCGTCGGCGTCGGAACAGCGGAAAAGATCCTCGGCAAACTTGGGCAACTGCCCGGTGCCGTAAAGGGACTTGGAGTTAACCATGAAGGGCGGCAAGACTTCGGTGTAGCCGTGTTTCCGGGTGTGCATTTCGAGCATGAAGTTGATCAGCGCCCGTTCGAGGCGCGCGCCCTGGCCCATGTAGACCGCGAAGCGAGCGCCGGAGAGCTTGGCCGCGCGTTCGAGGTCGAGGATGCCGAGCTGCTCGCCAAGTTCCCAGTGCGGCTTGGGAGTGAAATCCCAGGTGCGCTGGGGGGCATCGGGCAGATGGGTCTTGACGACGACGTTGTCGGCTTCGGATGCGCCGGTTGGGACTTCGTCGCGGGTGAGATTGGGAAGGACAGCTCTGACCTGTTGGAACTCCCTGTCCTTCGAGGGAGCTTCGAAGCCGAATTTATCCAAATCGCTTTTTAAGATAATTCCTTCCTTAAGCAAGGACTTGACGTCCTGTCCACTTCTCTTTTGCTGTGCGATTTGCTGGCTCAGTGCATTGATTCTAGATTTTAGTATTTCAGCCTCTGTAATAGCCTGGCGACGCTCATCATAGACTCGTCTAAATTGCTGCAACGCGCCTTCAGACGCGCCGCGGGCACGCAATCTTGGCTCAACCGTTTCCCAGTTCTTGATCAGGAATCCTGTATCATGCATCGCTCTACCAGTTTAACCGACCGGTTTGGAGCGAATCTCTGCGGGCGGATCGACCTGGCCCGCGACTATCTGGTCTTGCCAGCCGGGAAGCCGCTGGTCGCCGGTGATGAGGCGCGCGCCGCGGGTGAAGGTGAAATAGGTCCAGATCCAGGCGGCGAAGACGGAAAGGCGGTTGCGGAAACCGATGAGGAAGAAGATGTGGACGGTGAGCCAGGTGACCCACGCTGGAAAGCCGCTCATGTGCGCCTTGAAGGGCCATTCGACCTTGGCTACTGCGTCCATGCGGCCGATGGTGGCCATATCGCCTTTGTCGAAGTAGCGGAAGGCCGGACGCTGGGCTCCAGCGAGGTCGGCGGCAATCATTTTGGCGACGTGGTCTCCCATCTGCATGGCGGGCTGGGCGACGCCGGGAACCTGGCGGCCATCCTGCTCAAGATGCGCCAGGTCGCCGAGGACGAATACCTCAGGGAGACCAGGCGGATTGAGATGGGCGTCGACCAGGACGCAGCCGCGGCGGTCGACCGGCGCGCCCAGCAGCTTGCCGAGGGGCGAGGCTTGGACGCCGGCGGCCCAGAGCGTGACCACGGCGTCCATGCGCTTGCCGGAGGCTTCGACCCAGCCTGGACCGATTCCAGTGACGTGGGTGTTGGTATGGACTTCGACGCCCAGGCGGGTGAGCGCGGCCTCGGCCTTGGCGGAAAGATCATCCGGATAGGCGGCAAGGATGCGCGGAGAGCCTTCAAGGAGGAGAACGCGGGATTTGGCGGGGTCGATGTGGCGGAAGTCGCGGCGCATGTAAAGCTGGGCGATATCGCTGATGGCGCCGGCCAGTTCGACGCCTGTCGGCCCGCCGCCAATGACCACGAAGTTGAGCGCTGGATGCCAGCCGTGCTCGACCATCTGGCGCTCGGCCAGCTCGAAGGCGAGAAGCACGCGGCGGCGGATTTCGAGGGCGTCCTCGATGGTCTTGAGGCCGGGAGCAAGCAGCGCCCACTCATCCTTGCCGAAGTAGGAGTGAGTGGCTCCGGTGGCCAGGACCAGATAGTCGTAAGGGAGCTGGGCGCCGGAGGAGAGCGAGATTTGGCGGGCGGAGACGTCGATGCCGGCGACCTCGTCCATCAGAACCTGGGTGTTGCGGTGCCTGCGAAGGATGGCGCGGATGGGCTGGGCGATGTCGGCCGGAGAGAGCACGGCCAGCGCCACCTGGTATAGAAGCGGCTGAAAGGTGTGGTGGTTGCGGCGGTCGACGACGGTGAGGTCCACCGGCAGACGGGCCAGGCCGTTGGCGGCGTGAATGCCGGCAAAGCCGCCACCGACGATTACTACGCGCGGGCGGCGAGGGAGTGTCTCTTCGATCTTTCGGGGTTCGGCGAGTTCGCCCAATTTGTGCGCCTCACTGCATAAGGGATGCGGCAGGGCGGCATTCGGTGACAGGAGGTTGGGTTTCGCGGTCACCCACCCTCGCGACAGAAAGGCAAGACGCAGATTGTTTGACTTCGGCCGCCGCGGCGACCTTCGCTCAGAATGGCAGCAAGGATGGGGCAGCCCAGCGGCTTCGGCTGGCTGCGGGACGGTTCTCATCCGTGTGCCGCCGGAAGTTCCAATTTGAGAAAAACGGCAATCTGCCCTGCCGCTTGAGCCAAATGACGGTTAGAATCGTCTTTACAGTAGGCAGAGTTGCTCCCACCGGCTGCCTGCGCCGACTTCCGGTTCTCGGGGATAGGGTTTCTCCTTGTCTGGAAGGCTGAAGAGGCACGGAATCCCCTGGATGATGAAATCAAGACTGAGTTTGCCGCATTTCTGGCTCACGTTTGCCGCCGCCACTTTTGTTCTGTTGCCGGCGCTGGCTTTCCATGCCCAGAATGAGCCGAAAAGCACGCTGCCGGAGACCGCTGCCCCGCCCAAGTTGCCCGCCGCCGGCCCTGCCCAGAATGCTCCCGTCACAACCGCGCCCGTTCAGGCCGCGCCCGCCAAGCCCGCCCCGCCCGCGGCGGCCGCGCCAGCCGAGCGAATCGCGACGCCGCCCGATCGCGCTCAGGCTTACTTTCACCTGGCTCTGGCCGATACTTATGAAGAAGATGCAGCCGAACTGGGCCGTCCGGAGCTGGTGACGCAGGCCATCGAGGAGTATAAGCTGGCGCTGAATGCCGACCCCGGCTCCGCGCTGTTGAACGACGGGCTGGCGGACCTGTACTTCCGCAGCGGCCACACGCGCGAAGCCGAAGCCACTGCCCGCAGGCTGCTCAAGAGCGCTCCCGACGACATTGAGGCGCACAAGCTGCTGGGGAGGATTTACCTTCGCCAGTTGAGCGACGCCTCGAACGCCGTATCCTCGGCATCGCCCTCCGGCAATGTGCTGGACCAGGCCATTGCCGAGTTCGAGAAGATCGTCGCGCTGCTGCCCAAGAGCGTTGAGGATCGCATGGTGCTGGGCCAGCTATACAAAGTCAAGCACGATGGAAAGAAGGCCGAAGAAGAGTTCAAGACGGCGCAGGCCATCGAGCCGGACTCGGAGGAGGTGGTTCTGAACGTGGCCAGCCTCTATGCCGAGAACGGAGATATCGCTCATGCAGCCAAGGTAATTGAGGCGGTTCCGGCGTCCGACCGCAGCCCCAAGATGGAGTTTGCCCTGGGCGCGGCCTATGATCAGTTGAATCAGCCCAAGGAGGCCATCGCCGCCTATCGGCGCGCGGCCGAGATGGACCCGGAAGACGCGCGCACGCTGGACGCCCTGGGGCAGGCGCTGCTCAAGGAGGACCAGCTCGACGAGGCGTTGAAACAGTACGAGGAGCTTGCCAAGGCCGATCCCGAGGATGCGGAGCCTTTGGTCCATATTGGCGAAATCCAGCGCCGGCAGGGAAAGTACGAGGATGCTCTGGCCACCGTCCGCAAGGCGCGCAAGCTGGATTCCACTTCGCTGGAAGCCGGCTTTCAAGAAGGGCTTCTGCTGGACGTGCTGGCCCGTTACGATGAGGCTGCGCAATTTTACGAGAAGATGCTGGAACAGCCGACCCTCTTCCACGCCAACGGCGCCTACACTGCCGAGGAGAAGAACAACCGCAGCATCTTCCTGGAGCGGCTGGGGGCAGTCTATCAGGAAGAGAACAAGACCGATCTGGCGATCGCCACTTTCCAGAAGATGATCGAGATGGGCGGCGAGGCGGCCGCGCGCGGATACCAGGGAGAGGTGGACGCCTACCGCGACTCCAAGCAGTTCGACAAGGCGATCGAGATCTCCCGCAAGGCGGTCGACGCCGATCCCAAGAACCGGGAACTCAAGCTGATGCTGGCTGCGGAGCTGGCGGACCAGGGCCAGGCCGACGAGGGATTGGGCCTGGCCAAAGGGCTGCTGGACGGCAGCGAGAAGGACCGCGCGGTCTGGCTGGCGCTGGGCCAGATGAATATTCGCTTGCGGCGGTGGAAAGATGCCGACGATGCCTTCAACAAGGCCGCCAATCTGACCACGAAACAGGAAGACCAGACCTACCTGCTGTTCCTTCGGGGCGAGTGGGCCGAGCGGCAGAAGCACTATTCGTCGGCCGAGCGGTTCTTCAATCAGGTGCTGGAACAGGACCCCAAGAACGCCATGACTCTGAACTACCTGGGCTATATGTGGGCCGACAAGGGCACGCGGCTGCCCGAGGCGCTGGAGATGATTCGCAAGGCGGTGGAGCTGGATCCGATCAACGGCGCCTACCTGGATTCGCTCGGCTGGGTCTATTTCAAGATGGGTGAGTACGAACTGGCGGAGGAGAACCTGCGCCAGGCAGTTGAACGCGACCGGACCGACCCGACTGTCCACGACCATCTGGGTGAGTTGTACGCCAAGACCAACCGCATCCGGCTGGCGGCGGCGCAATGGGAACTGTCGCTGGCGGAGTACGCCCAGTCCGTCGCGGCGGATGTGGACCCGGCCGACGTGGCCAAGGTGCAGCGCAAGCTGGAAACCGCCCGCGTGAAGCTGGCCAAGCAGGAAAGCGCCCTGGGTCAGCCCAAGCCGGAGTAGACCGTGAAACCGGCGGGCGGCCGGAAATGATCGCGACCAAGGCAGCCTATGGTACATTCGTCCACAGCCGGGAGGCAGAATGGAGTTTCCGGTCCACACACCTCGGAAGCACAATCTGGAGAGGAAGGTATGAAGAAAGTCGATAGCATTCATCTCTTGAATCAGGCGGTTGCCGACGAGTTGCAGGCGGTGCACCAGTACATGTACTTCCACTTTCATCTTGATGACCAGGGGCTCAAGCCCCTGTCCAAGCTCTTCAAGAGGATAGCCATTCAGGAAATGGGCCACGCCGAGCTGCTTGCCGAGCGAGTGCTGTTTCTCAAAGGGGATGTCGAACTCGTGCCGGCCGGTCCGGTGGAGAAGATCGTCGACCCCGAGGCCATCCTCATGAAAGCCATGGCGATGGAAGAGGCGAGCGCTCACTTCTACAACCAGGCCGCCATCGAATGCGGAGGGAAGGCGGACGCAGCCTCCAAGCAGATTTTCGAACGGCTGGTTGGCGAAGAGGAAGGCCACTTCGACCTCTACGAGAAGCAGCACGACAACATCGAACGATTCGGCCTGAGCTACCTGGCTCTGCAGTCGTTTGGGGCCGGCGCACCTGAAGGTGCCCAGAGCGCGGAGGAGTGACCGCGCAGGCGCGGCGGTGGCGAGAGGCTCAAAAGTTGGGAGCAGTCGGAGTATTTTCCCCTGAAGACCGTTTCCACCTCGAAGCCGTTCATGGCCAGCGTGGTCTTCAGACTCAGCACCATGGCGGGCGACTCATCGTCGACGCGGTTTTCATCGCCATGGATGCTCCTTACGGCGCCGGTTTCAACGCGCTTTCAAGCCATGCGCGCAGTTCAGCGTCCTGGGGCCAGCCGCAGCCGCGCGCTTGGGCGGAGCTATTCACCGCCGGGTTGCGTGCGCCCGCAAGCCTCAGTGTCACGGGATCGACCTTGACAGAGGGCTTTTCCAGCATCCATTCGAGCAGTCCCTCGCCTTGTTCGGCGCTGACCGCATCCTGAGACGCGGTCTGGTCTCGTTTGCATTCGACGATCATCGGACGACCTCGCGAATACTGAAATCCTGCGTACGGACCCGTCCCGCATGTGGGCCGCGTCGTGATGAGCGAGCAGGCGGTATAGCAGGTCAGCCAAGGGCTTCTGGAAGAGGTTTGACTTCCAGAAGCCGCCGGCCGTTGAACCCAAAGCCTCGCCGCCCCCTGGACGAGAAGCATAGCTAATTCATCGTCAGGATTTGCAATTGTGTTAGTGGAAAAAGCCAGGCAGTGCAACGAAAGCCCCCAATTTGTCTCCAGATCGAGCGCGATTCGTTAATAACCCGCACTTTGCCGGCTCTGAAAGGGCTGCTGTTGGCGAAGTTGATTCCTTGATGAACGAGGTACGGCCAACTCTCCGGCACCGGTGGAAACGGGTCGAGCGCACCGATAATCGGAAGTGTGGACCATGCCGGCAATCTTTCCCTCTTGACGGACTACCAGGCGTACCTGCGCGTGGAGAAGGGGCTTCGCCCGCTCACCTGCGAGGCCTACGACGGCGACCTGAAGACCTTTGCCGAGTTCATCGAGGGGCGCCACGGCGTGCTTTTGACGGCGGCGCAGCAGGATGTGGCGGGGTTTCTGGCGCACCTGCGGGAACACGGCATCGATTCGCGCTCGTCGGCGCGCAAACTGAGCTGCCTGCGCGGCTTTTACAAGTGGCTGCTGCTGGATCGCCGCATCCATCACGACCCCACCGTGAATATCGAATCGCCCAAGGCATGGAAGGTTCTGCCCAAATCGCTGGCCGAGCCGGAAGTGGCGGAGATGCTGGAGCGGGCGGGCCTGGCCGCATCGCATCCGCAGGCGCAGGCCGCCGCACTGCGCGACCGCGCCATTCTCGAACTGCTCTACGCTGGCGGGCTGCGCGTCTCTGAGGTAACGGCGCTCTCCACCGGCGATCTCGGCCTCGACGCCGGCCGCGTGCAGGTGCGCGGCAAGGGCGACAAGGAGCGCATCGTGCCTCTGGGACGCGCGGCGCTGGACGCGCTGGAGACTTACCTGCGCGAGGGCAGGCCGCACCTGGCGCGTATTAGGTCAGGCCGGAAGACCAACGCGGCGCGGCAGGACGCGGCCTGTCTGTTTCTTTCCCTGCGCGGCATGCCGCTGACGCGCCAATGGGTCTGGCACGTCGTCAAGGCGGCCAACGGCGCCGCCAGCCCGCACCGGCTGCGGCACAGTTGCGCCACCCACATGGTGGAGCACGGCGCGGACCTGCGCAGCGTGCAACTGCTGCTGGGCCACGCCGACATCTCCACCACCCAGGTCTATACGCACCTGGCGCTGGGGCGGCTCAAGGCCGTGCATCGCGAGCATCATCCGCGCGGACGGCGCAGGGAGTTGGAGGCCGAGGCGGAGCCAAGCTCGCGTCCGGACTCGCGTCCGATCTCGCGTTCGGACCCGCACAAAGGTCTGCATCTTCTCCCGCGGAGGAATCCGAGCGGGGAGACGGCATGAGCGAGGCGGCGATCGCTTCCGGGCTCGACGCGCT
>JBEKPA010000184.1:0-10530 GCA_049521195.1 Occallatibacter sp.
GCCGATTCCGATTCGGTTCACATCGTACGGGCAAGTTTTCCCCGGCAGATTTGTGCCGCCATAGAACGAAAAGGCGGCGCGGTAACCCGCATCCCGCGCCAGCGCTTGCGTTTGGCCGGTAAAGCTGGCTTTGGCGCCGACCGGATAGGCAAGCGCATCGGCCTCGATGCCAAGCCGCTCCTTCAAGATCGCCCGCGACCGGGATAACTCTTCAAGCTGCCCCTCCGGCTCCAACTGGCTGAGCACCTGGTGCGAGTGCGTGTGGGAGCCGATCGCCATGCCGCCGCGAATCATCTCCCGGGCTTCGTCCCAACTCAAAAAACGTCGCAGGGTTGCGGGCGGGTCTTCGCCCCGCGCCTGTTCGGTCAACTCCCGAATGAAGCGCGCGGGGTCGGCATTTTCGGGCTTCTTATATAACTTCAAGATAGCTTGCAAGCTCTCCGCCAATCCTTTGCGATCGATGTCCACCGCAAGATCGGCCGGGTAGCTGAGAGAGAAGGCGCGCTTCCGCGCGGTCTTCACCAGATAGGCAATTTGATCCCACCAGGGAACCTGGCAGGAGCCAACCATGCCTGTGGCAAGAAAGAAGACGCCCTGCACGCCATGCGAGCGCAGGATGGGATAGGCGACCGCGTAGTTGTCCAGGTACCCATCGTCGAAGGTGATCAACACCCGGCAGCGGCGGGCCTTCTCTTTGAGAGTGCCGCCGATGAAGGCCAACGCCTCTTCCAGAGTTACCGGCGAAGCGCGGCACTTCAGATAAGCAATCTGGTCGCTGAACTCTTCCGCAGTCGCCGAGAAGACGCCTGGGTCAAAGAGATCGTCATCGGGGTTGCCGAGGCGATGGTAGTTCAAGACCAGGAGCGAATCCCGCGCCGGAAGTTGCGAGAGCAGGAAAGCGGCGCCACTCCATAGCAACCCGCGCGCCAGCAACTCGCGCTTTCCACCGAAGCTCCGACCGCCCGCCATATCCACCCGATCATAGCAGGACGCCGCCGCCGGGCTAAGTGTCGCGCAGGGGGTCAAGAAAGGCTGCGCGCGCCTCAGCTTTCAGAGAAAGCGTTCCCGCAGGTTCCAGTACTGCGATCACGTGATTATGTGCTCTCCCAGGTCCCTCCGCCGCGGCGGACGGGACCTGGGGCACCCAGATCAGCAGGATTTGTGTTCCGCGATCACACGGTCATGGCACTATGCGAAGTGCTGCCAGCCTTGGGGGTCGAGGGGTTGGGAGCCTTGGGGGGTGAGGAGCGTTACGGCAGGCTGGCCGGGGCGGAGTCTCGCGATGCGGCCGATTCTGGCGATGGCGACGCCGGCGATCTTGCGGGGCAGGCGGGCCTGGGCGGGGGCGGTAAAGAGGAGTTCGTAGTCTTCTCCGCCATGGAGGGCCTGGGCCAGGGTTGCGCCGGAATGGATGGGAAGCAGAGCGGCATCGACCTCGGCGGCTACTCCGGACTCCTGGCAGAGGTGGGCGAGGTCGGTGGAGAGGCCGTCGCTGAGGTCGATGGCGGCGGAAGCCAGACCGTGCCGGACGAGCCAGAGGCCCTGATTGACACGGGGCTGGGGGCAAAGGTGCGGAGCCAGCAGGGCTTTGAGGTTCCTTGGGATTCGGAGCGGGCCGGCTGGTTGACCTTTGGCCAATTGGGTGAGGCGGGCGAGGGCGGCGGCGGCTCCGCCAAGGGCGCCGGTGACGTAGAGGATATGGCCGGGGCGGGCGGTGGAGCGGAGCAGGGCCCTTCCCTGGGGAACGCGGCCAATGAGGACGACGTCGGCGATGGGAACGGGCGATTCGGAGAGATCCCCGCCGGCCAGCGGGGTCTTGTGGGCGGCGGCGAGGGCGAGGAGGCCGTCGAGGAAGGCGTCGATCCAGGATGAGACATTCCGGGTTGAGCCTTTCTGCCGGACGGACGCGGTTGGCCAGGCGGGAAAGTGGGTTGGCGCAGTGGTCAGCTCGCGGGGCAGTCCGAGGGAAAGAAAAACGGCGATGGGGCGGGCGCCCATGGCGGCCAGGTCGCTCAGGCCCCGTGCCAGAACCCGATGGCCGATGGATTCGGGCGGATGCCAGTCGAGGCGGAAGTGGCGGCCGGCGATGGAGAGGTCGGTGGTGACGGCCAGCTCTTCGCCGGGACGCGGACGGAGCAGGGCGCAGTCGTCGCCGATGCCCAGACGGAGGGCGGTTCCGGCGGCTTGGCCCGCACGCCCGCGGATCCGGCGCAGCAGAGCCAGTTCGCCCGTTTGGCCGTCGCCTGACAGGGATTCGATCCGCTTCGATGGCATTCTTTGAGGATAGGGCATACGGCAGGGGGCAAGGGGGCAGGGATCAGGGGTCAGGGAATACCGCGTTGATCCTGCTGGGCTTATGGCTTGATTCCCCCTATCGGCGGGGTGCGACCCTTTGCATTGCGCGAGGTCCGCGCAGCCCTTGTCCAGCAAGGAGGAACGCCGACAAGCATCAGGCCGCAAACAAATTCAATTTAGGAATGCAAATGGTTTTTCAGCCGAATTGCGTTGACCCGGCCCATGTGGATTTGCTAATCTTGACGAACGTCACCCGGCCATCCCCTTGGGATGCTTGTTTCTTTTTAGGGCTGAAGTGCCCCATGCGCTGTCTTGGAGTACACGGCTAATTGCCGCCCTGCGAATTGCGGGGATGAAAGGCGAAGATGCTGCGCAAGCGCTATTACATACTTTTTGTAGCCCGGGATGAGGACGGACGCGTCCGCAAGATACCGGTTCCTCTTCAATATGCCTACGGATTTGTAGCCGCGGCGCTGGTTGGTGCGTTCACTATTGTCGGACTGGCCGGTTCCTACACGCGGATGCTGCTAAAGACCGAGAGCTTCAACCAGGTGCGCCAGGACCGGGAGAATCTGCGCAAGGACTACAAGCAGATGGCGCAGATTGCGCACGACCGCGGCGTGCAGGTGGCCTCGCTGGGAGCGCTGGCGAGCGAAGTGACGGCGCTGTACGGGTTGCGGCAGAACAGGCTGAGCGCAGCCAAGCCGGCCGCGACAGCAGCTGCGGCGCCAACGCCTGCCACGCTGGCGCTGACCGACGACGTCAGTCAGCAGCAGGTAAAGCTTTCCATCGATCAGTTTTACGCTCTGCGGGCGCAGGCGCTTTCAGGGCAGGTCACGCGCGCGCTGGAGGGCGGGCTGACTCCCAGCTTCGCGGGCGACTGGACGCAACTTGCCGATGCGCCTTCGATCTGGCCGGTCGAAGGCCGCGTGGGTTCGAGCTTCGGCGAGCGGGAAGATCCCTTCAACGGGGAAGGGAAATTCCACACCGGCATCGACATTGAAGCGCCTTCCGGGACGCCGGTCCGCGCCGCTGCCGATGGGGATGTGAGCGGGGCATCGATGGGCGCCGGGTACGGCCGCGAGGTGGTGCTGAATCATGGCCACGATGTGCTGACCATCTACGCGCATCTTTCGGCGATCGCGGTGCTACCCGGCCAGCATGTGATCCGGGGCCAGGTGATCGGCTACGTGGGCCAGTCGGGCCACGCCACCGGGCCGCACCTTCACTATGAGGTGCGCGTGCACAACGTTCCGGTGAATCCGCACAAATACTTGCGCACCACCTACGAGCAGGTTGCGGCCCTCGACGGCGCTGCGAGTGGCAAGCAACGCGATTAGACAGTTCTTTTGGCTATGGCGAGGCGGCTCCCGGCAGGATGGGAGCCGCTTTTTTGTCTGGGGCGATTTGCGGCAACTTCCGGTCGCCGTGCCATCGGCAGCTCCGCAGCTCCGCCGCAATTCCCAACAGGGAGACCGAATCATGCCCCTGTTTCGACGCTGTCTCGTTCTTGTTTTCCTGGCTGCTCTACCCGCTCTGGCGCAGGATCGCGCAGCCGATTTGAAGACGGCCTTTGCCGGCGCTCAGCATCGGAAGCGGGGCATGCGCGGACGAAGCATCGGTGTACTGCTCATGGAACCTCACACGGGGAATCTGTTGCGGCCAAACGCCCAAGCACGAAAAAGGGCCGCCTGAGATGCGGCGGGCGGGGAAGCTCGCTTGACTATTTGGATGCGGCTGAATTCGCGGAGGGTGCGGATGCGGGCGAGGAATCTTCACTCTGCGCAAGGCTGGTGAGCAGGGCGGGCGAAAGCGTGGCCGTAACCACGACGCGGTTCCGTTTCTGGTTGACTTCGGCGGTCTTCAGGAGCTGCTTGAGGCCGTTATTGGCGGTGTTTGCCCCCAGCGGGGCGGTAAATCCGCGCGCCAGGGTGACCAGCGTAGCCAGGGCGGCGGCTTGGCGCGAGGCGGTCTCGTCGTCGGGCGCGAACTCTTCCACCTTGACGCTCAGCGCGCCGCCCAGCGACAGGGCCGGGGTGACGCTGGCGACGAAGGTGGAGTCGGATTCAAGGGGCAGCGCCAGGCCGAAGATATGAATGGCGCCGCTCTCGTTGAAGGGCGAGCCGATCTGGCCGACTCCCCAGGCCAGCGAGAGCAGCGGCACATCGTGGTAGTGCTGGGCCAGCAGCGTGGAGCCGGCGAAAGGCAGGGCGGCGGCGCGATGGCGGTCGAGCATGGAGTGGATCTGCTCGGTGGTGGGGGTGTTGGAGACAGCCAGCATGTCGTAGCCGATCTGCGCAATCCGCACCGTGCGGCCCTCAGAGGGGATGGAATAGACGGTGTGGCCCGCGTAGGACTCGCGGCTGACGGCGTGGGCGTCGAGCCAGGCGTTGAGCCGCCGGCCGGTGAGCTTGCCCACCAGCACCATGGAGTAGGCGACGGGGCCATTGGGGCCATTGGGGTCGGGCATGCGGTGCAGGGCGATAGCCGCCTGGTCCAGATCCTGCTCCCAGTCGATGCCGGTGGCGTCAACGAACTGCTGGTACTCGGGGACGCGGCTTGGCGGCTTCAGGTCCTTGTGCAGGAAGGCGCGGAAGGGCTTGAGGTTGACGTAGAGGATGCCGTCGGACTCGGGCAGCAGGCGCGCGGCCTCCGGCGGAGCCTTGGAGCGCAGAAAGACGGCCACGGCCAGAAGAACCAGGACCGCGGCCACTATCCAGAGCGTTCTGCGCGTGCGTCGGTGCATGTGGGCCGTCAGAAACAAGGTATCATCCGGCCCCCGGCCGCGTCGGGGCACGACGAGCGCCGCCCCCGAATGCTTTGGTGATGCTGCGTGTGAATTGTGGCCGCTAAATCGCCATGGACCGCGACCCCACCGCTCACAGATACACGCCCCGTCGGTATTACATCGGAAATCGAAAGCAGGATCAGAAAGCGCGAGATCTCCGCGCCTGCACAGAGACTCTCGCCCTACCCGCGAGCGACTCACTGAAGAAATGAAGCTCCCGGGTTTTATAGGAAGAACGCGGGCAGGAAGGGCCGCATGAAACTGACGAGGCCGACCGGTTTCCCGGTCAGCCTCAAACCATTGCGGGAGGTGTCTTTGAACCTTACGTTCGCGAGGCCTTCCATAACTCATGGAAGGCCTGGCGACCGGTTCACTGTCTGCGCAAGGCCGTCGGGCTTACTGCATGGCCGCGGCAGCCTTCTTGTGGGTGTGGCGCATAGCAAGGGGCTTGCGCGGCTGCGCCTTCACCGCTGTCTCGTCCACTGGGGTCGTTCCTTGCACATCGGCTGTGAAGTTCGCTCCCGCAGGAACGAGGTACGTTGCCACGTTCTGGTCATCCGCCGCACCCGTCGCCGCGCTGATGCGCGAGGCGTCAATGCCCTTTTCGGTCACCAGATAGTCCTTGACGTTGACGGCGCGCTCGGCGGCCAGGTCCTCAACCTTGAGGTGCTTGTGCTTCAGCGCGGCCTTTTGCTCCTTTGCGGTCCTCTCCTTTTCCTTCGCATCCGAATCGCCCACCACCACGAGCTTCGCATCCGGCTGCTTCTGCAGGTCAAGGGCTATCTCGTCCAGTATCGCCTTGGCTTCGTTGTCCACACGCGTCGGGCGCTCCTTGTCGCTAGCGAAGCTGATCGAAGAAAGAGCCTGGGTGTGCGGAACCGGAGCCACATATGGGGCTGTGATGGTCACGCTGGTGTTCGCGGTTGCAGTGTGGCCCTTGTCGTCGGCCACGTTACAAGCGATCCCCACGGCGCCGGTCGGCGCACCGGCCGAGGAGAACTCCGCGGTGGCGCCGCTACCACTGATGGACCCAGAGGTCGCCGAGTAGCTATAGGTCAGCGGACGATTCTGCGGGCTCACGCCGGTAGCGGTGACGGTGCTTTTGTCGCCTGGGTTGATGGTGCTGGGGCTGGCTGAGCAACTGATCGTTGGCGGCTCAAACGGCTTTACCGTGAAGCTCGCCGAGGCATCTGCCGACTGACCCGGCTTCAGGCCTTCCTTGCCCGGCTTTCCTTCCTTCACTTCAGCCTTCACCGTATACGTACCGGGCGCGAGCGTCGCGGTGGCCACTGCGGCCGTCGCTCCGTTGCCCGTCACGCCATCTCCCGACCAGCTGTAAATCACACTCACTTTCTTCTGGGTGCTCACCGCACCAGCGGTAGCGGTCACTGTGACCGGCTCGCCCTGGAATACGGCAGGAGGACTAGCCTGAGCCGTCAGTGTTATCGGCGGAGCCTTCTTGCACCCGATTGGCAAAAGGGCTAAAGACGCCGAAACCAGGACCAGACAAACAGACTTCCAATTCGACGAATACATGCGCTTCTCCTTCAATCATTCCGAACATCCGGAAACTGCTCTTTCGGTGGGGGGCATGTGCGCCCCCCACCTGTCGTACCTCACCTTGGTCTCGCCGACCGCGGTGTTTTACTTTTTTACAGCCGCGGCCTTCTTTTTGGTCGCTAGACTCCTCTCGTCGAGAAGCGACAGGGAATCGGCGGCGTTGAACGGGTACAGGCGCACCGATTGCTGGCCCGTAGTGCTCAGGGTAACGTCTACACGGCGGTTTTGAGCCAGGACAATGACGTTCAGGTCGTGGAGAACTTTCGCCCGCTGCGCATCGCTCAGGTCGGGATTCTGTGCCACCAAATCTTTCACCTGGTCGGCGGTGAGCTCTTCCTCCTTGCCGAGGCCCTGCGTTTCAATGCTGCCTTCGGGAACGCCCTGGTCAACCAGGAACTGCTTGGTGCGAGCAACACGGCGCTCGGAAAGCGCCTGGTTGTACTCGACGGATCCGCGCACATCGCAATGTCCGCTCAGAGTCAGGTGGGCATCCGGTTTGTATGTGAGGTAACTCTTGAAGTCCGTCGCCAGGGTGGTCAGAGTTGCCTGCTGGCTGTCCAACAGGCCGCCCTCGGGCTTCTCGGCCCTGGGCTGAGCGGTCGGGAAAAAGACGCTGTGCAGTGCCAGGCGAGCCTCGAGCCGCACTTGCTCCGGAGAGGGTCCCGGAGGCGGAGGCGCCGTAATCGTCACGATGGCGCTGGCGGTTGCGGTCTGCCCCTTGTCATCGGAGACATTGCAATTGATCCCTACGGTTCCTGGCGCAAAGCTAGCCGTTGCGCCGCTGCCGCTGACGGTCCCAGATGCGGCCGAGTAGCTGTAGGTCAGCGGACGATTCTGGGGGCTTACGCCTGCAGCGGTGATGGCGCTCTTGTCGCCCGGGTTGAGTGTGGTGGGGCTGGCCGAGCAACTGATCGTCGGCGGCTCAAAGGCCTTCACCGTGAAGCTGGCCGTTGCGGCGGCAGATTCCCACGGCCTCAGGCCTTCCTTGCCGGGTTTGCCTTCCTTCACTCCACAATTCACCGTGTAGGCGCCTGGCGCCAGCACTCCCGTAGCTGCCGAGTCCAACGAAGCTGTCGCTCCGTTGCCCTTCAAGCCCGGCACTCCCGTCCAGGAATAAACCACATTCAGCTTGGGACCCAGGTTGCCGGCCGTCGCGGTCACCGTGACCGGGTCGCCGGGGAAGATCGTAGCCGGGCTGGCCGAGCACGCCAGGGTCACCGGCGGAGGCTGCGCGAAGGAGCCGACGCGGTACACGAGACCGGTGCTCGCACGCACATCATCGGCATGCGTGCCTACGCCGAAATCCCCGTGGACTTGCTGGTAATCTACCTGAAAGACGCGAACCGCCAAATGGCCGTGGAGCAGCGAAGTCCGAAGGTCCAAGCCGCCGCCGGCCGTCAACACAACGCCCCAAGTATCTTGCTGGTAATAGCTGCCAACTTGCTCCCCGCCGACCAACGCATGGACAAACGGCGTAACGTCAGTGGTGGGGAATCTGAAGATGACGCCCGCCGATCCGCCACTGAAATCACCGTTAATCGCGAACGAATTGTTCGCCGGGCCTTCGCTGTTGTCGTTGTGATAATCCCCCTCACCCTGCACACCGAAATACTGATTGAAGTATCTCGCGACGCTCGCAATTACACCGTCGTTGATGGCGCTAAACTGATAGCCGTTCACTGTTGCATTGGGGGCAAGATAACTGTAGCCTCCAAAGATGTCCCACTTGGAAGCGGAATCACCGGCTGAGGCCTTGGCGGCTGGTTGGGCTGAATCCTGGGCAGCAAGCGCTACGGGTATCAACGCCACAAATGCCAAGGCAAGAGTTCGGATCAGAGACTTTGAAACACGAGCAAACATGCGTTTTTCCTCCGCAATCAAACTGAATGAACAGATGCTAACGGCTGCTTGCGAGCCCAAACTTCGGCTCGGACCGACTCGACTTCGCACCACCAAGGGATCGCAGTGCGTTCATGCAGAATTATAAAACCTGCAGCGGGACAGCCATGTATCCGATTGCGCATTTTTTTTCTGCAGCTTGCAACCCGACGTGCACTGCGCGTCTCAGGCCGCAAATGGCCGCTTCGCCAACTCCCAGCCTTGAAAGTGCAACAATCCCTCGCCGATTACCCGGCATTCAGCGTCTTCAAGAGGCTGCGCGGCTCACGCTGTATCTTCTCTTGTAGAAGCGTAATCGCGTACAAGAGTTGCTCCGGGCGCGGTGGACACCCCGGAACATACACGTCCACCGGAATCACCTGGTTGACGCCCTGCACCAGCGCATAGTTGTTGAAAACCCCGCCCGAGGTGGCGCAGGCCCCCATCGAGATCACCCACTTCGGCTCCGGCATCTGGTCGTAGAGGCGGCGAATGACCGGCGCCATCTTCTGCGATACCCGCCCGGCGACAATCATCAAGTCCGACTGCCGGGGGGAGGGCCGGAAGACCTCGGCGCCGAAGCGCGCAATATCGAAGCGCGACGCACCCGCTGACATCATCTCGATGGCGCAGCAGGCCAGGCCAAACGTCATGGGCCAAACGGAGCTCTTCCGTATCCAGTTCACAGCAAAATCCAGCGACGTCAGAATCAACCCCTCCGGCTCTTCGTAGCCGTAGCTCACTTCGCGCAGCTTGGCGCGGTTCCGTGCGCTGCTTTCCAGCGCTCCGAATAGATAACGATCCTGCTCCGCCGCGCTCTCCATGCTTCTACTATACCGCCGCTTCAGCCCGGCGGGGATCGCCCTCCGGGAATGAATCCTCAAGCCCCAGGTCCGCCATTTACTCCACAAGGAATGAAGATTCCATAAAGACTTTGCGATTTCCATAAGGATTATGTAAAATCCCCCCAACGCACCTTTTGCACGGCAAGTTTCTCGTTCGACAGGCTGCCCCTGTCGACGCCTGTACCACGGTCGCGGCTCGCGGTCAGCCTGACCTGCGCGACCGGCGCTTCTTCGTTCGATTTATCCGGACTGGCGGCCGGCCTCCGCCTCAGTGCGTAGCTGTTCATCCATCGCAATTCCGTCTGGAGTGGAATCTTATGTGCCGTCGCGCAACCAAGTTGATCATTCTGCTTGCCTGTTTGGGCCTCCCGTCCTTGGCCTTTGCCGTCGCCCCCAACCTGGGCCCTTCGCCGCCGGCCACCCAGGCCCAGATCGCCGCCCTCCAGCAAGCCGTTCGCGATGCCCAGACCTCCGGCGACAACGCCTGGGTGCTGATCTCCGCGGCCCTGGTCCTGATGATGACCGCGCCCGGCCTGACGCTGTTTTATGGCGGCCTGGTCCGGCGCAAGAACATCCTGGGCACCATGATGCAGAGCTTCGCCATGATGGGCCTGATCACCGTTCTGTGGGCGCTGGTGGGCTACTCGCTGGCCTTCGGGGCCGGCAACGGTTTCGTCGGCGGCTTTGAGCACGCCTTTCTGCGCGGCGTGGGACTCGCGCCCAACCCCAACTACGGCGGCACCATCCCCGAACAGAGCTTCATGGTCTACCAGCTCATGTTCGCCATCATTACTCCGGCGCTGATCACCGGCGCCTTTGCCGAGCGCGTCAAGTTCAGTTCCATGGCGGTCTTTCTTTCTCTCTGGTCGCTCGTGGTCTACTGCCCCATGGCCCACATGATCTGGGGCGTGGGGGGAATGCTGAACAGCGCCGGCGGCCGCTGGCCGGTCTTCGACTTTGCCGGCGGCACTGTGGTTCACATCACCAGCGGCGTCTCGGCGCTGGTCTGCGCCCTCTATCTGGGCAAGCGCGCCGGCTACCCGCAGGAGGATATGCCGCCCCACTCCATGGTGCTCAGCTTTATCGGCGCCGCCATGCTCTGGGTGGGCTGGTTCGGCTTCAACGCCGGAAGCGCGCTGGGCGCCGGTCCGCTGGCCACCAGCG
>JBEKPA010000185.1:0-7337 GCA_049521195.1 Occallatibacter sp.
TGCGCCGTCCATCAGCGCTTCCTGCCCAGCCACGTCGACCAGGTGCGCGCCAAGTATCCCGGCATCCAGGTCATCGTTCATCCCGAGTGCCGCTGGGAGGTCTGCCAGAAGGCCGACGCTCTAGGCTCGACCGAGCGGCTCATCGCCCTGGTCGATCAGGCGCCGGCGGGCTCCATCTTCGCCGTCGGCACTGAGATTCACCTCGTCAACCGCATGGCCCGCCGCTTTGCCGCTGAGGGCAAGCGCGTCATTACCCTGGACGATACCGGCTGCCTGTGCACCACCATGTACCGCATCAGCCCGCACCACCTGGCCTGGGCGCTTGAAAACCTGGTCGAGGGCCGCGTCGTCAACCGCATCCAGGTGCGCCCCAACGTGAAGCGCTGGGCGCGCGTAGCGCTGGACCGGATGCTGGAAGTGTGAAAGAGGCAGGGACTAGGGAGTAGGGACTAGGGACTAGGCCCTTTTTCGTCGTATTCTGTAGGCCGAGGAAGTTCTCCATGAAGACCTTCACTCTCGAAGAAGCGCAGTCATTGCTCCCGGTGCTGGAGTCGCTGCTCAAGCGCGCCATCGAAGGCAAGGAGTTGGCCGAGGAGGTCGGCTCCGGCCTCTCCGAGCTGATCCGGCGCATTTATCTCTCCGGCGGCATGAGGGTGGACGTGAGCACGGTATCCAAGCAGCGCGCGGAGATGGAGGCCCACCTGCTGCGCGTGCGCGAGTGCATCGCCGAGATGGATTCCATCGGCGTGCAAGTGAAGGATCTCGAAGCCGGGCTGCTGGATTTTCCCTGCCGGCTGGACGACGAGGTGGTGCTGCTCTGCTGGCGCATGGGCGAACCGTCCATCGAGCATTGGCATACCGCCGAGCAAGGCTTTCAAGGCCGCCAGCCGGTCGACGATCGCTTTCGCCGCCGCTCAGCTTTCGGCGACCGCCCCAATTGATGCGCTCCTTTTGTGCGCCGTAAAGACCCGAATCGCGATTGAAGATCGGCTTACCCGGCGATTCCGCCAGCGTCGCTTCAATGCAGATGCATTCGCCAGGCCGTGTAGCTGAGGATTTCATGGGCGATGCGCTCGAAGTCCTGGGAGCCGCCTTCGACGGCCACGCGGGGCCGGGGCGAGGTGAGTACGTCAAGGCCTTCGGCGGCGCAGATCTCGTGGATGCGGAAGAGGTGGGTGCCGTCGCTGACGATCACCAGGCGGCGCAGGCCGTTGGCGCGCGCGATGACGGCGATGCGGCGGGCGGATTCCTCGGTATTGCGGCTCTCGGTCTCGGCGATGATGGCTTGCTCGGGGACGCCCATGGCCATCAGGTACTCGCGGCCCACGGCGCCCTCGTTGTACTGGTCGCCGCCGTTGCCGCCCAGGGTGATGATGAGCGGAGCGATGCCGTGATGGTAGAGAGCGAGGGCGTGATCCAGACGGGCGCGGTAGACCGGGGAGGGCCGGCCGTCGTACTCGGCCGCGCCGAAAACGCCGATGGCGTCCGACCGAACCGCCTGAATGGACTGGCCGGGTTGGGCAGCCTGGGCAACTTGATCCTGGCCGGCGTAGCTCTCAATCTGCCAGTAGACCCAGCGGCACCAGCCAAGAACGCCCACCGCCAGCGCCAGCAGCAGAAACAGCGCGGCGCGGAGAATCCAGTTGGGGCGTTTTGGCTTGGCTCGGCGCTTCATGCGGAACCTTCGGTTCAGAGATCAGGGGTCAGAGATCAGAGATCAGTTTATTCGCGATAAGCGATCCGTGTGCGGATAAAGGGATCGGGAATCAGCTCATCCCATAACACGATCTGTGTACCCATGGGTCAAAGGTCCGCGCCCGGGCACTGATCTCTGATCTTTGATCTCTGATCTTTGATCTCTGATCCCGGTCACCTTTGCAAGACCATCACAATTTCGTGCGTGGGAATGGCGCCCTCGCGCAGAACCGCCCAGCGGCCGGGGCCGATCGAGAGATCGACGATGGTGGTGGGCTGCGTATGGCCGGTCGGCCCGCCATCGACGATCAGCGGAATGCGGTCGCCGATTTGGTCGAGGACGCAGCCCGCATGGGTGCACTCGGGAGCCCCTTGCAGGTTGGCCGAGGTCGCGGTGATGGGGAACCCGAAGCGCTCCACCACGGCGCGCGGAATGGCCGCATCCGGCACGCGCAGGGCCACGTTGCCGGTATTGGCCGTGGAGCGCAGGGGCAGCTTGCAGCCGGCGTGGACGATGATGGTGAGCGGGCCGGGCCAGAAGCGCTCCGCCAGCTTGTCGAGCATGGGGTCGGTATCGCGCGCGAGCTCGTAGGCCTGAGAGACGGAGGCGATCAGCAGCGAGAGCGGCTTGTGCTTTTGCCGGGTCTTGATCTTGTAGATTTGTTCGACGGCGCACAGATTGACGGGGTCCACCGCCAGCCCGTAGAAGGTGTCGGTAGGCATGGCAACCACATCGCCCTTGCGCAGGCAGGAGACGATATAGTCGATCCGGTCCGGCTGGGGTTCATCGGGATGGACGCGCAAGATCTCCGCGGACAAGAAGGTCTACCTCAATTCCCGAGTTGCGGATGCCACAGAAACGGAAGCTATCACAGCCTGCCGCGGCGGGCAAGTTGAGCCGGCTCATACACCTGCCCGCCGTCCGCTAAAACGGCATAGAATCGGTTCAGCATTGAAGGGTTTCCTACCGATGCCTGTTCGCATTGTACAGAGTAAGCAGAATGCGCGCTTGAAGGACCTCCGGCGCGCGCTGGCGCAGCCGCTCCGCGAGTCCAGCCGCGAGGGGCGAGCCTTGGCCGGAATCGAAGGCCCGAACCTGATTGCGGAAGCTCTGCGCGCCGGTCTGCGCCTGGCCTGCGTCTTTGTGGCCGAGGGCGCCGAAGGCCTGCTCGAAGCCCTGCCGCTTCCGCCGGAGACTGAGATACTGCTGCTGCCCAGGGCCTTGCTGAACTCGGCGCAGACCACCGAAGCGCCGCAGCCGATTGCGGCCCTGGTCGCCCCGCCGGATTGGACCTGGGCCGACCTGCTTGGCGGCCGGCGTAGGACTGCGCCGCTGCTGGTGGTGCTGGCCGGCCTCCAGGACCCTGGCAACCTGGGCGCGGTTCTTCGCTCCGCGGAGGCCTTCGGCTGTAGTGGCGTCCTCAGCCTGCCCGGAACTGTGAGCGCCTGGAATCCGAAAGCGGTGCGCGCCTCGGCAGGCAGCGTCTTTCGGGTTCCTCTGCTCACGGTGAGCGCGGAAGACTGCTTTGCGCGCCTGCGAGAGGCCGGTGTGGCGATCTGGACGACCTGCGCGGTTGCAGCGCAAGGGGCGCAAGCCGCCGAGCGCGTCAACCTGGCGGGGCCGGTGGCGCTCCTCATCGGCAATGAGGGCAACGGCGTGCCCGAGGATCTGGCCGCACAGGCGGACGGCGCGGTCACCATCTCCTGCCCCGGCGCGGTCGAGAGCCTGAACGCCGCTGTCGCCGCCGGCGTGCTGCTCTACGAAGCGTCGCGGCAGCGAGCCGATGGGGGCCGTTCCCACCCTTCGCAAAAACCGCGAAGGATGGGGCACCCAGATTCTTCATTCGGGGGCGCGCGATGAGTCTCTTCGACGGCGAGCCGGAAGGCCCCAAGGGACCGCTTCGCACCGCGCCCCTGGCCGAGCGCATGCGCCCGCGCAGCCTGGAGGAACTGAGCGGCCAGGAGCACCTGGTCGGCCCCGGCAAGCCGCTGCGCGTGCAAATCGAGCGCGACGACCCCGGCTCGATGATCTTCTGGGGTCCGCCGGGAGTGGGCAAGACCACCCTGGCCAAGATCATCGCCGAGACCACCCGCGCCAGTTTCATCGAGTTCTCCGCCGTGATGAGCGGCATCAAGGAGATCAAGCAGGTAATGGCCGCGGCCGCGCAGGCCTCCCAAATGCACTCGCGCACCATTCTCTTCGTCGATGAGATTCACCGCTTCAACAAGGCGCAGCAGGACGCCTTTCTACCCTACGTCGAGCGCGGCACCATCCGGCTGATCGGCGCAACCACGGAGAATCCTTCCTTCGAGATCATCTCCGCGCTGCTCTCGCGCTGCCGCGTCTACGTGCTGGAGCCGCTGAGCGAGGAGCAAATACAAGCTCTCCTGCGCCGGGCTTTGGAAGAAAAGGAGCGCGGCCTGGGCGCGCTGGGGCTGACCGCCGACGACGATGCGCTGGAGTTGATCGCCGGCTACTCCAGCGGCGACTGCCGCAACGCTTACAACACGCTCGAAGTCGCCGCGCAACTGGCGCAGGAACCGGCCCAAGACCCAACCCGCCCCGCCGGCAAACACATCGACAAGGCGCTGGCCGCCACAGCCGTGCAGCAGCGCGTGCTGCTGTACGACAAGTCCGGCGAGGAACACTACAACCTGATCTCCGCGCTGCACAAGAGCGTGCGCAATAGCGATCCCGACGCCGCGCTTTACTGGCTGGCGCGGATGTTCGCCGCGGGCGAGGATCCGCTTTATCTGGCGCGCCGCGTGGTGCGCATGGCCGTCGAAGACATCGGCCTGGCCGCTCCCGAGGCGCTCAATCTGACTCTATCGGCCAAGGAGGCCATCGACTTTCTCGGCTCGCCCGAAGGTGACCTGGCGCTGGCCGAGGCGGTGGTCTACTTGTCTCTGGCACCCAAGTCGAACTCGGTCTACACCGCATACGGCGCCGTGCAGCGGGAGGTCGAAGAGACCCGCCAGGAGCCGGTTCCGCTGCACCTGCGCAACGCGCCCACACGGCTGATGAAGGAACTGGAGTACGGCAAGGGCTACCGCTACGCCCACAACGAAGAGGGCCGCGTAGCCGACATGGATTGCCTGCCCGACTCGTTGCGCGGCCGAAGCTACTACCATCCCACCCAGGAAGGCCGCGAGAAACTCCTCGCCCAGCGCATGGAAGAGATTCGCCGCATTCGGGCGGGGAAGCGCGGCGGGGGGTAGCTCCCCCGAAACCTGGAAACAATTTCTGGTCGGGATTTGGAACGCGGCGTAGTATTTAGCCAACAAAGATCTCATTCGAGGAAAAGTCATGGACTCCGTAATGATCGTGAGAATAGTCGCGGGGATCATCTTCTTTTTGGTGATTCCCGTGACGGTGGCTCCGTACTGGGTGATCTTCAGAAAGGCCGGCTTTTCGCCATGGCTTTCACTGCTGATTTTGATTCCTCTCGTCAATCTTGTAGTACTTTAAATCGTTGCTTTTTCACGATGGAAGAACGAATTCCCGACCAATCTGCGGCAAGTTAACTATCCTCCTCAGGTATAGACAACGATTGCCGGTTTCCGGATCCCGATTTTGGGGCCTAGGAGGTCCCTGCCCTCAACCAGCCTCCGTCTCAGCTCCGCATCCGCACCCTGCCCCTTCACAACCTAAGCAGCTTGGGATATAATCGAAACAAATGGGTTCGCTCCGTTTTGACGGCGTTCGATTTGCGGTCTACACGATGGACCACGAGCCCAGGCACGTGCATGGCTTCTACGCCGGGATCGAGGTCATCGTAGATCTTCGCCGGGACGGGACGGTCGCGCTCGCCAACCGGAGCGACGCTGTAAGGCCAAGCAACGGAAACAAGGCGGATGTGCGCCACGTGCTGACGGTGGCCGCAAGACATTTCGACGAATTGGTATCGCTTTGGGAGAAGCATCATGGCTGAGCATAAAGTCGTCACAACGGATGCCGAGATTGAAGCGGCGCTGGAGAGAGCAAGACTCCACGACAGCGAACCGCGCGCGCTGACGGTGGAACACATCCCCAGCCTGAACCTGCTCATCGTCGGACTCAGCAACCAGCGCCGGCTTGTCCTCCCCACCGAGGAAGTGCAGGGGCTGGGCAGCGCCACCCACGAGCAGATGCGGAACTACAAATTGATTGGCCGCGGTACCGGCATCTGCTTCCCTGAGTTGGACGTTGACCTGTATGTTCCAGCTCTGATCGAAGGCGTCTACGGAAACCGACGCTGGATGGCGCAGTTGGGCAAGAAGGGCGGCAGAGCCAAAACCGAGGCCAAGCGTCTGGCAGCAAGGGCCAATGGCGCAAAGGGCGGAAGGCCAACGAGAATTGCGGCAGTAAGCGCCTAACAAAGGATCACAGTTCGCCGTGGTGCCGGGCCGCCGCGTGCCCGTATCCCGTCCGCCGCGGCGAAGGATCTGGGAAATCGTAGGCTTCAACCAACCGCCTTTCTGACCCCTGATCCCTGACCCCTAGGTCTTCTCCCACGGGTTGACCACCGACGACGCGATCTCCTCGAAGTGCTTGACGTTTCGCGTAGCCAGCTTGGCATGGGAGGCTAGCACCATTCCGGCGATCATGGTGTCGCGGATTTCAACCGGGCGTCCCAGTCTGCGGCGCTCAGCCGACAACTCGGCTGCCCGCTCGGCCGATTCGGCGTCGAAATGCAGGATCCGGTCCTGAATCGCCACTTGAAGAATCCGCTCGAAGTGCGATTCCAGCCCAGATCGCCTTCTGCCGGGCTGCATCGCCAACAGACCGGCGCGTATTTCGTAGAGATTGATCGATGAAGTCCAGATCGAGGAGCGGGGTTGGCGGTCCAGCCAGCGCGTCACTCTTGCATCCGGGACAGAGAGCATGAACTCCGAGAGTACATTCGTATCGAGCAGAATCACGGCTCGAACTCCGGAATCTCCAGCTCCAGGCCGCGCATCTCGGGAATTGGCTCGTCGAGATAGATGCCGCTTCCGCTGAACATCGCCACGAGTTCCGAACCAAGGCCGCCACGCTTCGTTTCACGATCGTGCAGCGCGTTGCGCAGAATCTCCCGGGCCTCTTCTTCCATGCTTCGCCCGTGCCGCTTGGCGCGGCGCTGCAAGCGCGCCTTGAGCCGGTCTTCCATTTTGCGAACCAGAATCTGCGCCATCCTCGCCTCCACTGCTATCATGATAGCAGACTTCCGCGGGCGCTGTGCGACGGGCGTCACAAGGTTGCGATCAAGGACGCCTGGAAACCGGGAGACCATAAGATCGGCGGGACATCTCGGAAGTTGGTCTCCACGCCGCAGGAAACCGTGGTAGACTGCAATCGCGCGGTTCCCCAGCAACCCGCGCAAATCCCCTAAATCACTCTTTGGAGGTTAACCATGAGCGACAACCCGACCCTCATCCCGCACATCGTGGTGAGCAATGCCGCCGCCGCCATCGACTTTTACAAGGCAGCATTTGGAGCGGTGGAACTGGCTCGCCACGCGGCTCCCAACAGCGGCAAACTGATGCACGCCAGCCTGAGAATCAACGGCGGCGTCCTGATGATGAGCGACGACTTTTCCAACTCCATGGGCGGCCGATGCCAGACCCCGGAGGCGCTGGGCGGCAGCCCGGTGACCTTCCATCTGGCGGTCGCGAACGCCGAT
>JBEKPA010000186.1:0-7323 GCA_049521195.1 Occallatibacter sp.
ATGCTCCGCCTCGATCCCGGCGAGAGCCGCATCCACACCACACGCCAATTTCAGGTCTGGGAGGGCGGCGGCGAATACAATGTGGCTCGCGGCCTGCGCCGCTGCTTCGGCCTGCGCACAGCAATCGCCACAGCACTGGCCGAAAACCCCGTTGGCCGGCTGGTCGAAGACCTCATCCTCCAGGGCGGCGTCGATACTTCCCTGCTTAAGTGGGTTGCCTATGACGGCGTGGGCCGTACCGTGCGCAACGGCCTCAACTTTACCGAGCGCGGCTTCGGCGTGCGCGCGGCCGCAGGCTGCTCTGACCGCGGCCACACCGCCATCAGCCAAGTCAAGACTGGCGATTTCGACTGGGAGTCGATTTTGGGAACCGCGAATGGTTGCCGCTGGTTTCATACTGGAGGCATCTTCGCGGCGCTCTCCGCCTCTACCGCCGAGGTAGCCGTGGAGGCCATGGATGCCGCTCGCCGCCATGGGACTCCGGTTTCATATGACCTGAACTTCCGCGATTCGCTTTGGAAGTCCATCGGCGGCAAGGCTAAGGCGCAGGAAGTGAACCGCGAGCTGGTTCGCAAGGTCGATCTGCTGTTGGGCAACGAGGAGGATTTCTCTGCGATGCTCGGCGTCAAGATCAAGGGCGTAGGCGACGACTTCGCGGAGCTGCCCATCGCCGGATACGAAGAGATGCTCCGCGAAGTGGCGTCGGCTTATCCCAACCTGAAGCTCATCGCCAGCACCCTGCGCACCGCGCACACGGCCAGCCGCAATTCATGGGGCGCAATCGCCCTGTATGAGGACCAGATCGTCCACGTCCCGCAGCGGGAGATCGACATTCTGGACCGCGTGGGCGGCGGCGACAGCTTTGCCTCCGGGCTCATCTACGGGCTGCTCGCCGGCAAGCCCATCGACTGGGCGGTCCGCTGCGGCGTGGCCCACGGCGCGCTGGCCATGACCACCCCCGGCGACACCAGCATGGCCACGCTGGCCGAAGTGGAACGGCTCATCAAAGGGGGGTCGGCGCGCATCGCCCGCTAGCCCCCATCAAACGATAGAGGAAACCATGCCAGAAACCACACAGCAGACCATCGAACGCGTCGGCTTGATTCCCGTCCTGCGCGCCCGCAACGCCGCCCAGGCGCATGCTATCGTGAAAGCCATGATTGCCGGCGGCGTCAACGTCGTTGAAGTCACCATGACCGTTCCAGGCGCTCTAAATGTGCTAAAGGAACTCAAGAACGAGTACGGAGCGAAGCTCCTGCTCGGTTCCGGCACCGTCACCACCGCCGATGAGGCCGAGGCTACCATCGAGGCCGGCGCCGAGTTTGTCGTCAGCCCCAGCTTTCACCCCGAGGTCGTTGCCAAGACCCACGCCCTGGGCAAGGTCTCCATCCCCGGCGCGCTTACGCCTACCGAGGTCATCACCGCCTGGCGGGCCGGCGCGGATTACGTCAAAGTCTTTCCCTGCTCGGCGGTGGGGGGCGCCAGTTACCTCAAGTCGCTCCTCGCCCCGTTCCCACACCTCAGGCTCATTCCCACCGGCGGCGTCACGCTGCAAACCGCCGAGAGCTTCCTGAGGGCCGGAGCGCGCGCCCTGGGCGTGGGCAGCGACCTCGTCAATCTGGCCGCCGTCGATGCCGGAACCCCGGAGACCATCACCGGGACCGCCCGCGTCTATTTGAAAGTTCTTGCCAAGGTACGCGAAGAGCTTCGCCTTGCCAATTAAGCATATGCGCGACCGGGCTGTGGTCCACATCGACAACAGAGAATTCAGCGGCCGAGCAGCCACGGCAATTCCAAAGTTTGATAGACTAGACTTGGTCTGGTCAAGGAGGCCCAACGTGCAAACCGCGAGTTCCGCTGTGCAAACCGTCAATATCTACCAAGCCAAAACTCAGCTCTCCAAGCTCGTCGATCTGGCCTCTTCTGGTACCGATGTGGTGATCGCGCGCGCGGGCAAGCCAATCGCCCGGCTGACCAGCCTCAAGAACGAAAAACGGATCATCAATTTTGGGGCGCTTAAGGGAAAAGGCTGGATCGCGGATGACTTCGACGCGCCGCTTCCCGATGATCTTCTCGCGCAATTTGAGGGACGATAATGCGTCTCTTGCTCGATACGCAGATCTTCTGCTGGTCATTTTATGAACCTGAACGGCTTTCACGCGGAGCTTTCAAAGCGATGCGCGGCGCAGAGAAGGTTTTTATCTCTTCAGCCTCTATCTGGGAGGTTGCAATCAAAGTCCGGCTGGGCAAGATGAACGCCGATCCACAGGAACTCTTCGAGCAGATTGAGGCTAACGGCTTCGAGGAACTGCCCGTATGGTCGAAGCATGCGCTTCTCGTTGCCGCATTGCCGATGCACCGCGGCGACCCGTTCGACCGCCTGCTGATTGCCCAGGCCATTAGCGAGCCGCTCCATCTGCTTACTGCCGATCCGCAGCTCAAGCAATATAGCGAGTTGGTCATCCAGGTATAGTTCGGCCCGCCGCAATCGGTCGAGCCTCTATATCCTCATTCCGCTAAGACCCGCGCCCAGACGCGATCATGCAGAAATGCTCAAAGCGACTCATCGCCTTCAAATGCGATGGCGTTTCGAACCGCGCTGTCGAACGTGCGTTCACAACCAGCGCCGCCCAATCTGTCCGGGAACCGCTCTATAGGCTCCTGCCAATCCACTTTGCTTGCGCGAACTCCATGGTGGATAATTTCAATTGACCATCGACTAGCAGGATTGCCGGTTTAGGACAACCACCGGGGCTTGCGCTGAGCGCCGGATTTCAACCTCTTGACCCGCAAGCCGGCGACGAACCGGCGCCGCTATGCTGCTCCGCAACGCCCTCGGGTGCGAACCGGTCCAGCCCCCGCCACGCTGCATAATTGACTGAGGAACAACCGATGAACTGGCTCTACTTCAAATACATCCTCATCCGCACTCCGCTGGAAGGGCCCGCGCAGCGCCTGCGGGACCTTACCGGGATCTTCAGGCGCCGGCGGCATCCGGAGCTCCGCGAAATCTATCTTGAGTCGGATCGCGTCGAACAGGCGATGCGGCTGCTTATCCAATCCGATTCGAATTGCATCGATATCGGTTGCCACATCGGCTCTGCCTTGAGCCTGATTATGCGCCTCGCGCCAAAAGGCAGGCACATCGCATTCGAACCGGTTCCCAGCAAGGCAATGTGGCTGAAAAGGAAGTTCCCCGAGGTCGACATCAAGGCATTGGCCTTGGGAGACAAGCGCGAAAAGCTTACGTTTTATCAGAACCGCTCGCGTCCCGGCTTCAGCGGTTTTGCGAAAGACGCTGCAAGCCCGGATGATGTTGTCGAGCTCTCCGTGGATTGCGAAATGCTCGACAACCTGGTGGAACCCAGCCGCAGGTATGCGTACGTCAAGATCGATGTGGAAGGCGCGGAACTGCTGGTTCTTAAGGGAGCGCGCAAGTTGATTGCCCGCGATTCCCCCGTCGTTCTCTTTGAGAGCAGCTATGATGGGGCACCGAGGCTTGGCTTGAACCGTGAGGACTTGTTCAACTTCTTTGCGAATGAACTGGGGTACCAGGTCTTCCTGCTCAAGGACTTCCTGGAGAAACGGCCGGCGCTGGACCTGGCGGGCTTTCAAAACGCCGCGGTGTATCCTTTCCAAGCCTTCAACTTCTTGGCGCTTCCCAAGTGATATCTGCATAACCTTCGATCGCGCGCCCCGCGGTCAACGGCGACAGGCTTGGCCCGTTCAGCGGGAATGAGGTAAGAACAGGTAGCGCTGGCCTCCTGGCCGGCTGTCGCGTGGACCTCCCGGTCCACGCCGCACTCCACACCAGAAGGGAAAAACCCGGGTGCCCCAGGTCTCGCCTTTGAGACCTGGGAGACCACAGGAACTCTTCGAGCAGAGTGGTGCTAACGGCTTCTAGGTTTCTGACCGTATGAATCTGCATCATGTCCGTGCCCCATCCATTCGCTTTTTCTTTGCGAATGGGTGGGAAAGCACAACCCTCAAAGAACGAAATCGGGCGGTCAGAGACCTGGTGTCCTTTCTCCAAAGTCCCTTGCAAAACAAATCTGTCATCCTGGCCTTAGTGCCACGTTCACCTACCAATTATTCCAGAACGACTTGAGTGCGTTCAAAAACTGGTCGCAGTTCGCCCTCGGCCAACTGGTATGCGTGTTCTCCCAGAGCAGGTAGTATTGCTCATTGGCACACACAAAGTTGCCTCTGTCAGCCTGCAATATCCAATTCATCGCACTGGCGACGGAATCGCCATAGCTGGTGCCGAACTTGTCGTTGGGTACGTTGTATAGGAGACCTTCGATATAGTAGGATGGCGCAACGCCACTCTTGATCTTGCCATCATCGACGAGCTTATTGCGCATATTCTTGACAATCCTGACCAAAGGCTTTAGCCAGCGTGCGGTCAGTTGGTGCTTCGCCGTCATGTTCTCGGAATGCTGCTTCGGATAGTTGGCGATCCGGTCCCCAGACTTGTTGTAGAGGCAAATCCCGACATCATACGACTCGTCAAAAACGCCGTTGAACTTGTGATACCGTCTATATTGCAACGCCGTGATGACGTCAGCCTTTCTGCGATTACCGATTGCAGCGATGGAAATAGCTTTGTCGCCTTCTTTGACATCGCTCCCGTATCGATCCGTGAGGATCTTCAGCACATCCTTTCGGAAATCGTAGTAGTTGTAACCGCTGCTGCTGTAAGCTTTGTCCCAAGCGACAAACTGATCCGGAGGAAGCGCACTCGTATCACTGTTGAACGTTTGGTTCAGCTGAATCACAACGTCTACATCGCTCTCCTTATAGACGTTTGTGTCATTCCCATAAGAGCCCTGAAGAAAAACTTTGTAGTCCTTCATTGCATACGGAACTGTAGAGGCTTCGAGAACCTTCTTGACCTCGTTATATGTATCGCACGAGCCTGCGACTGCGCCTTGATGCGACCAAGTTTCCAATTGAGATTCAGGAATCGCCATTCAGTCTCCCCCTCGCTACATCAAGAACTCGCGTAGAGCAATTTCGCGCGTGGCGAATGATTCACGTCCGCGCTGCCACAGGATGTTGAGTTTAGCGAGATTGTGCTCCATGAAGTCTGTGGCCATTTCCGGCTGTGAGAACGTGTCGCTAATGCGCACGGTTGGAACGTCCTTGAAAAGAATTTCGCGCAGCTGATCCATGGACTGCGTATTGATCTCAAGCGTCTTCTGAAGCAGCTGTACGCTGGCCAGATACTTCCTCGCAATCCTGAGCTTCCAATCGCCCTTCGGTTCTGGATATACGCCGACACCTACGCTGACGACTCGGATGTCTTTCAGTTCCTGTTTCAACGCACGAACGGCATCGGCGATTGCGTAGAGTGTCGGATTGTTGGCACAGTAACCACCGTCGATCAGCTCGATGTTGTCGCCTGTCGAGGTGGAAACGAGCTTCCTGTCGAAAAAAGGAAATGCGGAACATGATCCCTGCACTGCGTCGGCGATGCTAACGCCGAAACTGGGGGTGAACGTTCCCTTTCGACCGTGAGCCTGATCCACGCCGCCCTTGAAGATCATTGGACGCTCATTCACCCAGCGCGTGGCCACAATGCCGATGCCAGTCTTTGCATCGGTGAATGACTTGTCACCAAAAACCTCTGACGCAAGTTTGGCCAGAGCTCGCGATTTCGCGTTGCGCTTGCGTTCTTTCATTACTGCTGGAACATGGCTCTTGTACAGATGATGAATTTCATCCACCGTGTTCCCGAGCGCGAGTAGCGACGCGATGATTGCGCCCGTACTGGTTCCAAAGATTAGATCGAATCGCTGGTGCAGGCGACAGTTGAGCATTGCCTCAATTTCTTTGAGGACGCCGAGCGTGTAGAAGCCCTTTGCACCGCCTCCGTCAAGCGCGAGGATGCGGCAGAGACCGTCAGGTTGGTAGACGGTAGTCAGTTGTTCCTGTTGCATGGCGCAGTGACCGACACGGGGGAACTTCGGCCAGTCTAACGCTGGAACGACTCTAATGCAAGACGATGCTGCTCAATTCCTTGCCTTTACTTCCCCTCGCTCAGGGTTACTCCCAAAAAGTCGCCCATTGTCCGCCGATCTGCCTGGGAATGATCCTGGATTGACGACAACAGCCGAAGAACAACTTAAGCAGTACAGTGAGTTGGTAATTCTCGCATGGATCTATGGAAACCGAAGTGCCCGCAGCGGCCTTGAGATCCGAAAGCAGCGCCTTGCGGAGAATTCCGTTCCGCCGGCGCATACTGATAGGTGGGAGAAGAGCATGGTTAACCCCGGTTCAAAATGTCAGGTATGTGCCCGGTCTGTACCCCCGTACCCCCCGACCCCCCTCCCCCTCCGGGAGCCATATTCCCGGCCCACTCACCCAAGTAACTTCCACAGAATGAATGACTTATGGAATACGCCTATGTACTGATCGGTAATCAAAACCTGCCAATTTTCGCCGTTTTTTGCCCGATCGAACCCGAATTCAAGGCCGAATTCGGGTACAGTTGTCCTGGAAACGCCATCGAACAACCAGGTTCAGCTTAAGCAGCGGAGTCCTGAATGACCGGCTCGACCGAAGCGGCACGACGCTTCTACGCGGAGGAATTGCGGTTCCTCACGCACATGTCCTCCCCAGCTCTGTTTACCGCTTTCGCAACCGTGCCGCGTGAACGCTTCGTCGGGCCGGGGCCCTGGCGGATTCTGGGTCCGAAGGGATACTGGACGACGGAGGACGCCGATCCGAGGCATGTCTATCACAACGCGCTCATCGTGCTCGACGAGGCCAAGGGCATCAACAACGGCCAGCCCAGTCTTTGGGCTGATTTCTTCGACCACCTCGGCGTCCGAGCCGGCGATTATGTGCTGCATCTTGGGTGCGGCACAGGCTACTACACCGCGATCCTGGCCGAACTCGCCGGCCCGCAGGGCAAAATCACGGCGATAGAGATCGACGCGGACCTCGCGGAAAGGGCGCGGGTCGCGCTTGCTCCCTGGCCCCAGGTTGCCGTCATCAAGGGCGACGGCGCACGCGGACCGTTTGAACCCGCCGATGTAGTTGTCGTCAGCGCAGGCGCAACGCACCCGCCGCCGTCCTGGCTCGCGGCCGTCAAGCCCGGTGGAAGGCTCCTGTTTCCATTGACTGCAACAGGAGGAGGCGGAGCCATGGCGCTCCTGACCCGCGAAAGCTCGGAGTGTTTTGCCGCCCGGCTGGACTTTGGGGTCTACTTCATTGGATTCAGCGGAGCGCGCGACCCCGAAGTGAGCGCGCAACTCGCGGCAGCTCTGCATCGCGATAAGGGCTCGGGGGTGAAGTCGCTGCGTTGCGATCCGCATG
>JBEKPA010000187.1:0-7287 GCA_049521195.1 Occallatibacter sp.
TGATGCCTTCCCTGAAGCCCTTCAATCCCTCGCCCAGTCCTTTGCCCAGCTCCGGTAGCCGCTTGGCGCCGAACAGCAAAAATGCAACCACGCCTAGCACCACCAGATGCCAGGGCTGAAGTAGATCTCCCATCGCTTTGTCCTCCGCGCTGCGCTCAGATCGCCGCGCAATGCCAATGGTTATTGTCGCACAAAGCCGGATGCCCGCGCAGCTAGCGTCCCAGGGGCTTCAATTCAGAGAGCAACTGTCCGGGACCAGTCGGCAGCCCCGTTGCTGACCCATGACCCCTGTCAATTCACCTGCGCCGGCTTGCCCAGCCGCTCCGTCACCATGGCGTAGAAAGCGCCCAGATCCTCCTCTTCCCCGACCGTCAGCCGGCGATAGACCTTCAGCAGCGGAAACAGCCTTGAGGCCCGCACCTCGACCGCCGGAACCGCAACCGCGCCGCCGGGATACTGGGTCATCTCCCAACTGCCCGCATAGCGCCGCCGCAGCACCTCGCCGAGGTAGCTGCCCCAGAGCCGCACCTCGAAGTCCAGGTCGAGCTCCGGGCTCTCGCCCACCAGCACCAAAATGTCGTCCAGGCTGTCGATCGATTCCGAAGTAAAGTCCAGCTTCTGGTGGAACTCCCGCCGGGCCACCTCCGCCGCCGCCCGCGCGTAGCCCTCCATCATCGCCCCCAGGTCGGGATAGGCCGTCGATTCCAGCCGTTTTCGCAGGTCGCTTGCCACATTCCAGAGTACATGCCAATGCCCTGGAAACGGGCATTGCCGATCCGGCCCGAATGCAAGGAGGCACCGTCCCCATCCTATTCGTTCGATGCGGCGAACCGCGGCGAACGAAAAGGGGTGGGAGACCACGAAGCGTTCGTCGTGGGCCGGAGCTGGAATATGGCACCGTTCCGCATCTTTGTGGCAGACTGAGAGCAGCACTGGAGGCTCAATTTGAAGACCGTCAAGCTTCTCGCCCTGGCCGTCTTGCTGGCCGTTGCCGCCGGCCCCGCCCGCTCCGACAGTCACGATATCTATCCCGACCCTGGGCAGGCCAAGGCCGACTTGGCCGCCGCCCTCAAGACCGCTGCCCAGACCCACAAGCGCATCCTGCTCGACTTTGGCGGCAACTGGTGCGGCGACTGCCAGGTGCTGGACCTCTACTTCCACGACGCAGGAAACCGGCCCATTCTGGAGGCCAACTTCGTCCTGGTCCACGTGAACGTGGGGCACATGGACGCCAATCTCGACCTGGCGGCGAAGTACGAGATTCCTCTCCGCCGGGGCGTGCCTGCGCTGGCCGTCCTGGACGACAAGGGCGCGCTGCTCTACAGCCAGAAGAGCGGCGAGTTTGAAGCCATGCGGCGCATGGAGTCGTCGGAGGTGACCAAGTTTTTGGTGCAGTGGAAGCCCTTCAAGCCCGGCTGCTCGGCGGTCATGTTTAACTGCTGAATCGATTCCAGGAATACTGCGCCTCGAATCCGATCCCTTGGCGTTGAGTTGAGCATCGGCGAGCGGCGGCCCTGTACCGGTTTGGCGGTTGCCGGCCGGTCGGCGCGTCCGTGGCGGATGGGCTTAAGCTGGTAACAGTGAAACGGAAGGTGAGCTTATGAAAGTGATGCAAATGGCGGATCAGGTCCGCTATCCCCACATGTCCACGGCGGAGCTGCGCTCGACGTTTCTTGTCGACGACCTCTTCGCGCCGGGCCAGATTCAGCTTGTTTACGTCGATCTGGACCGCGCGGTCATCGGCTCGGCGGTTCCGCTGGATGCGCCCTTGGCGCTGCCCTGCCCGAGTGGGTTGCGCGCTAACTGGTTTACGGAAAGGCGCGAGCTCGGCGTCTTCAACATCGGCGGCGATGGGGCCGTCGAAGTGGATGGAGAATCCCATGCTCTGGGCAATCGCGATGCGCTTTACATCGGCAAGGGCGGGCACGACATCTCATTTTCGAGCGCGAATGCGAGCCTACCCGCCGAGTTCTACCTGCTGAGTTACCCGGCCCACGCCGTTTATCCCACGGCGATCGTGCGCGCCCCCGACCGGATGCCTGCGACGCTTGGCTCGCCGGCCACGGCCAATCTCCGCACCATCAACAAGCTCATTCACCTGGAAGGCGCAAGGAGCTGCCAACTGGTGATGGGTTTCACCGAGCTGGCGGAAGGCAGCGTGTGGAACACCATGCCGCCGCACACGCACATGCGCCGCTCTGAAATCTATCTCTACTTCGACGTTCCCGCCGATCAGCGAGTCGTCCACCTGATGGGACCGGCCACCGAGACTCGTCATCTGCTGGTTGCGAACAAGCAGGCGGCGATCTCTCCCGGATGGTCGATCCACGCCGGCGTGGGCACGGCCAGCTACTCCTTCTGCTGGGGCATGGGTGGAGAAAACCAGGTCTATTCGGATATGGACGCGCTGGGCATTCCGGAACTTCTGTGACGAGCGCATCCCGGCGGCCCGCTGAGACTTGGGGCAAGGCGCGGCCGGAGCGGCGATCCTGGGCGCCACTCCGGCCAGTGCTTCTACTGGGCCTTGGTGCTGATGGTGTGCACGATGGCGATCTGCGTCTTGCCGTTATACTCCGACTTGTTGGCGGTAACCGTCACGATGACGGATTCCTGCTTGCTCTTCTGGGCAGAGAGCACAGCGCTGTCGGCGCTTTCGTAGACTGAGACCTCGCTGCCAAGCCTGCTCTTGTAAAAGCTGACCACCTGGTCCTTCGAGTCCGACGTGACAAAGACGGCGGAAACCCAGGAACCCCCGGGCAAGGTCATCCTTGCTCCGCCTTTGCCGGCTTCGGCGCCGGGATAGAGGTCGGTGCCCAGATCGGAGGCGTCGAACTTCTCCGAGCTGTTGGCGGTGAAGGTGCCGCCGGGGGTGTTCATCGTCACCTGGGCGTTCTGGCCTGAGCCCGAGACGTGGATGCCGTGCACAGCCCGGTAGATCACGTAGCTGAAGGCTCCCACTCCCAGGATGCCCAGCCCCACGATGATGGCCACGACGATCAGGACGATCTTGAGCGCGCTGGGGCCGGATTTGGCCGGAGGGGCGATGGGTTGGGCAGGCGCGGCCACGGGTTGACCCGGTGCCGCCACGGGTTGGGCAGACGCCGCCACCGGGGTCCATGCGCCGGTGGGCGCGCCACACGCGGCGCAGACTTGTTTGTCAGCGGATACTTCAGCTCCACATTTCGCACAGAAGCTCGTCACGATGATCTCCTTCTCGTTGAATACTCCTCAGGACTTCAAATCCTGTTTTCCGGACTACGAGCCAATATACCTCAAGACACTCTGGCCGCGCCCGTGTTTTCCACTCGTTGTCATCTCATTCCATCTAGTGGCCAGACCATCTGATTTGGTAATGGTTCATGAATTGAGTGCGGGCGTGGACGCCCGCAGGACAGCCGGTCTGGAGACCGGCGCTACATTTCAGCCGTAACACAATCACGCGGACGCGGCACTACTCCCCTTCATCCGGGGCGGACGGCGGAGCCGGGGGCCTGAGGGGCGAGTGACGCCGCACCCACAAATTGTCCAGCGCATAGTCGATAAACCGCGGCTGGAAGTGGATAGGCTGGCCCATGAACCGGCAGGTTGCGACCACTTGATCGACGATGAACCGCGGCTGATAGGCAGACAGTTCAAGCCCCTTGCCCTTTGTTACCTTGTCCACGATGAGGTCGTATAGCTCGCTGGGAGCCGTCAATCCCTGCCGCGCGCACTCCTTCTCGAAGATGCGCTTGTACAGCTCGACGCTCGGCCCCGCCACCTCGATCTTGTAGGGAATGCGGCGCAGGAAGGCAGGGTCCATCAGGTCTTCGGGCTCCAGGTTGGTGGAGAAGATCACCAACTCCTCGAAGGGTATGGCGAAGCTCTTGCCCGAATGCAGTTTGAGGTAATCGAAGCGGTTCTCCAGGGGCACGATCCAACGGTTCAGCAGGGACTTCGGGCTGACCAACTGGCGGCCGAAGTCGTCAATGACAAAACAACCGCCCAAGGCCTTTATGTGCAGAGGAGCCTCGTAGAAATTCGACGAGGGGTCGAAGCGAAGATCGAGCATCTCCAGCGTCAGTTCGCCGCCGGTGACCACAAAGGGCCGCCGGCAGGGAACCCAGCGCGCGTCGTATTCGTCGCGCCGGATAAAGGAGAGATTGTTGTCCTCGATCGAGGGGTCGGGGCTCAGGAGGGAGTGAAAGGTGGGGTCGTAGACGCGGATGATCTGGCCCTCGACCATGATCGCGTAAGGCACGTAGATCACGTCGGTGAATACGCTGGCAAAGCTCAGCGCAACCGAAGTCTTCCCATTGCCGGGCGGACCGTAGAGCAGTATGGCGCGGCCCGAGTTCAACGCCGGGCCGACACTTTCCACGATGCTGTCCTCGAAGACCAGGTCGCCCAGGGATTTCCGCAAGCGTTCGAAGGTCACGCGCTCGTTGGTAATCTTCTGCAGGTTGACCTGGCCGGCAAACTCGTCGAGGGTGACCGGCGCGGGCCCGGTATAGCGCATCTGTTCCAGGGCATCGACCGTCCAACGCCGTCCCTCGTCGGTGAACGCGTATTTCAAGTCCAGCGCATTGCCGGAGTCCCGCGATCCCAGGTTGCGCAGCAGGTGACGGTCGATGGCCATCCGCACCAGTTCGAGCACCAGGCCATAGGGCAGCTTGATGGCATCCACATACTGGCGGGCCGACTCCAGGTGGTCCACGTAGATCAGCTTCATCAGCAGGCTGAGGAACTCCGTGGCGTCGATTCCGGTAGCCGCCAAATCGGCGGGCTCTGTCGGCATGCGATGGAGAAAGGAGTCCAGCGCCTCCTGGCTGAGGGCTCCGATGCCCACCAGACGGTCTCCCAGGCGCCCGCCAAGCTCAGCCTGCAGCGCCAGTGCCTTGGTCACATCGTTGACGGAGACCAGCTTGGCCTGGATCAGCAGGTCTCCCAATCGCATTCGTACCTTGATGGCGTCCTCCCCTCGGATATCTGTTGAGGCTTCACGCCGACCGCACCCGTCTCGCGGCCGTCCAACTCAAATCGTGAGATCGGCTTGTCGCGTCAAGCCGCCCCGAGCTGCAGCCCATCCACGGGTTGGCCTTGCCCTCGGAATGCGCATCCCTTGACCGGCCGGGTCTTGAGAATCATTATCATCCTCGCGGTCGCTACCCGTCTTCGAGCGCGCAGGCATTTCGCGAAGACCACTTCGCCACCATTTGCCAAAGTACGCGGAAGCCGCGCAAGACAGCAGTAATTGTGGGTTGAGCGGCGGGTTGGATTTTTCGGCTGTTATGGCCGTAAGTTATAGATTCTATGGTGGGCGCTGCAGGATTTGAACCTGCGACTTCCACCGTGTGAAGGTGGCACTCTACCGCTGAGTTAAGCGCCCCGAAGGGAGACGGGCAAAAGCCGCGCCGGAGGGGCATCCCGTGGTTTAGAGTAACACCAGCGGGGCTTTGCGGCCAACCCTTGCAGTCACTTGGGGGCAGCCGCGATCCGCGCCAAGCCAACGATGCGCTGGAGAGCCAGATCGAACCGTCCCGCAGGCGGCTTCCCCTCCGACGGGGAAGCGGCGCTGTGCCCTGTTCCGGGCCTCGGCGGGCTGGGTCTGCCGATTCCGGTTCCTTCGGGTCCGGATCGGGCGAGCGCCAATTTGGCGGGCGCGGATCGGTCCAGCGCGGACCCCGGCAGCACTGGTCCTCCTGCCTCGATGGCCAGGGCCTCCGAGCCCGGAGCCGGCCCGCGGCCGAATGGGACCGCAACTGGTATTCCCAGCCCTGAAACGGCAATGGAATCCGCACCTAGGGCGCAACCTTCCGCTGCGAATCGGGTTCCACAAGATATGGCTACCTTGGTGCTGGACAACTCGGCCCTGGGAGCGGGCGCGGCCTCGCGGCCGGGCTCAAGAGCGGAGACTCATGCGGGCGCGGTCGGCGGCCTGGAGCCGGCCGGCGACGCGGCCATCATGCTGCGCGTGGCGGCGGGCGACGAATCGGGGTTCAACTATCTGGTGGAAAAGTACCACCGTTCCATGATTCATTTCCTGTTTCGGATGGTCCGCAACCAGGCGATCGCCGAAGAACTGGCGCAAGAGGTGTTTCTGCGCGTTTACCGGTCCAGGGAGAGCTACCGGGCCGAGGCCAAGTTCACCACCTGGCTTTACCGGATCGCGACCAACCTGGCGGTGAACCACGCGCGCGATACGCGGCACGAGCGGGCGGCTCAGACCCTCTATCTGGATGCGACGGATGAGGAGACGGGCACCACGCCGGACGTGGCCGACGATGAACCGACGGTGGAGCAGCGGCTGATCCGCGATGAGCGGATGGCCGCTATTCGCACGCACGTAATGGCCTTGCCGGAGCGGCAGCGGATGGCGGTGCTGATGCACAAGTACCAGGGGATGGACTACCGGCAGATCGGAGAGGTGCTCAGGTTGAGCGAGTCGGCGACCAAGTCGCTGCTCTTCCGCGCCTACCAGACGTTGAGAGATAAGCTGAAAGATTTTGTGTAAGTGGAAACAAGCCGGGCGACACCGGCGGAAGCGGGGGTGAAAGATGGAACGGATGAAAAACCAATGTGCCGGAATGAACGGGAAGCTGGCAGACATGCTGCTGGATCCCGAAAAGGCGCCGGCCAAGGTTCAAGCTCATGTGGCGGAGTGCGACCGCTGCCGCCAGGAACTGGCGGAGCTGCGGGCGACCCTGGCCTTGCTCGATACCTGGGAGGCTCCGGAAACAAGCCCCTACTTCATGACCCGCTTCGATGCGCGGCTGCGCGAAGCGCGCGAGGCGGCGCCAGCAGGCTGGGTTGCCCGCCTTCGCGCGCGATTCGCTTACGGGCCGTCGATGCACGTTCGCCCGCTGGCGGCCATGGCGCTGACCGTTCTGCTGCTGCTTGGCGGCGGAACCTACCTGGGAGTCACCGATTGGGATCAGACGGCTCGGCCGACGGGGCAGGAGGCCGTGGTACACGATCTGCAGACGCTGGATAGCAACGCTCAACTTCTGGATCAGATGGAGGCGCTTTCCACCACCGACAACAACAACGGGGAGTAGTTTGCTCTGAGCAGGCCGGGCGGAAGCGGGAAGAGATGAGAACCGGGAGAGACATTGCGGGAGGCATGAGCCGCGCGGTATTAGCGGCGGCGATTGTGCTTCTGTGCGTCTCCGCGGCCTGGGCGCGCGGCCAGCGTGAGAGCGCGCCGGCGCCGCGTTCGGCCGGCGGACCGGCAATGCGCGCTGCCGGACCCAGGGCTCAAAACGCTCAGCCCGCCCGGCGTCAGCCCTACAGGCCTCAATACCAAAA